>NZ_JPGM01000019.1:0-154186 GCF_000731655.1 Burkholderia sp. MSh2 | reverse complement strand
CACCGCAACCGGGCAAGTGGAAGAGCGCCCGCGCGGGCGACCTGATCGACGTGACGCTCGGCGATCTTCGTCCGACGCAGGGCGCGATCGGTTACGACCAGATCTACTACAAGCTCGGCCGCTACGAACTGCAGCCCGACAAGAAATTCGACGACTTCTGCGCGGACGAAGGCCTCGGCGGCATCGCGACAGGCGGCTATGGCGCAAAGTCGGCGCTGCGCGACCCGGCGAGCTACGCGTGCACGACGAGCGACGCGAACGCCCGCGACCGCTCGGTGCTGAACCCGGTCGTGATCGGCCCGAACGGCGACGCGCTGTACCTGACCGACGGCCACCACGGCCTGTCGACCTATTACGAAACGCCCGATGGCGGCCCGGCCCTGCACGTGCACGTCGTCGTCAAGGACAACCTGAGCGACTACGCGGGCGACACATTCTGGCAGCAGATGCAGAGCCGCGGCTATGTGCGCCTCAAGAACGGCGAGGGCAAGCCGATCACGGCCGCCCAGCTGCCGGCCGGGCTCGGCCTGGCGCTTGGAATGACGAACGACCGTTACCGGTCGCTCGTCTATTTCACCCGCGACATCGGCTACAGCAAGCCCGCGCAATCCACCGACTACCTCGAGTTCTACTGGGCCGACTGGCTGCGCGCGCAGCCGGGCACGTTCGCGCTCACCGGCTACGACCTGACGCGCCTCGGCGCAACCGATCCCGATCCGGCGAAGGCCGACACGGGCTACCTGAACGCGGTCTGGAATGCGTCGACGCGCATGGTCGCGGCCACGGATCCCGTGATCGACGGCAAGACGGGCGCCGACCTCGGGCGCGCCGATGCGATCAACGGCGGAAAGAAATACAACAAGGGGGAATTCGACAAGCTGCGCCAGCCGATCACGGCCGACAAACCCGGCAAGATCGCGTACGCGCTCGACTACAAGACGCGCCACGCGCTGCCGCGGTAAGCGTCGCGCGGAAACGGGCTCCGGCCGGCAAGACTGGCCCGAGCCGGCCCGCTCAGAGCACCTTGCGGTACCCGTCGTCGTCGCTCGGCCCTTCCAGATGCGACACGTCGCCCCACTGCACGACCTGCGCGCGGCCGTCGACGTAATCGACGACGTTGATGCTCGTATTGAGCAACGGGTAATGGCGCGGCGCCGATAGCTCGATCGCGTTTGCGAACCGGTACACGCAATCGAGCACGCCGCCGTGCGCGACGCAGGCGATCCGGCCGCCCGGATGCGCGGCCACGATCGGCTCCAGCGCATGCAGCACGCGGTGATAGAACACGCGCTGCGACTCGCCGCCCTCCGGCGCAAAACCCGGATCGCGTGTCTGCCACGCTGCGTATGCATCCGGAAACAGCGTCTCGATCTCGCCGCTGTCATGCCCCTGGAACGCGCCGTACGAGCGTTCGCGCAACCCTTCGCGCAGTTGCAGCGGCAGGCCGAGCGCATCGGCGAAGGGCTGGGCGGTCTGCTGCGCGCGCATCAGGTCGCTCGAATAGACCGCGTCGATCCGTACGCCCTCGCGCGCCTCCCGTTCGAGCCGGGCAGCCAGCCGCTGCGCCTGCGCGAGCCCCGAGTCGGCCAGCGGAATGTCGGTATGCCCCTGGATGCGCTTGATGCGGTTCCAGGCCGTCTCGCCATGGCGGATGAAAAGAATCTGCGTGGAGGCCATCGCGGCGCGTCTCCGGGGAAGAATCAGGGCCGCACTTGCAGCCAGAACGTCACGGGGCCGTCGTTGACGAGCGACACCTGCATGTCGGCGCCGAATTCGCCCGTCTCGACGACCGGATGGCGCGCGCGTGCAGCCGCGACGAAATAGTCGAACAGCCGCGCGCCTTCGTCGGGCGGGGCGGCCGGCGTGAAGCTCGGGCGCAGCCCGCTGCGGGTATCGGCCGCCAGCGTGAACTGCGACACGAGCAGCAGGCCGCCCGCGCTGCCCGCGCCGTCGATGTTCGACACCGGCAGGTTCATCTTGCCGTCGGCGTCGCTGAACACGCGGTAGCCGAGCAGCTTCGCGAGCAGTTTGTCGGCCGCCGCATCGGTGTCGCCGCGCTCGGCGCAGACCAGCGCGAGCAGGCCCGCGCCGATCTCGCCCGTCGTACGATCGCCGACGCGCACGTCGGCGCGCCTCACGCGCTGGATCAGCGCGATCATGCGGTCAGCGTGACGCGCGCGAAGCGGCGCTTGCCGACCTGCACGACGAACTCGCCGGCCTCGACCTTCAGACCCTTGTCCGACACCGTCGCGCCGTCGATCTTCACGCCGCCCTGCTCGATGTTGCGCAGCGCCTCGCTCGTCGACGGCACGAGGCCGGCCTGCTTCAACAGCTGGCCGATCGCCAGCGGCGCGCCGGCGAGCGTGACCGACGCGATGTCGTCCGGCACGCCGCCCTTCGCGCGATGGTTGAAATCCTCGAGCGCACGTTCGGCATCGGCTTGCGAGTGGAACCGCGCGACGATTTCCTGCGCGAGCAGCACCTTGAAGTCGCGCGGGTTGCGGCCGCCTTCGGCCTCGCGCTTGAAGCCGGCGATCTCGTCGAGACCGCGGAACGACAGCAACTCGAAGTAACGCCACATCAGCGTGTCCGAGATGCTCATCAGCTTGCCGAACATGTCGGTGGGCTTCTCGCTGATGCCGACGTAGTTGCCCTTCGACTTCGACATCTTCTCGACGCCGTCGAGGCCTTCGAGCAGCGGCATCGTGAGAATGCACTGCTGTTCCTGGCCGTACTGCTTCTGCAGTTCGCGGCCGACCAGCAGGTTGAATTTCTGGTCGGTGCCGCCGAGTTCGAGATCGGCGTTCAGCGCGACCGAATCGTAGCCCTGCATCAGCGGGTACAGGAATTCGTGGATCGAGATCGGCACGCCGCCCTGGAAGCGCTTCGTGAAATCCTCGCGTTCGAGGATCCGCGCGACCGTGTAGCGCGACGCGAGCTTGATCATCCCGTCCGCGCCGAGCGGCATCGACCATTCGCTGTTGTAGCGGATCTCGGTCTTGGCGCGATCCAGCACGAGCGCGGCCTGCTCGAAGTAGGTCTTCGCGTTCGACTCGATCTGTTCGCGGGTGAGCGGCGGGCGCGTCGCGTTACGGCCCGACGGATCGCCGATCAGCGACGTGAAATCGCCGATCAGGAAGATCACCGTGTGGCCGAGGTCCTGCAACTGGCGCATCTTGTTCAGCACGACCGTATGGCCGATGTGGATGTCGGGCGCGGTCGGGTCGAGGCCGAGCTTGATGCGAAGCGGCTTGCCCGTGGCCGCGCTGCGCGCGAGCTTCTGCGCGAACTCTTCCTCGATCAGCAGCTCGTCGACGCCGCGCTTCGTGACGGCGAGCGCATGCCGGACTTCGTCGGTGATCGGGAAAACAGGCTTGGAACTGGGTTCGGTGCTCATCGGTGCCAGGAAGAATGTCGCAAAAACAGGGATTTTCCCATAACTTGCGCGGGCATCGCTTAACGATGCATCACGTTGCGCGGATAATCGGGCGCAAGGCGCGCGGCACCGGCCCGCGCCGCACGATCCAGGAGAACCCAACGTGCCGCAACGACATCCGCAAAACGCCCATCCGGCCGACGGCATCTACTTCGGGCTGATGTCGGGAACCAGCATGGACGGCGTCGACGGCGTCGCCGTGCGTTTCGAGGCCGGCAAGGCGCCGGCCGTGCTCGCGGAAGCATTCGTCGGCTTCGCGCCGTCGCTGCGTGACGCGCTGTTCGCGCTGCAGCAGCCGGGCGACAACGAGATCGACCGGGAATCGCTCGCGGCCAACGCGCTCGTCGCGCGCTATGCGGTGTGCTGTCACGAATTGCAGCGCACGGCCGGGTTGTCGCGCGACGAGATCCGCGCAATCGGCGTGCACGGCCAGACGGTGCGCCACCGCCCCGAGCGCGGCTATACGCGGCAAATCAACAACCCGGCGCTGCTCGCCGAGCTGACCCATGCCGACGTGATCGCCGACTTCCGCAGCCGCGACGTCGCCGCGGGCGGCCACGGCGCGCCGCTTGCGCCGGCGTTCCATGCAACGGTGTTCGGCGCGCCGGGCGAGACCCGGGTCGTCTGCAATCTCGGCGGCATCAGCAACATCACGATCCTGCCCGGCGAAGGCGGCGACGTGCGCGGCTTCGACTGCGGGCCGGCGAATGCGCTGCTCGACGAATGGGCGACCCGCCACCTCGGCAAGCCATACGACGAAGGCGGCAAGTTCGCCGCGCGCGGCGCCGCCCATGCGCCGCTGCTCGACGCGCTGCTCGACGAACCGTATTTCGCCGAGCCGCCGCCGAAAAGCACCGGACGCGACCTGTTCAATCCGGCGTGGCTCGACGCGAAGCTCGCCGCGTTCGCGCAGGTCGCGCCGGAAGACGTGCAGGCGACCCTCGCCGCGCTCACGGCCGTATCCATCGCCCGCGAGATCGCCCGGCACGCACCGGGCTGCCAGGCCGTCTTCGCATGCGGCGGCGGCGCCCGCAATCCGGTGCTGCTCGACGCGCTCCGGGCCGCGCTGCACGCGGCCGGCGTGCCGGCCACGGTCGATACGACGGCCGCGCTCGGCGTACCGCCGCAGCAGGTCGAGGCGCTCGCCTTCGCGTGGCTCGCGTACCGCTTCACCGCGCGCCAGCCCGGCAATCTCGCGACGGTCACCGGCGCCGCCGGCGATCGCGTGCTCGGCGCGCTCTACCCGCGCTGACGCGACACGCGCCACGCCGCGCCCGCCGCATGGCGGGCGGATGTAAAAAAACGGGGCATGAAGCCCCGTTTTTCATGCCGGCAAACCGGACAGGATCCGTCGTGCGCTCAAACCGAGAACGACGAGCCGCACCCGCAGGTGGTGGACGCGTTCGGGTTCTTGATCACGAACTGGGCGCCGTTGAGGTCGTCCTTGTAGTCGATCTCTGCGCCGACCAGGTACTGGTAGCTCATCGAGTCGATCAGGAGCTGGACGCCGTTCTTGTTCATCACGGTGTCGTCCTCGTTGACTTCCTCGTCGAACGTGAAGCCATACTGGAAGCCCGAGCAGCCGCCGCCCTGCACGAACACGCGCAGCTTCAGGTCGGGATTGCCCTCTTCGTCGATCAGTTGCTTGACCTTGTCGGCCGCTGCGTCGGTAAAGACGAACGGAACCGGCACTTCGGCCGTCGTTGCTGCGGATTCGGTAACAGCGTTCATTGCGAACTCTCCAAAAAGCTTTAGCCGCTATTGTAGGGCCGATCAGAAGATCGTGCTGAAGTCCATGAAATCAACAGGTTCTTGTCGATTTCGTCAAACGCGCCCGCACGGGCCGCGGCGGCACAAGCCTGGAAGCGGACATAAAAAAACCGCCAGCGCGAAAGCTGGCGGTTTTTCCGGCGAACGCCGCCCGAAAGCGGCGAAGCCATGAAGCGGGATTAACGCTTCGAGAACTGCTTGGCGCGGCGTGCCTTGCGCAGACCGACCTTCTTACGCTCGACTTCACGCGCATCGCGCGTGACGAAGCCTGCGCTCGACAGCGACGGCTTCAGCGTCGCATCGTAGTCGATCAGTGCACGGGTGATGCCGTGGCGCACTGCGCCTGCCTGACCCGTTTCACCGCCGCCCGCGACGTTCACCTTGATGTCGAACGTCTGGCCGTGGTTCGTGAGTTCCAGCGGTTGACGCACGATCATCAGCGACGTTTCGCGCGAGAAGTAGTCAGCGATGGGCTTGCCGTTGACGATGATGTCGCCCTTGCCAGCCTTGATGAAGACACGTGCGACTGCGCTCTTGCGGCGGCCCGTGCCGTAGTTCCAGTTACCGATCATGTGGGCTCCCCTTAGATCTCAAGCGCCTTCGGCTGTTGAGCCGAGTGCGGATGCGTGGCTTCAGCGTAGACCTTCAGCTTCTTGATCATTGCATAGCCGAGCGGGCCCTTCGGCAGCATGCCCTTGACCGCCTTCTCGAGCGCGCGGCCCGGGAAGCGTTCTTGCATCTTGCCGAACGTCGTTTCATAGATACCGCCCGGGTAACCCGAGTGACGGTAGTACTTCTTGTCCAGCGTCTTGTTGCCGGTGACCTTCAACTTGCTCGCGTTGATGATGATGATGAAATCACCAGTATCGACGTGCGGAGTGAATTCAGGCTTGTGCTTGCCGCGCAGACGGCGTGCCACTTCGCTGGCAACACGGCCGAGAACCTTGTCCGTCGCGTCAATCACGTACCATTCGCGCGTCACCTCATGGGCTTTTGCGGAAAACGTCTTCATGATCGATCCAAAAAAAATGCTTTGCCCGGTGTGTTCTTCCTGCTTGTCTGTGTGCGCTTCGAGGCGCGGTGCAGGCTCTCCCTGTTCTTTTTCCGTGGGCATGAATGCGGAAAAGCCCTGAATTATAAAGGAAATCCGGCAACGCGGTCAAAGGGAATCCACTTCCGGTGCGCGCGACGGCCGAAATGGGCCAAAATCCGGTCGTGCCCCGACCCGCCAGGCGAACCGAGCGCCTGGGGCGGCACCCGTCGACGCGCGGCATGCAGCCTCGCCGCGCCGGACCGGCCGAACCCGTAAAACAACAAGCCAGCATGATGAAACAACGACTTACGCCCTTCATTGCGGCCGCGCTCGTGGCTGCCTCGGCGCCTGCCGTCGCCGCCCGCGCCGACTGCGAAGCCAAGCTCGACGCGCTCGATGCGCGCATCGCCGAAGCCCGCTCGGCCCATGCCGAGGATCGCGTCGCCCGCCTGCGCGCGGTGCGCGAACGCGTCCGCCACTTCTGCTCGCGCGGCCACGGTCATGCGTCGGCCCCGCAGGCGCCGGCGCCCGCCGCCCGCTCGCCCGGCGCGGCGTCGCAGCCCGCGTAACGATGCCGGGGCGCGCAAGCCGCGCGCCGATGTTTGCATGGGACGAAAAAAAGCCCGAACGGCTGGTTCGGGCTTAATCCACCATAGGAGGAGGGTGGAGGAGACATTCGGAGGTTGCCGCAGCGCGACAACCAATGAGGCTCATTATACGAACGCGTCACCGACTTCACAAGAAAATTTGCATTACGAAATCAAACACCATAATGCGGAATTTTTCAGAACGCGTTTGAAAAATCGATTTTCCCTTTTAAATCAATGCCATGATCCTGCCCGGCAGGCACAAGGATCGCCCTTGCCTAGAGCGAAACCCCTAAATCCGGAGGGGAATTGGCCGTCCGGCGCGCCGTTTGCGCGGCACAGGCGTTGCGCGTCGTGCAGCGCATCAGCCGACCGTTGCGCAGCGGGCTACAATGCCGGATCGAATCCGAATCAGGCAACGCGGGAGTGCAAGCATGGAATGCAAAGTAAGCTGGATGGGCCAGGACGGCATGGCGTTTTCCGCCGAGACCGGCAGCGGCCATCTCGTCACGATGGACGGCGCGCCGGAAGGCGGCGGCCACAACCTCGCGCCGCGCCCGATGGAAATGGTGCTGCTCGGCACCGGCGGCTGCACGGCCTATGACGTCGTGCTGATCCTGAAGAAGAGCCGCCAGGAAGTCACCGGCTGCTCGGTCACGCTGAAGGCCGAGCGTGCGAGCGAGGATCCGAAGGTGTTCACGAAGGTCCACTTCCACTTCACGGTCACCGGGCGCAACCTGAGCCCGACCACGGTCGAACGCGCGATCAACCTGTCGCACGACAAGTATTGCTCCGCGTCGATCATGATCGCGAAAACGGCCGAGCTCACGCATTCGTTCGACATCGTCGCGGCCTGACCCGCGCCGCGCGTCGATCGCGCATGAAAAAAGGGCCGGCGCTCCGCAAGGAGACGCCGGCCCTTTCGCATTCGAACGGCAAAGCAGGCCGATAAGCCGGATTCTGTGCACGTCGCGCGCCGAAGCGCGCCACGCGTGGCAGCCATTCCTCTAGGCGCGCCATTGCTGACGCGCTCAAGCTTCCTACCCGCAGACGAGACGGGGGCCCCGTCCTGCATCCGAAAATGCGCGCCTGCCTACTTGGAATTGCTCCGGGTGGAGGTTACCGTGCCGGCGAACGTCGCCGTCGCCGCGGTGCGCTCTTACCGCACCGTTTCACCCTTACCTGATCCCGGCTTGCGCCGGGCCATCGGCGGTTTGCTTTCTGTTGCCCTGTTCCGCGTGTCGCCACGGATGGCCGTTAGCCATCACCCTGCCCTGTGGAGTCCGGACTTTCCTCGCCCCCGCGCGCCCGAAGGCGGCGAGGCCGCGACTGCCTGGCCTGCTTTGCGACGCGCATTCTAGCACTGCGCGCCGCCGCCGGCAGCACGCGAGCGGCGGCCGCTGCGGAATACGGCCGGGTCGTCGTAGAACGCGGCCTCGGCATTCGCGTCGCACCAGCCCGGCACACCGAGCACCGGAAGCGGTGCGAAGTCGCGGCTCGTCAGCGCGCAAGTCGCAAGTTCCGCGGCGATGCGCGCGTCGACATGCGCGATGCGCCGCGCCCCGGGCCACGAAAAATAGTCGGCGCTCACTTCGACGATCCACGTATGCGCGGTGCAGGACTTGTAGGGCGCGACGAGTTTCCCGAGCAGCGCATGGCCGACGAGCCGCGCCTCGCAGCGCCCCCCCCACGCGGCGCGCGAGGCAATCAGCAGCCGCGGCCAGTCGAACGCGCGCAGCGCGTCGGCGAGTGTGCGGTCGGCCGTCACGAACAGCGCGGCATTCTCGTCGAACAACGTGAGCGCGTCGCGCAACGCGCCGCGCACCGGGCCCACACCGCCTGCCGCGTCGATCGCCGCGGCCTGGCGCGCATTCAACGCCGCCTTGATGCGCGGATACGCGAACCATACGAGCGCGTTGAAGAAGTCGTGCAGGTTGTGGCGGGTCGGGACGCCGCCCGTCTCCGCAATATGGGTCTCGTATGCGATGCCGGGCGGCAACGCGGCCTGCGGCACGAACCGCAACAGCCTGCCGCGGCCGCTCACGCGCGGGCCGTCGGGGCCGGTATCGCGCAACGCGCCGTTCAGCATGTCGAGCAGCGCGGCCTCGCCCGCCCGTGCGGCCGCCTGCGCGGCGCGGCCGGGCTCCGCGTAGGGCGCGAGCCACGGCACGGACCAGTCGATCCGTGCGACCTCCGCCGCCGCGCCGCCGGCCGCATGGCCGGGCTCGCGCGGCGGCGCGCAGGTCACGCGAGTTTCCAGCCGATCGTCTCGCCGCCGCGCAGCGGCACGACCGGCGTATCGCCCGCGAAGATCTCGCGCGGCAGTTCCCATGCCTCGCGACGCAGCGTGACCGTCTCGGCGCTGCGCGGCAGCCCGTAGAAATCGGCGCCGAAGAAGCTCGCGAACCCTTCGAGCCGGTCGAGCGCGCCGGCGTTGTCGAATGCTTCCGCATACAGTTCGAGCGCGTGCAGCGCCGTGTAGCAGCCCGCACAGCCGCACGCGGTTTCCTTCGCGTCGCGCGCATGCGGCGCGCTGTCGGTGCCGAGGAAGAAGCGCGGGTTGCCCGACGTCGCGGCCTCGACCAGCGCGACGCGATGCGTCTCGCGCTTCAGCACGGGCAGGCAGTAGTAATGCGGGCGAATCCCGCCGACGAACAGCGCGTTGCGGTTGTACAGCAGGTGATGTGCGGTGATCGTCGCCCCCAGCAGGCCGGGCGCCGCGTCGGCGTCGCGCACGTAGTCGGCCGCGTCCTTCGTGGTGATGTGTTCGAACACGACCTTCAGGCCCGGGAAGTCGCGGCGCAGCGGCGTCATCACGCGGTCGATGAAGACCTTCTCGCGGTCGAACAGGTCGATCGACGCATCGGTCACCTCGCCGTGCACGAGCAGCGGCATGCCCGTTTCCTGCATCGCCTCGAGCGTCTTCGCGCATTTCGCGAGATCGGTGACGCCGTGGTCGGAATTCGTCGTCGCACCCGCCGGATACAGCTTCACGCCGTGCACGAAACCGCTTTCGCGCGCGCGGCGGATCTCGTCGGGCGGCGTGTTGTCGGTCAGGTACAGCGTCATCAGCGGTTCGAACGTCATCCCGGCCGGCAGCGCGGCCAGGATGCGCTCGCGGTAGGCCTGCGCCTGCGCGGTGGTCGTCACCGGCGGCTTCAGGTTCGGCATGACGATCGCGCGGCCGAACTGGCGCGCGGTGTGCGGCAGCACGGCGGCCAGCATGTCGCCGTCTCGCAGGTGCAGGTGCCAGTCGTCGGGACGGGCGAGCGAGAGCGTCGCCGGGGAGGAAGCGTTCGAGGCAGTCATAGGAGGCGTCGTGAGGAACGGGCGGGCCATCGGCGGGGCCGGAACACGCATGCCGCGGGCCGACTGACGGCAAACCGCAACACGGGGCCTTCGGTCGGCGGAATCCGCTTTTTACCGCTCGGGGCTCGGTGATATGCTAGAAGCCGCATTGTACCGGGGTTCGCCCGGTTCGTTACCCCCCGCTTCAGCCTGCCGCCCCAAGTAAAATGTGCCAACTCTTAGGAATGAACTGCGCCGCGCCGACGGACGTCACATTCTCCTTCACAGGTTTCGCAGCCCGGGGCGGGCTCACCGATCACCATGCCGACGGCTGGGGCATCGCGTTCTTCGAGGACAAGGCCTGCCGCCTCTTCATCGATCACCAGGCATCGGCCACGTCGCCGATCGCCGAGATGGTGAAGCGCTACCCGATCAAGTCCAAGAACACGATCGCGCACATCCGCAAGGCGACGCAAGGTCACATCCTGCTCGAGAACAGCCATCCGTTCATGCGCGAGCTGTGGGGCCGGCACTGGATCTTCGCGCATAACGGCGATCTGCAGGACTACGCACCGGACATGGACGGCAGCGTCTACCATCCGGTCGGCACGACCGACAGCGAGCAGGCGTTCTGCGTGCTGATGCAGGGGTTGCGCGAAGCGTTCCCCGGCGCGCAGCCGCCGCTGCCCGAGCTGTTCGAGCGCGTCGGCGAGCTGACGCGCGGCATCACCGATCACGGCGTGTTCAACTTCCTGATGTCGAACGGCCAGGCGCTGTTCGCGCACTGCTCGACGCGGCTGCACTATCTCGTGCGGCGCTGGCCGTTCTCGACCGCGCATCTCGTCGACGAAGACCTGTCGATCGACTTCGCGAAATACACGACGCCCGAGGATCGCGTCGCGGTGATCGCCACGCAGCCGCTCACCGACAACGAGGTCTGGACCGCGTTCGAGCCGGGCGAGCTGATCATGTTCCAGTGCGGCGACGTGGCCGCGCGGATGCGGATTCCGGTGCCCGAGCGCGTGCTCGAGAAACTGCGCAATCCGTCGCTCGACGCATCGGCGTCGGCGCCGCGCGTCGCACGCGAGGCGCTCGCAACCGCCACCGACGGCGATTCCGACGACGCGATCGACTTTTGAGCCCGGCGGGCACACCGCGCGCCCTTCCCTGTTCGTCACCGCACGCCGAAACGATTCCACACCCCGCCCGACCGCGACGGTCGGCTTCGCGCGCCAGCGATGCGGCAACGCTCGCCGCCGGGGCCAGTCGTTCGCTTCCGGACCGATTCCGTTTCATCCAGGCCACAGTCCGGGGCAAGTCGAAACGATCGCGCGTAACATTTTCTTGATTTAATTAATTTCCAGTCGAAAATAATCAAAAAACAAAATAGATAATCACGCGCATCCAGAACGCATATAATCCGGAAGCCATATTCTAACGCACCCCCTCGACGCAAACCGTGCGCCACCGCACCGATCCGGCAACCGCGAATCCGCCCTTATAAGATCGGCAAAGCCCTTTACCACAAAGACTTTCAGTTCGATTCGCCACACAATTAAAAAATACCGAATCAAATCGGCATTATTGCCACATTCATTATTTTTTTGATAATCGATCGTCCTCTCGATCAGTAGACTCCGCTCATCCCCGGTGTAACGAAGCGCAATAAATGGAGAAGCGGCGATGGCCGCCGCACGTCCATTCCGGCCATTTCCCCACCGCGGACCGAGACTTCACTGCACGGCGGTGAATGCCGCATCAAAACAAGAGAGAGAGGCTTGTCGTGAATCATTCATTTCGATCGATCTGGAGCGAGACTACCGGCTGCTGGGTCGCGGTTGCGGAAACGGCGCGGGCATGCGGCAAGCGTTCGGGCAAGCCGTCCGGCACCGGCCGCCACGCCGCGCGCCCGACGCCGCTGCGCATCGCCGCACTCGGCGCCGCGCTGGCCGTGCTGTCGGCCGGCTCCGCGCACGCATCGACGTGCGGCAGCGGCGCGGCAGTCGCGAGCGGCGGCACCTGCGTGCTCGGCAGTTTCAGCCCGACCGTCAACGACAACCTCGTCGGCGCCACGACCGTGACGGGCGGCGACCGGGTCGGCCTGACGGGCGCATGGACCGGCGCGACCGGCGACATGGGCTACACGCTGATGCCGCTCGACACGACGTCGATCATTTCGGGCAATCCGAACCAGCCGCTGGTGTCGCTCGGCGGCAAGACGCAGAGCGTCGGCACGCCCGATTCGATCACGGGCGGCCGGACGTCCGTCGCGACCTACGATTCGTCCGCCTTCGTCGCGTCGAGCGCGGGCTCGACCGACGTGCCGGTCTACCACGACGTGAACGGCAACCAGTACGTGAACACGCGCATCGGCACGGTCGCGAACTCGGGCGGCACGCTCGACGTGTCGATCGGCAATCCCGCGAACGCGCCCGCGGCGGCCGGCAACGCGATCACGATCGCGGCAAAGCAGACCGACCTGACCTACGCGGACGGCACCGGCTCGACGCCGAGCGTCATCAACTGGAATTCGCGCAACCAGATCTGGTTCATCACCGGCGACTATCTCGCGAGCGGCGGCCCCGTCGGCAGCATCCAGCTCGACGTGCCGAGCTACGCAGGCACCTTCACCGCGTTCGACGGCAGCACGTGGACCGTCACCGACGCCGCGTCGCTCGCCGCGTACAACAACTTTCTCGTGCGTTCGGTCCAGAGCGGCGCGCTCGGCTCGCAAGCGGCCTACGACAACGCGTTCGGCCAGGCCGTGTCGTTCTCCACGCAAACCTTCGAGTACGCGAACGACGTATCGCCCGGCGACAAGAACGCGCTGCCCAGAAACTATCCGACGGCGATGCACGGCACGGGCGCGAACGCGACGCTGCACATCGGCACGGACGGCCAGATCGACTTCCGCGGCTCCAACACGATCGACGCGAGCAGCGCCGTCCTTGCGGAGAACGGCGCGCATTTCATCAACGACGGGCGCCTGTCGGGCGACTTCACGCTGGTACGTCTGCTGACCGGCGCGAGCGGCGTCAACAACGGCGTGATCTCGTCCGGCTACGCGGCCGGCGACAACTTCAGCACGGGCGGCACCGCGCAGCCCGACAACTTCGGCCTCAATGCCTACGTCGAAGGCAGCGGCGTGTATGCGGACGGCGCGGGCACCACGTTCGTCAACAACGGCGTGATGAACGTCGGCGCGTGGAATCTCACCCGCAACCGGCCCGACCTGCAGAACTACGCGGTGGCCGTGGCCGACGGCGCGAGCGCATCGAACGCCGGCACGATCAATGTCGGCGTCAACGCGACGACGCTCGACAGCCAGGTGATCGGCGGCCTCGTCGCCGGCGGCAGCTTCACGAACGAAGCCGGCGGCACGATCTACCTCGGCCGCGCGGCGCAATACGACGCCGGGTCGCCCGAAGCCGTGAACGACGTCGCGCTGTCCGCGCACACGTACGGCATCCTGCTCGGCGCGTCGGGCACCGCGAGCAACCTGGGCACGATCGTGATCGGCTCGCAGACGCAGAACGGCGCGGCGCTGGCGAGCATCGGCTCGTCGTCCGGCACGCTGAGCAACGCGGGGGCGATCGTCGTCAACGGCGCGGCGCCCGGCACGCCGCTCGCCAATGTCGGCATGCTCGCGTCCAACACCGCCGCGACCGTGACCAACACCGGCACCATCACGCTGAACGGCGTCAACGGCATCGGCATCATGGTGGTCGGGACCGGTACGCTCGCGACGGCCGCCACCTCGACCGGCACGATCAACGTGGCCGGCGGGCTCGATCCCTCGTCCGGCACGCGCAACTACGGCGTGTGGGCCGAGGGACCGCTCGCGCAGGCGACGCTCGACGGCGCGCTCAACCTGACGGGCACCGGCGCGATCGGCGTGCATGCGCGCTCGGGCGCGACGATCGACGTCGGCGCCGACGCGGTGCCCGCCTTCATGTCGGGCACGAACCAGATCGGCTTCTACGCGTACGGCGCGGGCTCGAAGATCAACGTCGCCGCGCAGCATCTCAGCGTCGACACCGACGATTCGACGCTGTTCCGCGTCGCGGGCGGCGCAACCTACACGGGCTCTTCGACGGCCGGCGCGCTGACGACCGACGTGAACGGCCAACGCGCGCACGGCGTGCTCGCGACCGACGCGGGCACCGTGCTGTCGACCGGCAACGCGATCTACAACGTCAACGGCGCCAACAGCGTCGCGATCGGGGTCGAAGGCGGCGCGCAAGGCACCATCGACGCGGGCGCGACGATCAACCTGAACGCGGCCGGCGCGATCGCCGGCGTGGTCGACGGCCAGGCGCACGACCTCACCGGCGCGAATGCCGGCGCACCGGTCGCGACGACGCTCGTCAACGACGCCGCCGTCACGTCGTCGACCGCCGGCGTGACGGGCTTCGTCGCGCAAAACCTCGGCACACTCGACAACCGCGACACGGTGCTGCTGACGGGCGCCGGCTCGACGGGCGTCGTGGTCGGCGCGCTCGGCACGGTGAACAACGCGTCGACGATCCGCGTATCCAACGGCACCGGCGCGCTCGTGCAGGGTGCGTCGGCAACGCTCGCCAACGCGGGGGCAATCGAAGCCGACGACGGCGTCGCGGGTGTGCGCCTGACGGGCGCCGGCGCGTCGGTTGCGCTGTCGGGCGCGGGCACCGTGGTCGCGAACGGCAGCGCCGACGGCGTGCTGATCGACCCGACAGTGTCGGGCGGCGGGCTCGCGGCCGGCGCGACGTCGATCGCGGTCGGCGGCACGGGCAAGGGAATCGACAACCAGGGGACGAACGCGACGATCGCGCTGTCAGGCACGCAGATCGGCACGACCGGCAGCGGCGCCGACGGCCTGTCGTCCACCGGCGCCGGCGCGCTGATCGGGATGGACGCCGCAACGTCGATCCGGACGGCCGGCGGCAATGCGCGCGGCGTATTCGTCTCCGGCGCGGGCTCGACGCTGACGGCCAACGGCACGACCGTCGCGACGGCCGGCGCGGGCTCGGCCGCGCTCGTGGCGAGCGGCGGCGCGACCGCGCTGCTGTCGGGCGCGCGGATCGCCGCGTCGGGCGCCGCGGCCGACGGCCTCGTCGCACAGGGCGGCGGCCGCATCGGCGACACGGGCTCGACGATCGCCAGCGCGGCGGGCAACGGCGCGACCGCCGACAGCGGCGGCGCGCTCGCGCTGACCGGCACGACGCTCAAGGGCGCGACGGCCGGCGTACTGACGTCGGATTCGCTCGCGAGCGGCGCGACGAGCTCGGTGCTCGTCGACGGCGGCAGCGTGACGTCGACGGCCGGGCCGGCGTTTGCCGCACGCGGCGGCACGGCCGACATCGCCGTGCGCAACGGCACGGTCGTGACGACCGGCAACGGCACGCTGCTCGCGCTCTCGAACGGCAGCAACGCCACTTTCACCGCGTCGGCCGTGAATCTGGCCGGCGACATCGTGTCCGACGCGTCGAGCACCGGCAACGTGCTGCTCGCGAACGGCACGACGCTGACCGGCAGGATCGATCCGGTCGCGCTGACCGTCGACAACACCAGCACGTGGCGCATGACGGGCAGCTCGGTGCTGAGCAGCCTGACCAACGCGGGCGCGGTCGCGTTCGCCGCGCCGACCGGTGCACCGACGCTCGCGGGCAGCTACAAGACGCTGACGACCGGCAGCTACGTCGGCAACGGCGGCACGATCGCGCTCAACACGTTCCTCGGCGCCGACGCATCGCCGACCGACCAGCTGATCGTGAACGGCGGCGCGGCGAGCGGCACGACGGGCCTGAAGATCGCCAACACGGCCGGCACCGGCGCGCAGACGCAGGGCAACGGGATTCCGGTGGTCGTCACGACGAACGGCGGCACGACCACCGCATCGGCGTTCCAGCTCGCGGGCCCCGTGCAGGCGGGCGCATACGAGTACCGGCTCTATCGCGGCGGGCAAGGCGACGCGAACGGCTGGTACCTGCGCTCGCAGCTCGAGCAGACGGACCCCGGCGACCCGATCCACCCGTCCGGCAACGGCGACGGTGATGGCAACGGCAACGGCACGCTCGCGTACCGGCCGGGCGTCGCGGGCTACGCGCTGACGCCGCTGCTCAACGTCGACTACGGTTTCTCGACGCTCGGCAGGCTGCACGAACGCGTCGGCGACATCGACAACCTCGGCAAGGAGCAGCCCGGCAATCACGACGGCGTGTGGGGGCGCATCGGCGGCCAGAGCCTCGATGCGAACGCGGGCCGCTTCGCGGCCGACGAGCGCACGTTCTTCGCGCAGTTCGGCAAGGACTGGACGCTCGACCAGGCGCCGAACGGCGGCGCCAGCACGCATGCGGGCGTGACAGCCAGCCTCGGCGTGTCGAACGCGAGCTTCAGCGACATGGCGCGCGCCGACACGGCCAGCCTGTCGACGTCGACGGGCTCGGTCGAGATGCACGCGCAGAGCGTCGGCGGCTACTGGACGCGCTACCTGACCGACGGCACGTACTTCGACAGCGTCGGCCAGGTGACGCACTACGGCAACCGCTATCGCGACAGCTACGGCAACGATGCGTCGCAGAACGGCTTCGGCGTCGCGCTGTCGCAGGAAGTCGGCAAGCCGTTCGCGGTCGGCGGCCTGCCGATCGCGGTCGAGCCGCAAGCGCAGCTGATGTATCAGTACCTGAAGCTGAACGGGTTCAACGACAACGTGTCGGCCGTATCGGGCACGGCGACCAACGCGCTGCGCGGCCGCGTCGGCGTGCGCTTCTTCCGGCCGAACCTCCAGTCGGATGCGGGCGGCGGCGCCGCGACGCCGTACTTCACGGCCGACGTGCTGCACGACTTCCTGTCGCCGGGCCAGACCGTCGTCGGCGGCACGCCGTTCGCGACGCATCTCGGCCGCACGTGGTACGAGCTCGGCGTCGGCGTGACCGCGGGCCTCGGCAAGTCGGGCGAGCTGTATGCGAACGCGAAGATCGCGCGCAACATCGGCGGCGACTACCGGCGCGGCATCGTCGGGCAGGTCGGTTACCGCTACAGCTGGTAACGCACGCGTCGCACGCGCGAAAAAAAACCGCCCGGCATTCGCCGGGCGGTTTTCGTTCGGGCGCGCGCGATGCGCGAACGCTCAGTGCAGGATCTTCGCGAGGAAATCCTTCGCGCGTTCCGATTTCGGATTCGAGAAGAAATCGTCCTTGCGGTCGTCCTCGACGATCGCGCCCTTGTCCATGAAGATCACGCGATGGGCCACCTTCTTCGCGAAGCCCATCTCGTGCGTGACGACCATCATCGTCATCCCTTCCTGCGCGAGTTCGACCATCACGTCGAGCACTTCGTTGATCATCTCGGGGTCGAGCGCGGACGTCGGCTCGTCGAACAGCATCGCGATCGGGTCCATCGACAGCGCGCGCGCGATCGCGACACGCTGCTGCTGGCCGCCCGACAACTGGCCGGGGAACTTGTGCGCATGCGCCTTCAGGCCGACGCGATCGAGCAGCTTCAGGCCCTTCTCGTTCGCCTCGTCCTTGCCGCGGCCGAGCACCTTGATCTGCGCGAGCGTCAGGTTCTCGGTGATCGACAGGTGCGGGAACAGCTCGAAATGCTGGAACACCATCCCGACCTTCGAGCGCAGCTTCGACAGGTTCGTCTTCCGGTCGCCGACCGACTGGCCGTTCACGAGGATCTCGCCCTGCTGGAACGGCTCGAGGCCGTTCACGGTCTTGATCAGCGTCGATTTGCCCGAGCCCGACGGGCCGCACACGACGACCACTTCGCCCTTCTTGACCTCGGTCGTGCACTCGGTAAGGACCTGAAACTGGCCGTACCACTTCGAAACGTTCTTGATGGAAATCATCTTGTGACCTTTTTCTGGAGACCCTTGACGAGCACAGACGCCAACGAGCAAATCACGAAATAGCATGCGCCGGCGAACAGGACCATCTCGACGGTCGTGCCGTCGCGATCGCCGATGTTGGCAGCCGTGCGGAAGAAATCCGCGAGACTGATCACGTACACGAGCGACGTATCCTGGAACAGGACGATCGCCTGCGTGAGCAGCAGCGGCACCATGGCGCGGAACGCCTGCGGCAGGATCACGAGGCGCATCGCCTGCGCGTAATTCATGCCGAGCGCGAACGCGGCGTTCACCTGCCCGCGCGGCACTGCCTGGATGCCGGCGCGGATGATCTCCGAATAATACGCGGCTTCGAACAGCGAGAACGCGACCATCGCCGATGCGAGGCGAATGTCGATCGTCGGCGACAGCCCGAGCACGCCCTGCAACAGCTGCGGCACGATCAGGAAGAACCACAGCAGCACCATCACGAGCGGGATCGAGCGGAACACCGTCACGTAGCCCTGCGCGAACCACGCGAGCGGCTTGACGCCCGACAGCCGCATCAGCGCCAGCAGCGTGCCCCAGACGATCCCGACCACGATCGCGATCAGCGTGATCTGGAACGTGACGACCGCCCCCGTCCACAGCGTCGGCAGCGCGCCGGGAATACTACTCCAGTCGAACTGATGCATCACTTGCCTCCGATATAGCCGGGCAGCCGCGTACGGCCTTCGATCCAGCGCATGAACGCCATCACGACGAGGTTGATGATCACGTACGCGAGCGTGACCGCGATGAACGACTCGTAGGTCTGCGCGGTGTAGTCGACGAGCTGGCGCGCCTGCGCGGACAGGTCGAGCAGGCCGATCGTGGACGCGACGGCGGAGTTCTTGAAGATGTTCAGGAATTCCGACGTGAGCGGCGGCACGATGATCCGGTACGCGACGGGCAGCAGCACGTAGCGATAGGTCTGCCACTGCGTGAAGCCCATCGCGAGGCCGGCCGCGCGCTGGCCCTTCGGCAACGCGTTGATCCCCGAGCGCACCTGTTCGCACACGCGCGCGCCGGTGAACAGGCCGAGACAGACGATCGACGCGGTGAAGAACTGCGTGGTCGGCGGCAGCTGCTTGATCCAGGTGCCGATCGACGCGGGCAGCAGTTCGGGTATCACGAGATACCAGACGAAGAACTGCACGATCAGCGGAATGTTCCGGAAGATCGACACATACAGCGTGCCGATCGCGGACAGCCATTTGTTCGGCACGGTGCGCAGCACGCCGAACAGCGAACCGACGATCAGCGCGATGACCCAGGCGACGAGCGACACCTCGATCGTCACCCAGAAGCCGGACATCAGCCATCCGAAATAAGTCGTCGGCTCGCCGGTCGACACGGGGCTCAGGAAAATGCCCCAGTTCCAGTGGTAAGACATGGGCAAGACTCCAGCAAAAAGAAACGGAAGAAGCGTGGCCTCTTCCGTCTCATTAGCGTCATTTCTGCATCAACGTCCGTGCGGTCAGTCGAGCGCCTTGTCGTTCGGGTTCGCGTACAGCTTCTTCATCGAATCGGACAGCGGGAAGTTCAGGTTCAGCCCCTTCGGCGGAATCGGGTTCTCGAACCACTTCGCATAGATCTTCGCGGCTTCGCCCGACTTCTCGACTTGCGAGATCGCGTCGTCGACGACCTTCTTGAAGTCGGCGTCGCCCTTGCGCATCATGCAGCCGTACGCTTCTTCCGATTGCGGCGTACCGACGATCACCCAGTCGCCCGGCTTCTTCGCCTTCGCACGCTCGCCCGCGAGCAGCGCGTCGTCCATCATGAACGCGACCGCGCGGCCCGATTCGAGCGTATTGAACGAATCGCCGTGATCCTTCGCGCTGATGATGTTCATGCCCATCTGCTTGTCGTTGTTCATCTTGCGCAGCAGGCGCTCCGACGTCGTGCCGGCGGTGGTCACGACCGTCTTGCCCTTGAGATCCGCGAAATCCTTGATGCCCGAATCGTTCTTCGTCATCAGGCGGGTGCCGATCACGAAGATCGTGTCGGAGAATGCGGCCTGCTGCTGGCGTTCGGCGTTGTTGGTCGTCGAGCCGCACTCGATGTCGACCGTGCCGTTCTGCACCAGCGGAATGCGGTTCTGCGACGTGACCGGGATGTTCTTCGTCTGCAGGTTCGGCAGGCTCAGCTTCTTCTTCACCGCGTCGACCACCTTCATCTGGAATTCGCGCGAATAGCCGACCACCTGCTGCTTTTCGTCATAGTAGGAGAACGGGATCGACGACTCGCGGTGTCCCAGTGCGATCACGCCCGTGTCCTTGATCTTCTTCAGCGTGCCCGTCTCCTGAGCATGCGCGCCGCTTGCGAACGCGCAGAGCGCCGCGACCATCAGGACTGCCTTGTGGTATTTCATTTTGGTCATCTCCTTGGCTAAAACCCGCGCCAGTGTATCAAAGTAATATTTTTGAAAGTACTGGTTGTTTACCGCACGCCGAAGCGTCCGGTGCGCAGCCTTCCTCCCGGCTGCGCGCGCCCCGAATGCGCGCGCGGGCGGTGCCGGATCCGGCACCGCCCGCGAAGGTTCATATCCGCAATCGGGTGGATTGCGTCATGAATTGATCATAGTCGACGATCAGGGATAGAGGCCGCGCATTTCGCGCGCCATCAGGATGCGCTTGCACGCAACGATGAACGCCGCCGTGCGCACCGACACCTTGTGCTCTTCCGCGACTGCCCACACGCCGGAGAACGCTTCGCGCATCACGCGCTCGAGACGGTGGTTGATCTCGTCTTCCGTCCAGAAGAAGCTCGAGAAATCCTGCACCCATTCGAAGTACGACACGGTCACGCCGCCCGCGTTCGCGATCACGTCGGGGATCACGAGCACGCCGTTCGCGGTCAGGATGTCGTCCGCCGCCGTCGTCGTCGGGCCGTTCGCGCCTTCGACGATGATCTTCGTGCGGATCTTCGCCGCGTTCTTCTCGGTGATCTGGTTTTCCAGCGCCGCCGGGATCAGGATGTCGGTTTCGACCGTCCAGAACTCGTCGTTCGGCATCGGCTCCGAACCTTCGAAGCCCGCGACGCCGCCCGTGCGAGCAACGTGGTCGAGCAGCTTGTTCGAATCGAGGCCGGCCGGCTGGTAGATCGTGCCCGTGTGATCCTGCACCGCGATCACCTTCGCGCCCGCTTCCTGGAACAGCTTCGCCGCGATGCCGCCGACGTTGCCGAAGCCCTGCACCGCGATGCGTGCGCCCGCGATTTCGAGGCCCTTCTTCTTTGCCGCTTCCGAACCGACGACGAACACGCCGCGGCCCGTTGCTTCCTTGCGGCCGAGCGAACCGCCGAGCGCGATCGGCTTGCCGGTCACGACGCCGGTGGACGTCTGGCCCTGGTTCATCGAGTAGGTGTCCATCATCCACGCCATCACCTGTTCGTTGGTGTTGACGTCCGGCGCCGGAATGTCGGTGTTCGGGCCGATGATGATGCCGATTTCGCTGGTGTAGCGGCGCGTCACGCGCTCGAGCTCACCGCGCGACAGCTTGCGCGGGTCGACGCGGATACCGCCCTTCGCGCCGCCGTATGGCACGTTCACTGCTGCGTTCTTGACCGACATCCATGCGGACAGCGCCATCACTTCCGACAGCGTCACGTCCTGGTGGTAGCGCACGCCGCCCTTGCCCGGGCCGCGCGACACGTTGTGCTGCACGCGATAGCCTTCGAAGTGCGCGACGGTGCCGTTGTCGAGCTCGATCGGCACATCGACGACCAGGATGCGCTTCGGGCGCTTCAGCGTTTCGAGCCAGCGCGACAGCGAACCGAGGTACGGCGCGACGCGATCGACTTGCTGAAGGTAGTTGCCCCACGGGCCGAGATCGTCGGCGTGCAGGTAGGACGGGATGGACTGCAATTGCGAAGACATGGATGCTCCAACGGTCAACAGGTGCGCACATTGTCGAAAAACCCGTTTTTTTTATCCAATGCCGTTTGCTTATTCGATTATGCGTTTCTTGCATGATCGCGATTTTTCGCAAATCTGCAGTCGATTTGCGCAAGAACGCACGCGATCGGTCGTGCATCGCGTGCGTGAAAAATCGTCGAGCGGGGGCGCGGGCCGGCCGCCGGACAGCCGCCCGACAGGCGCCGCAAGCTCGCCGACAGCCGGCCGGGCGCGATCTTGCGCCGGCGAGCCGCCGGCGGTTAACCGGCAGTTTCGCGCAACTCGTCGCGCACGACGTCCCACAGCGCGCGCACGAGCTTCTGACGCGGCTCGTCGCCTTGCAGCGTGAGCTTATCGCAGTACAGCCGGATCTCCATCGTGAGCGTGAACGGATGCGCGCCGCCGCGCGCCGATCTGTCGAGCCGGATCAGGCGGCCGCCCGCGACCGCATCCTCGACCGCGCTGTGCGGCAGGAAGGCGATGCCGTGGCCCGCGAGCGCCATCGCCTTCAGCCCTTCGGCCATGTCGGTTTCGTAGACGCGATCGAGGAACAGCCGGGTCGGCGCGTTCGCGACGATGACTTCCGTCATCCGGCCGAGATACGCGTTCGGCGTATACGACAGGTACGGCACGCGCGCGTCGGCCGCGCCGGGCAGCGTATAGCGCGGCCGCCCCGCGCGGCCGGGCGCCGAGAACGGGCTGATCGGCTCGCTGCCGAGGGTCAGCATGTCGTAGCGCGCCGGATCGAGCGCGACCGGATGGCTCGGGTGGTGGTAGCCCATCACGAGATCGCAGCCGCCCTCGACGAGCGACAGCACCGCGTCGTGCACGTTCAGCGCGCGCAGCCGCGTGTGGACCTGGCCCATCTTCGCCTCGATCCGCTGCAGCCAGCGCGGGAAATACGTGAGCGACAGCGTGTGCGGCACCGCGAACTCGATCGTCGGCACCGGCGCGCCCGCGTGGCCGCGCAGCAGCGTGCGCGCCTCGTGCGCCTGCGACAGCATCGTCAGCGCCTGCTCGTAGAAAATCTGCCCGGCCTGCGTGAGCCGGGTCGGATAAACCGAACGATCGATCAGTTCGGTCGCGAGCCACGCCTCGAGCGCCTGGATGCGCCGCGAAAACGCCGGCTGCGACACGTGCCGCAATTCGGCGGACCGGCTAAAGCTGCGCGTTTCCGCGAGCGAAACGAAGTCTTCGAGCCATTTCAGTTCCATGCGGGCGGGCGCGGCGGGCGGCGGTCGGGAAGAAGCCTGCATTCTACCGGCGGGCGGGCCCGCCCGGCGGCGCGCAGGCCCGCTGCGAACCCGCGCCCGCGCGGCGGCGGCGCGCGGCGGCGCCCGCTACCCGCCCGCACCCGGGGTCGTCGCGCACCGATGGTAAAATGCCGGATTCTCCTCCCCTCGCTCGACCCGGCCCCAAGGCCCGCCCGATCATGTCCGACACTCGTCCCGATACGCTTTTCGCCCTCACCGCGCTCTCGCCCATCGACGGCCGCTACGCCAGCAAGACCGAAGCGCTGCGCGACTGGCTCTCCGAAGCCGCCTTCATGCGCCACCGCGTCACCGTCGAGGTGCACTGGCTGATCGCGCTGTCGCGCGCCGGCTTCGCGGAAGTCCCGCGCTTCTCCGATGCGTCCGAACAGTTCCTGCTGCAGCTCGCCGAGCGCTTCACCGCGCACGACGCCGCCCGCATCAAGGAAATCGAGCGCGTGACGAACCACGACGTGAAGGCCGTCGAATACTGGCTGAAGGAATCGGTGAAGGGCCAGGAAGAGCTCGAGAAGGCAAGCGAATTCATCCACTTCGCGTGCACGTCCGAGGACATCAACAACACGTCGCACGGCATGATGCTCGCCGGCGCGCGCGCGCACGTGATCGTGCCGGCGCTGCGCACGGTCCATCAGCGCCTCGTCGCGCTCGCGCACGCGCTCGCCGACCAGCCGATGCTGTCGCGCACGCACGGCCAGCCGGCCAGCCCGACGACGCTCGGCAAGGAACTCGCGAACGTCGCCGCGCGCCTCGACCGCGCGATCGTGCGCATCGAGAAGGTCGAGATCCTCGGCAAGATGAACGGCGCGGTCGGCAACTTCAACGCGCACCTGTCGGCCTATCCGGAATTCGACTGGGAAGCGTTCTCGCGCGACGTGATCGAGAACCGCCTGAAGCTCGCGTTCAACCCGTACACGATCCAGATCGAGCCGCACGACTACATGGCCGAACTGTTCGACGCCGTCGCGCGCGCGAACACGATCCTGCTCGACCTCGACCGCGACGTGTGGGGCTACATCTCGGTCGGCTACTTCAAGCAGAAGACGAAGGCCGGCGAGATCGGCTCGTCGACGATGCCGCACAAGGTCAACCCGATCGACTTCGAGAACTCGGAAGGCAACCTCGGCCTCGCGAACGCGACGCTGCGCCACCTCGCCGACAAGCTTCCGGTGTCGCGCTGGCAGCGCGACCTGACCGACTCGACGGTGCTGCGCAACATGGGCGTCGCGCTCGGCTACTCGCTGCTCGCGTACGACTCGCTGATCCGCGGCCTCGACAAGCTCGAAGTGAACCCGCAGCGCCTGAACGAAGACCTCGACAACTGCTGGGAAGTGCTCGCCGAGCCGGTGCAGACGGTGATGCGCCGCTACGGCATCGAGAACCCGTACGAGCAGCTGAAGGAACTGACGCGCGGCAAGGGCATCACGCGCGAGGCGCTGCAGGAATTCGTCGGCACGCTCGCGATCCCGCAGGAGGCGAAGGATCGCCTGCTCGCGATGACGCCCGCGTCGTACATCGGCAAGGCCGTCGAACTGGCGAAGCGGATCGCGTAAGCGCCAGCGCCGCCTGACGAAAAAAGCCCGATGCGAGCAATCGCATCGGGCTTTTTGCTTTCCCGCGCCTCAGAACGAAATCATCCGGCCCGGATTGAGCGCGCTCATCACGCTCATCGCCGCCTTCGCCGCGGGAATCGCGATCGGCGACAACTGCCGGCCGAGCGGAATCGCGCGGTGATCGATGCCGGTCAGCATCGAGAAATCGTCGTTGCGGCCGACGAAATCGTCGCAGATCGCCTTGCCGATCCGCACCGTCTGCGCCACGCCGTGGCCGCTCCAGCCCTGCACCATGTACATCGGCACCCGGCCGTCGGTCTTGCGGCTGTCGGTCGCGCCGTTCAGCGTGAAGTCGCTGACGCCGCTCCAGCAGTAGTCGAGCTCGAAGCCGCCGTCGTGTTGCGGAAACACCGTGTTCAGCCGCGTCAGCAGATACGCGTTGACGTCCGGCTGCGCCCAGCAGGTGCCGGTGCCCTGCCCGCCGAACAGCACGCGGTTGCCGCGCACCGGACGGTAGTAGTCGATCTGGAACTGCGTGTCGTACACGGGCATGCCGGCCGGCAGCAACGTCGCGACATCGACGTCGAGCGGCTTCGTCACGCTCACGTACGTGAAGAACGGCACGGTCGTCGTCGCACCGTCGTCGAGCAGCCGGAACGTCGTGTTGTGCAGCGCCAGCACGACGCCGCGGCGCGCGGTGATCGTGCCGCCCGGCGTCGTCGCGACGACGCCCATCGGCGTCTCGTCGAGCTCGAGCACCTCGGTGCCCTCGAACAGCGCGCCGCCGTTGAGCCGGAACCCGTGCACCAGGCCGCGCACGAGCGCGAGCGGATGGATCTGGCCGCCGATCGCGTCGACCGCCGCGCCGTGGTACAGCCCCGAGCGCACGTATTCGTCGTGCAGCTGATGGCGGCCGACGAGCGTCACGCCCGCGTCGCCGAGATGGCGGCGCGCATCCGCGCCGTCGAGCAGCGCGCTCATGTGGCCCGGGTGGACGGCCGCCGTGACGTGGCCGCGCTTGCGGTCGAGATCGAGCGCGTAACGCGCGCCGATCGCGTCGATCAGGTCCATCGATTCGGTCGATGCGAAACGCCACAGCCGCTTCGCATCGTCGTGCGACAGGTGGTCGATCATGTCGGCGGCTTCCCAGCGCGCGAGGCCGGGCGTGAGCTGCCCGCCGTTGCGGCCCGAAGCGGCCGAGCCGACGTGATGCTTGTCGACGAGGATCGTGTCGACGCCCGCTTCCGCGAGGTGCAGTGCGGCCGATGCGCCGAGCAGGCCCGCACCGATCACGAGCACGTCGCATACTGCGTCGTGTGCGAGCGGCGCGCTGTTCGCATGCGGCGACAGCGACGCTTCGTACCAGTTGGCCGGGCGCTCGCCGTCGTAGCGGGACGGATCGCACCAGTTCCAGTTGTCTTTTTCGATGTTCAGTTGCGTTTGTTCGAAACGCGATTCGCCCTGGATCAGGGGTTGATTATTGATAGTCATGATTGCACTTGCATGGTGGGGCCTGCTCACGCCAATAACGGGCTTGCGAACGTGCGTTGCCGGCCGGAGTGCAAGGAGTGACGAGCACCGTTTGGCCGAGCCGGACAAGCAACGATCGACGCCGCAATACGGCCGGCAACGCACGTTCCCCTGTTCGAAACAGCATTCGTGGGGCTGGCCACCGGAAGGGCCGATCGCTGCGTCATGCTCCTTGCGAATACGTCGGGTATTCGCTTCGTCGCAATCCTTGCGCTCGGCCCTTCTGGTAGCCAGCGCAAGCCCGTTATTGGCGTGAGCAGGCCCCAGGCCGCCTGTCGAAGAGCCTTCTGGCTTCGCGGGTGGGGCAGCCGGTTCCACATGGGTGTCAACGAGAAAAGGGGCGCGATGGCCCGTGTTGACGGCGGGCACGCTCGTGCCGCCTGGATCCCGGACTGTGCGAAAGCACGTATTGAAAGGTGCCGGGACACCCAATTTCTACACCGCAGAAATAATTCTACAGTGTAGAATCAGCTTTCGTCAAGTTTACAGTCGGTGCCGCACCGGCACGCCAGCCCGTATCGATGAAAGACAAACCCGCCCAGGGCCCGCGCGGCCTCGACAAGGATGCAATCGTCGCGGCCGCGCTCGCGCTGCTCGAAGACGTCGGCGAAGCCGCGTTCAGCGTGCGCAAGCTCGCGCAATCGGTCGGCTGCGACCCGATGAGCGTGCTGTACCACTTCAAGTCGAAGGACGGCCTGAGCCGCGCGATCGCGAACGCGCTGTCGCGCTCGCTCGTGCCGGTCGACGCCACACTGCCGTGGCGCGAGCGGCTGCGCGACCTCGCGCGCCAGTACCGCACGCTCGCACTGCGCTACCCGGCCGCGTTCGCGCTCCTGCAGCGGCACATGAGTACCGGGCCTGCCGATCTCGCGCACATCGAGGCCGTGCATCGCGCACTGGCCGACGCCGGCATCCCGGGCGCGGCGCTGCCGTCGGTGTGCGTCGGCTGGTATGCGAGCGTGATCGGGCTTGCCGCGGCCGAAGCCGGCGGCCTCACGCGCGCCGCGAACGACGTCGAGCTCGCGGAAATGGAAGCGCTGTCGGACACCGCGCATCCGCTCGTCAAGGCGGCCGCCCCGCTCTATGCGCAGCTCGATCCGGCGGCCGTGCACGACACGATGCTCGACGTGCTGCTCGACGGCATCGCGCAGCGCGCACACGCGGCCTGCTGAGCAGCGGGCCGGCCGCCAACGAAAAAGGCGCCCCGAGGGGCGCCTTCTGCATGACGATTGCCGCGAACCGCGCTCAGTGCTGCTGCGCGAAGCCGATCTTCAGCATGACCTGATCGACGATCTGTTCGGGCGTCAGCTCGATGCTGACCTCGATCGCTTCGTCCGGGCCCGGCTCCTCGAGCGTGTCGAGCTGGCTCTTCAGCAGCGACGGATCGAAGAAATGGCCGGTACGGCTCTTCAGGCGCTCGTGCAACACCTCGAACGAACCCTTCAGATACACGAACCGCACGTCGGCGTCGGTGCCGCGCAGCACGTCGCGGTACGAGCGCTTCAGCGACGAACAGGTGAACACGGCCGTCTCGCCCGCGCGCTGCTTTTCCTCGATGGCCGCGCGGATCGTGCGCAGCCACGGCCAGCGATCGTCGTCGGTCAACGGAATGCCGTTGTGCATCTTTTCCTTGTTCGCGGCGCTGTGAAACGCGTCGCCGTCCGTATAGCTGCACGACAGGCGTTCCGCCAGCATTTCGCCGATTCGCGACTTGCCCGCGCCCGACACGCCCATTGCGATCAGAATCATTGACTACCCCTTGTTACAGAACCACGCTCAGCAGCAGTGTAAAACCGAGGCCGAGCACCGAGATGATCGTTTCGAGCAACGACCAGGTCTTGAACGTCTGACCGACCGTCATCCCGAAGTATTCCTTGATCAGCCAGAAGCCGCCGTCGTTCACGTGCGAGAAGATCAGCGAGCCCGAGCCCGTGGCGAGCACCAGCAGCTCCGGGCTGACCGTCGTGCCGGCCGCCGCCGCGATCGGCGCGACGATGCCGCAGGCCGTCGTCATCGCGACCGTCGCCGAACCCGTGGCGAGACGCATCAGCGCCGCGACGAACCAGCCGAGCAGCAGCGGCGACAGGTGCGCGTGCTTCGCGGTCTCGACGATCTGCTGCGAGATCCCGCTGTCACGCAGGACGCCGCCGAAGCCGCCGCCCGCGCCGACGATCAGCGTGATGCCGGCGATCGGCGCCAGGCACTCGCCGCAGAACTTCTGGATCTGGTCACGGTTGAAGCCCTGCAGCTTGCCGAACGTGAAGAAGCTCACGAGCACGGCGATCAGCAGCGCGACGTCCGAGTTGCCGGCGAAGCGCAGCAGGCTGTTCGGCAGCGATTTCGGCGTGAACAGCAGGTCGGCCCAGCTGCCGATGAGCATCAGTACGACGGGCAGCAGGATCGTGAACAGCGTGATGCCGAAGCTCGGCAGCTCGCGCTTGCCGCCATCCGTGCGTGAATCGACGAACTGCGCGGCGAGCGGGTTGTTCTCCGGCAGCTTCACGAACTTCGAGATCGTCAGCGCGAACAGCGGGCCCGCGATGATCGCGGTCGGCACGCCGACGATCAGGCCGAACGCGATCGTCTTGCCGATGTCGGCGCCGTATTGCTGGACGGCCAGCAGCGCGGCCGGGTGCGGCGGGATCAGGCCGTGCACGACGGACAGGCCGGCCACCATCGGCAGGCCGACGACGAGCAGCGACTTGCCGGTGCGCTTCGCGACGTTGAACGCGATGGGGATCAGCAGCACGAAGCCGACTTCGAAGAACACCGGCAGGCCGACGATGATCGCGACGAACATCATCGCCCAGTGGATGTTCTTTTCACCGAACCAGTCGATCAGCGTGGTCGCGATCCGTTCGGCGCCGCCCGATTCGGCCATCATCTTGCCGAGCATCGTGCCGAGGCCGACGACGATCGCAATGTGACCCAGTGTGCCGCCGGTGCCCGCCTCGAACGACTTGACGATCTTGTCCATCGGCATGCCGACGACCAGGCCGAGGCCGAGCGAAACGATGATCAGCACCAGGAACGGGTAGATCTTGTAGCGCGCGATCATCAGGATCAGCGCGGCGATCGCGATCAGCGTGAATACGAGCAGCATGCTGCCTTGGACAGCCCCCATGTGGCACTCCTCCTAGAATTGTTCGAACCGGGCGAGCAGTTGCGAGTATGCCCGGCTGTGCAGGTCTCCGAAACACGGGGGGTACCCACCCCGTCAGGACGCTGAATTTTACTTATCTTTACGGCCGACGGATAGAACCGGTTCCATCAGCAAAAACCCTCGGTAAAACAAGCACTAAGCGCCTGTCTCCGAGGGTCGGACCAGCAGGGGATGCAAGTCTTAGCGGGGAAGCTGGCTCGCGGCTTGCGCGAGGCGCGTGACTTCGGCCCAGTCCTGCGCGGCGAGCGCCGCCTTCGGCGTGAGCCACGAGCCGCCGACGCACACGACGTTCGGCAGTTTCAGGAAGTTCGGCGCCGTTTCGACGGTGATGCCGCCGGTCGGGCAGAACTTCAGCGCCGGGAACGGGCCGTGGAACGCCTGCAGCATCGGCACGCCGCCCGCCTGCTGCGCCGGGAAGAACTTCACGATCTCGTAGCCGAATTCGAGTGCCTGGATGATGTCGCTCGGCGTCATCACGCCCGGCAGCAGCGGCAGGTCCGCGTCGAGCGACGCGAGGTGCAGGTCCTTCGTGAGGCCCGGCGACACGCCGAACTTCGCGCCCGCGCGCTTCGCCTGCGCGCAATGCTCCGGCTTCGTGATCGTGCCGACGCCGACGACGATGTCGTCCGCGAGCTGGCTCGCGCGCTGGATCGCTTCCAGGCCGGCCGGGGTGCGCAGCGTGATCTCGAGCACCTTCACGCCGCCCGCGTGCAACGCGCGCGACACGTGTTCGCCCTGCTCGACCGAGTCGAATGCGAGCACCGGGATGACCGGGCCCAGCTTCACGATTTCACCAATCGTCTTCATCAGATTTGCTCCTTGAACCTTGAAATTCATGCGTGGGCGTGGGCGGCCGTTTCGCCGACCAGCGCCCCGAACACCGATGCGCCCTGCTCGGCCGGCGCGGCGGCCGAGCGGAACACGCCGAACAGTTCGCGCCCGAAGCCGACCTCGTTGTCGGCCTGATGCAGCGGCTGCGCGACCGGGCGCGCTTGCCACTCGGCCTCGTCGACCGTGATGTCGAGTACACCGGCTTCCGCGTCGATCACGAGTGTATCGCCCGTCTTCACCTTGCCGAGCGGGCCGGCCAGCAGCGCTTCCGGCGACACGTGGATCACGGCGGGCACCTTGCCCGACGCGCCCGACATGCGGCCGTCGGTCACCAGCGCGACGTGGAAGCCCTGATCCTGCAGCACGCCGAGCAACGGCGTCAAACGATGCAGCTCGGGCATCCCGTTCGCGCGGGCGCCCTGGAAGCGCACCACCGCGACGAAATCGCGCTTCAGCTCGCCGCGATCGAACGCTTCCTGTACCGCTTCCTGCGAATCGAACACGATCGCGGGCGCCGTCACCTTGCGGTGCTCGGGCGCGACCGCCGAAATCTTGATCACGCCGCGGCCGAGCCGGCCCTGCATCAGGCGCAGGCCGCCGTCCGGCTGGAACGGGTCGCCGATGCCGCGCAGCACCTTCGGGTCGTGGCTCTCGGCCGCGCCGTCGACCCACGTCAGCTTGCCGTCGATCAGCTTCGGCTCCTTCGTGTAGTGCGCAAGCCCGGGGCCGGCAACCGTCGTCACGTCCTCGTGCAGCAGCCCGCCTTCTAGCAGGTTGCGCACCAGGAACGCCACGCCGCCCGCCGCATGGAAGTGGTTCACGTCGGCCTTGCCGTTCGGGTAGATCTTCGCGAGCAGCGGCACGACGGCCGACAGCTCGTCGAAGTCGTTCCAGTCGATCAGGACGCCGGCCGCGCGCGCGATCGCGACGAGGTGCAGCGTGTGGTTGGTCGAGCCGCCCGTCGCGAGCAGCGCGACGATCCCGTTGACGATCGCCTTCTCGTCGACCACATGACCGATCGGCGTGTAGCGGCCGCGCTCGACGGTCAGGTCGAGCACGCGGCGCGCGGCCTCGGCCGTCAGCGCGGTGCGCAGCGGCGTGTGCGGATGGACGAATGCCGAACCCGGCAGGTGCAGCCCCATCAGCTCCATCAGCATCTGGTTGCTGTTCGCGGTGCCGTAGAACGTGCAGGTGCCGTGGCCGTGATACGCGGCCGATTCGGCCTCGAGCAGTGCGTCGCGGCCGACCTGGCCGGTCGCGAACTGCTGGCGGATCTTCGCCTTGTCGTCGTTCGACAGGCCGCTCGTCATCGGGCCGGCCGGCACGAAGATCGTCGGCAGGTGGCCGAACTGCAGCGCGCCGATCAGGAGGCCCGGCACGATCTTGTCGCAGATGCCGAGGCAGAGCGCCGCGTCGAACATGTTGTGCGTGAGCGCGATCGCCGTGCCCATCGCGATCGCCTCGCGCGAGAACAGCGACAGCTCCATCCCCGGATTGCCCTGCGTGACGCCGTCGCACATCGCCGGCACGCCGCCCGCGAACTGCGCGACCCCGCCGTTCTCGCGCGCGGCGGCCTTGATGATCTCGGGGAAATCCTTGTACGGCGCATGCGCGGACAGCATCTCGTTGTACGAGGACACGATGCCGATGTTCGGCTCGCGAATCGCCTTGATCGCGAACTTGTCGTTGCCTTCGAGGCCCGCGAAGCCGTGCGCGAGGTTCGCGCACGACAGCGCGCCGCGCGCCGGGAACTTGCCCTGCGCGCCGTCGATGCGCTGCAGATAGGCGGAACGGGTCGATTGGCTGCGGGCGATCACGCGTGCGGTGACCTTTGCCAGAGTGGGGTGCAGCGACGTCATGCTGGGCGCTCCTGTATGCCGGCCGACACCGGCGGTTGGAATCGTGGGGACGGTCAAGTGCATCGACAGAACGAAGCCAGTCTAGTAGAAAAACTACAAGCACGCAATGCGGCTTGCGTCATGCCCACGCCTTTTTTCCGCTGAAAACAAGGATATACCTAGTGAAAACCCTGATTTCCACCGATGCCGCCGTACCGAAATCGCAACAATGTCGCTAGTATTTTTATGTAGATTTTCTACAATTCGATTGCGATACACTCGCGCATCCGAACCCGATTCCTGTCTGCCACCCCATGCTGCCTCGCATTGAAGCGATCCGCACCGAGTTGCGCCCGTCCGAGCGCAAGCTCGCCGACTACATCCTCGCCGCGCCGCGCGAGGTGCTCGACCTCGCGATGACCGAGTTGTCCACGCGCGCGGGCGTCAGCCAGCCGACGATCGCGCGGTTCTGCCAGGCGCTCGGCTGCAGCGGCTTTCGCGAATTCAAGATCCGGCTCGCGCAGAGCGTCGCGCCGGGCGTGTCGTCGGTGTATCGCGACGTCGAGCCCGACGAACCGGCGCCCGGCATCATCGGCAAGGTGTTCGACCGCACCATCGGCGCGCTGATCGAGGTGCGCAACAGCCTGTCCGCGGGCAGCGTCGCCGAAGCGATCGCACTGCTGTCGAACGCGTCACGCATCGAGTTCTACGGCGCCGGCGGCTCGGGCATCGCCGCGCAGGACATCCAGCACAAGTTCTTCCGGCTCGGCGTGCCGAGCGTTGCGTATTCCGACCCGCATACGTTCTCGATGTCGTCGGCGCTGCTCGGGCCGCACGACGTCGTCGTCGCGATCTCGAACACCGGGCGCACGCGCGACATCGTCGACGCCGCGCGCTCCGCGCTCGCGTGCGGCGCGAAAGTCGTCGCGATCACGCAGAGCCATTCGCCGCTCGCGAAGCTCGCGACGGTCAGCCTCGCGTCGAACGTCGCCGAGGAAACCGACGTGTTCTCGCCGATGACGTCGCGGATGTCGCATCTCGCGATCGGCGACATCCTCGCGGTGGGCGTCGCGCTGTCGCGCGGCCCCGCGCTGATGGAGCGTGTCGGCCGCGCGAAGGAAGCGATCACGCGCCGCCGGATCGACGACGGCACGAAGGATTGAGCAAATCGCACACCCCGCGCGCAAACGACAACGGCGCCCCGAGGGGCGCCGTTGCGCATGAACCGGCGGCAGGCACCCTGCCCGCCGCGCCGCTCAGAACGGCTTGATCACGACCAGCGCGACCGCCGCGAGCATGCCGAGCACCGGCAACTCGTTGAACACGCGATACCACTTGTCCGAGCGCTTGTTCTCGCCGCGCTCGAACACTTTCAGCAGGTGCCCGCAGTACGCGTGGTAGACGATGAGCAGCAGCACGACCGTCACCTTCGCATGGATCCAGCCCTGCCCCTGCCCGATGCCGATCGCGAGCCAGAGCCACAACCCGCAGGCCAGCGCCGGCACGGCGATCATCGTCATGAAGCGGAACAGCTTGCGCGCCATCAGCAGCAGGCGCCGCACGGCGGCCGGATCGGTTTCCATCGCCAGGTTCACGTAGATGCGCGGCAGGTAAAACAGCCCGGCGAACCACGCGGCGATCAGTACGATATGGAAGGTCTTGACCCAGAGCATTGCCATCGGTTGTGCGCCTCGCTTACTGACGGCCTTCGCCGTGCCCGAGCACGACGTATTTCAGCGACGTCAGCCCTTCGAGGCCGACGGGGCCGCGTGCGTGCAGCTTGTCGTTCGAGATGCCGATTTCCGCGCCGAGGCCGAATTCAAAGCCGTCCGCGAAGCGCGTCGACGCGTTGACCATCACGCTCGCCGAATCGACTTCGCGCAGGAAACGCATCGCGCGGTCGTGATCCTCGGTGACGATCGCGTCGGTGTGATGCGAGCCGTAGTGGTTGATGTGCTCGATCGCGGCGTCGAGGCCGTCGACGACCTTGATCGCGAGTACCGGCGCGAGATACTCGGTACGCCAGTCTTCGTCGGTGGCATCGACGAGCGGGCCTACCCCTGCATCGGCGAGCACCGTGCGCGCGGCCGCATCGACGCGCAGCTCGACCTGCTTGTCGCGATACAGCTTGCCGAGCGGCGGCAGCAGCGTCGCCGCGATCCCGCTCGCGACGAGCAGCGTCTCCATCGTGTTGCAGGTGCCGTAGCGGTGCGTCTTCGCGTTGTCGCAGACGGTCAGCGCCTTGCCGAGATCGGCGCGATCGTCGACGTACACGTGACAGATGCCGTCGAGATGCTTGATCATCGGCACGCGCGCCTCGTTGATCAGGCGCTCGATCAGGCTCTTGCCGCCGCGCGGCACGATCACGTCGACGTATTCGGTCATCGTGATCAGCTTGCCGACCGCCGCACGATCGGCGGTTGCGACGACCTGCACCGCGTCCTGCGGCAGGCCGGCCGCCTCGAGCCCCTCGCCGATCAGCTTCGCGAGCGCCGTGTTCGATTCGAGCGCTTCGGAGCCGCCGCGCAGGATCGTCGCGTTGCCCGACTTCAGGCACAGCGCGGCCGCGTCGATCGTCACGTTCGGGCGCGATTCGTAAATGATGCCGATCACGCCGAGCGGCACGCGCATCTGGCCGACCTGGATCCCGCTCGGGCGGAACTTGAGGTTGCCGATTTCGCCCACCGGATCGGCCAGCGACGCGACCTGGCGCAAGCCTTCGACCATCGTCGTCAGTGCCTTGTCCGACAGCGTCAGGCGGTCGACGAACGCCGCATCGAGCCCCTTTTCACGGGCGCGGGCGACGTCGCGCGCATTCGCGTCCTTCAGCACCTGCGCGTCGCGTTCGATCGCGCGGGCCACGGCGTCGAGCGCCGCGTTCTTCGCGGCCGTGCTGGCGCGCGCCATCGCGCGGGATGCGTGCCGGGCGCGACGGCCCAGGTCGGTCATGTACTGATCGATATCCATCGTGTGACTCGAGAAGCGAGCCGCGCGGAGCGGCATGAATTCGTGGGGAAGCGCGGGGCGGCCATTCGGCGGGTAAGGCGGCAGGATGGCCGCGCCGACTATCGAAGCATTGTAAGCGGGTTGCGCAGCGTGCGCTGAAGGCCCGAACGGGACTTAACGCCGCACGCGACCCGCGGTCGGCGGTCGTTCGCCGCGGGCACCGGCCACCGTCATCGCGAGCTGAAACAGGCCGTCCCACGGATCGGGCGGCGGCTCGTCCTGCGTGCGGCGCCCCGGCATGACGGCCGTGAGCCCCTTGACCTGCCGGTCGAGCTTCGCGGCGAACGCGAGCGCCTTCTCGAGCCCGCCTTCCGACACGCGGTTCAGCGCGGGGCCGATCAGCCGCTCGCGCGGCCCCCATACGCGGTTCTCGCGCAGCAGCGTCGCCAGCGGCTTGCCGGCCGTCGTGCCGCGCTTGATCCGCAGCAGCGTGCGCAATTCCTCGACAACGGCCCACATCACGAGCACGATCGCCTCGCCCTCGCCCTTCAGCCCGTCGATCATCCGCGCGAGCCGCGCAGCATCGCCGGCGAGCATCGCCTCGTTCAGCTTGAACACGTCGTAGCGCGCGACGTTCAGCACCGCGTCGTGCACCAGCTCGAACGACAGCGCGCCCTGCGGATACAGCAGCCCGAGCTTCTGGATTTCCTGATGCGCGGCGAGCAGGTTGCCTTCGACACGCTCGGCGATGAACTGCAGCGCGCGGCGCCCGTCCTCGCCAGGCGCGGCCCGCTGGCCCTGCAGCGCGAGACGCTGGCCGATCCAGTTCGGCAACTGCGCGCGGTCGACCGGATCGATCTTCAGCGCGACGCCGCCGTTCTGCAGCGCGGTGAACCACGCGGATTTCTGCGTCGCCGCGTCGAGGCGCGGCAACGTGACGAGCATCAGCGCGTCGGGGTTGGGCGTGGCCGCGAGCGTCTTCAGCGCATCGGCGCCTTCCTTGCCGGGCTTGCCCGACGGAATGCGCAGCTCGATCAGCTGGCGCTCGCCGAACAGCGACATCGCCTGGGTCGCGCCGAGCAGCACGCTCCAGTCGAAGCCGCGCTCGACCGTATGCACCGAACGTTCGGTGAAGCCGGCCGCGCGTGCGGCCGCGCGAATGCGGTCGCACGCCTCCTGCGCGAGCAGCGGCTCGTCGCCGTAGACGGTATAGAGCCCCGCCACCCCCTTCGCGAGGTGCGGCTCCAGCGCATCAAGTCGCAGTTGCATCGATGCGTGCGCCCGATCAGAGCGGCGGCGGCGGCAGCGGCGCGCGCGGCCAGACGCCCGGCACCACGTCTTCCGGCGCCGGCGTCAGCGAGTGGACGATCGCGAGACGCCGCATCAGCTGGTCGACCGCGTCGTTCTGCATGTCGCCGTACAGGATGTCGGCTTCCTGCGCCTTCGCGTTCGTGTACTGGTCGCTGTACGTCATCGCGCGATTCAGCGCGATCACGCTCGTCGGGATCAGCACGGTGCCGTCCTTGCTCGTCAACGTGTAGTTCAGCGTATAGAACAGTGCATATTCCTGCGCCGAGCCGAACTTGTTGAGCGTCAGCGTGTTCTGGTTGCGCGCCTCCCACATGCGCAGCACGGCATCGGCGCCGTCCGCCGACTTGACGATCTTCGTGTCGCTGCCGGCCTCGACGAGGCGCACGAGCCGCGCCTCGACGGGGGCCGGCGCGCCGACCACCAGCAAGTGCTTGAACGCGTAATTCTGCTGGCCACGCAACTGGAAGCCGCATGCCGACAGCGCAACCGCGCTGCCGACGAGCATCAAAAACGATCTGCGGATCACCTTCGCTCCTTCTGGGTACGTCGGAAGGCCGGCGGCCGTCAGACGACGATGTTCACGAGACGGCCCGGCACGACGACGATCTTCTTCGCCGGCTTGCCGTCGCTGAACTTCGCGAACGCTTCGTCGGCCACCGCCGCGGCTTCGATCGCCTCGCGGCTGGCGTCCTTCGCCACCTTCAGCGCGCCGCGCACCTTGCCGTTCACCTGCAGCACGAGTTCGATCTCGGCCTGCTCGAGCGCGGCCTCGTCGACCTTCGGCCACGGCGCGTCGAGCAGCGGGCCGAACTCGTCCGCATAGCCGAGCGCCTTCCACAGCTCGAACGTGACGTGCGGCACGACCGGGTAAAGCACGCGCAGCAGCACGCCGTACGTCTCGCGCAGCACGCCGGGCGTCGCGCCCTTCGCGCCGTCGATCGCGTTCAGCATCTTCATCGCGGCCGACACGACCGTGTTGTACTGCAGGCGCTGGTAATCGAAATCGGCCTGCTTCAGCACACTGTAGATCTCGCGGCGCAGCGTCTTGTCGGTTTCGCCGAGCGCGGCCGCATCGAAGCCCGCGCGCGCGGCGAGCGCTTCGCGGTTCGTCGCACCGAAGCTCCACACGCGGCGCAGGAAGCGGCTCGCGCCCTCGACGCCCGCACCCGACCACTCGAGCTGCTGCTCGGGCGGCGCGGCGAACATCGTGAACAGGCGCGCGGTGTCCGCACCGTACTGGTCGATCAGCACCTGCGGATCGACGCCGTTGTTCTTCGACTTCGACATCTTCTCGATGCCGCCGAGCACGACCGGCTGGCCGTCGGTGTTCAGCGTCGCGCCAACCGGGCGGCCCTTGTCGTCGAACGTGACGGTCACGTCGGCCGGGTTGTACCAGGTCTTCTTGCCGGACGCGTCTTCACGGTAGAACGTTTCGTTCAGCACCATCCCCTGCGTGAGCAGGTTCTTCGCCGGTTCGCCGAACTTCACGAGGCCGAGGTCGCGCATCACCTTGGTCCAGAAGCGCGAATACAGCAGGTGCAGGATCGCGTGCTCGATGCCGCCGATGTACTGATCCATCGGCATCCAGTAGTCGGTGCGCGCGTCGACCATGGTCTCGGCGTCCGGCGCCGTGTAGCGCGAGAAGTACCACGACGAATCGACGAAGGTGTCCATCGTGTCGGTTTCGCGCTTCGCGGCCGCGCCGCACTTCGGGCACGCGCAGTTCAGGAACGCTTCCGACTTCGCGAGCGGGTTGCCCGAGCCGTCCGGCACGAGGTCTTCCGGCAGCACGACCGGCAGGTCCTGCTCCGGCACCGGCACGTCGCCGCACGACGGGCAGTGGATGATCGGGATCGGCGTGCCCCAGTAGCGCTGGCGCGACACGCCCCAGTCGCGCAGGCGCCACGTGACCTGCTTGTCGCCGAAGCCGCCGGCATTCAGGTCGGCCGCGACCGCGTCGACGGCTTCCGAGTAGCGCAGGCCGTCGTACTTGCCGCTGTTCACGCAGACCGCGGTTTCCTTGTCGCCGTACCACTCCTGCCATGCGTCGAGCGAATACTGCTGGCCTTCGGCCGAGATCACCTGCTTGATCGGCAGGTCGTATTTCTTCGCGAACGCGAAATCGCGCTCGTCGTGGCCCGGCACGCCCATCACCGCGCCTTCGCCATAGCTCATCAGCACGTAGTTGCCGATCCACACCTCGACCGGCTCGCCGGTCAGCGGGTGCTTGACCGAAAAGCCCGTCGCGACGCCCTTCTTCTCCATCGTCGCGACGTCGGCCTCGGCGACGCCGCCGCGCTTGCATTCGTCGATGAACGCGATCAGCTCGGGCTTGTCCTGCGCGAGGCGCGTGGCGAGCGGATGCTCGGCCGCGATCGCGCAGAACGTGACGCCCATGATCGTGTCGGCGCGCGTGGTGAACACGCGCAGCAGCTTCTTCTCGCCGTCGAGTTCGTACGGGAAGCCGAAGTTCACGCCGAAGCTCTTGCCGATCCAGTTCTGCTGCATGATCTTCACGCGCTCGGGCCAGCCGAGGCCGTCGAGATCGTTCAGCAGCTCATCCGCGTACTGCGTGATGCGCAGGTAATACATCGGGATCTCGCGCTTCTCGACGAGCGCGCCCGAGCGCCAGCCGCGGCCGTCGATCACCTGCTCGTTCGCGAGCACGGTCTGGTCGACCGGGTCCCAGTTCACGGTGCCCGTCTTCTTGTACGCGATGCCCTTCTCGAGCATCTTCAGGAACAGCCACTGGTTCCACTTGTAGTAGTCGGGCTTGCACGTCGCGATTTCACGCGACCAGTCGATCGCGAGGCCCATCGACTGCATCTGGCCCTTCATGTAGTCGATGTTGTCGTAGGTCCACTTCGCGGGCGGCACGCCGTTCGCCATCGCGGCGTTTTCGGCCGGCATCCCGAACGCGTCCCAGCCCATCGGCATCAGCGTGTTGTAGCCGTTCATCCGCAGATAGCGGTACATCACGTCGTTGATCGTGTAGTTCCGCACGTGACCCATATGCAGCTTGCCGGACGGGTACGGCAGCATCGACACGCAGTAGAACTTCGGCTTCTGCGAATCTTCCTTCGTCTTGTAGGCATCGGCTGCGCGCCAGTCGCCCTGGGCGGCGGCTTCGACGTCGGCGGGTACGTATCTCTCGTGCATGGTGTGGTTCGGACTAGGCTTTAAGCGGCGCGACGGCGCGCGCAGGAGTGGATCGAAAGTCGTGCTTGCCCGGCAGGCCTGCAGGTTCGCTGCGGCCGGAGCGGCTGCCGGTTGCCGGGTACTTCCCGGGTGACCCGAAGCATGCGCGGGTCGCCCGGAAAATTCCGGGTTGCCTGGAAACCGCCTGCCAACCGGGAAAAACGTTGATTATACCGCCCGCGCCGCCCCATTCGGCCGGTCTTGCGGCGTGCGGCCCGATCCCGCGGCAGGTACGGACCTGCCGGAGCCGCTCAGCGATTCGCCGGCACGGCGGCCGGTGCGGCGGAACCGCCCGCCTGCGGCGGCACGTCGGTCACGAAGCCGATCCGCGTGAGGCCCGCCGCCTGCGCGGCGCCCATCACCTGCGCGATCACGTCGTAGCGCGTCGCGCGCGACGCGCGCAGCCGCAGCTCGGGCGGCGCGCCGCCCGCGGCGGCGGCCCGGAAGCGCGCGGGCAGCGCGTCGAGCGCCACCGGCGCGTCGTCCCAGTACAGCTTGCCCGCGTCGTCGATCGACAACGTGACGGATTGCGGCGTATCGCGCGCGACGCCGGCCGCGACCTTCGGCAGGTCGAGCCGGATCGCATGCGTCATCAGCGGCGCGGTGATGATGAAGATGACGAGCAGCACGAGCATCACGTCGATCAGCGGAGTCATGTTGATCTCCGCCATCGGCGCGGACGTCTTGTGGTGCTCGAGCCCGCCGAATGCCATGGTCGTTCCTCCCGGACGGGCGCGTCAGGCGCCCTGCGCGCACACGAACACGTGCAGGTCGCGCGCGAAGCCGTCGAGCTCCTCGGCGAGCTGCCGCACGAGCCGGCCGAGGATGTTGTAGGCCAGCACCGCGGGAATCGCGACGACGAGCCCGAACGCGGTCATGATCAGCGCCTCGCCGACCGGCCCCGCGACGTTCTCGATCTGCGCCTGCCCGCTCGCGGCGATGCTGCCGAGCGCGTGGTAGATGCCCCACACGGTGCCGAGCAGCCCGACGAACGGCGCGGTGCTGCCGATCGACGCGAGCAGCACCTGGCCGAATTCGAGCCGCCTCTGCGAACGCAGCATCGCATGCCGCAGCGCCCGCAGCACGCGTTCGCCGCGCTCGACGCGGGCGGCCAGCGCGGCCGGGTCATGATCGTCGGCCGCATCGCGCGCGGCTTCGGCGAGCGGCACGAACACGCGCTCGCGATCGGCGCCGGCCAGCGCGGCAATGCCCGCGTCGAGGGACGGCGCGCGCCAGAACGCGGCGAGCGCGCGCGGCCCCTGCCGCTTCGCGCGGACCAGCAGCCAGGCTTTCATGAACAGGAAGCACCAGCTGGCGATGGACATCGCCAGCAGCACATAGGCGACGGCGTGCGTGATCGCATCGCCGCTTTCGAGGTAGTGGACAACGCCGGTGGGAATCGCCATCGGAGTTTCCCCGTGGGCTCAGCGCAGGCCGAGCACGTCCTGCATGTCGAACAGGCCGGCGCCGCGCGCCGACAGGAAGCGGACCGCACGCAGCGCGCCCTGCGCGTACGACACGCGGCTCGACGACTTGTGCGTGATCTCGATGCGCTCGCCGATCCCGGCGAACAGCACGGTGTGATCGCCGACGATGTCGCCGCCGCGCACCGCGGCAAAGCCGATCGACGACGGATCGCGCTCGCCCGTCACGCCGTGGCGGCCGTACACCGCGCAATCGTCGAGCGTGCGCCCGAGCGCGCCGGCGACGGCCTCACCCATCATCAGCGCGGTGCCCGACGGCGCATCGACCTTGTGGCGGTGATGCGCCTCGATGATCTCGATGTCGTAGCCGTGCGAGAAATGCTTGGCCGCGAATTCGAGCAGCTTCAGCGTGACGTTCACGCCGACGCTCATGTTCGCCGCGAATACGATGCCGATCCTGGCCGCGGCGGCCTGCAGCCCGGCCTTCTGCTCGGCGGTGAAGCCGGTCGTGCCGATCACGAGCCGCACGTCGTGGCGCAGCGCGGCCTCGATGTGCGCCATCGTGCCTTCCGGACGCGTGAAATCGATCAGGTAATCGGCCTGCGCGAACACGGCGTCGAGGTCGGCGGTCAGCTTGACCCCGGTTTCCTTGCCGAGGAACGCGCCGGCGTCCTGGCCGAGGAACGGCGAATCGGCACGGTCGAGCGCGCCGACGAGCTGCGCGTCGGCATCGTTGAGAACGGCTTCGATCAGCATCCGGCCCATTCGGCCCGATGCGCCGGCAATCGCAATCTTCATGGCTTTCTACACGACAGGTCTAAAGGCGGGCGGCGCATGCCGCCCGGTTCCCGCTTACTGCGACTGGGCCGGCGCGGTGATCGGCTGGTTCTGCAGCGTGTCCGAGCCTTGCGGGCCGACCGGCTGCGCCGCGTCGCTCGACGTGTTCGGCTGCGGCGGACGGTGGAACTGGAACTGCGGCTGGATCGCCGGCACGGCGCCCGGCGGCTGGCCGCCCGGCACCGGCGCGCCGCTGGAAGCCTGCGTCGACGGCGTGAACCGGCGCGCGGCCGCGGTCTGCCCGGACACCTGGTTGGTCGCGCGGTTGGCCGCGCGCGCCGCCTGCTCGTTCGCGTCCTGGCCGGCCGCAGCGGCCGCGTCGGACGGGCCGGCGACGGCCTCCGGCGCCGGCGCGCTCGCCGCTTGCGCGGCGCTCGCGGCGGCAGCAGCCTCGGCGGCCTTCTTCGCCGCCGCGGCCGCCTTCGCCTTCTTGCCGCCGCGGTCGCCGTCGATGTCGGCCAGCAGGTCGAGTTCCGAAGGCAGGTTGTCCGCCCCCGTCCAGCCCGCGACGCGATCGCCCACGAACGTCACGACGAGGTCGCGCTGCTGGACGACGGCGGTCGAGCCGCGCTTGAAGTAGAACAGGTAATCCCAGCGGTCGGCATGGAACATGTCCGCCAGCAGCGGCGTGCCGAGCAGCGTGCGCACCTGCTCGCGCGACATGCCGACCTGCAGCTGCGCGGCCTTCTCCTGCGACACGAAGTTGCCTTGCACGACGGTAATCCGGTAAGGGGTGATGCTCTGCGCGATGCGCTGCGTCACGCTGTCGTACGACGAACAACCAGCCAGCGCGGCAACGGCGGCGGCAGCGATGATGACACTCCGCATGCGGCTCCTCTGAAAGTGCGAAAGAGATTCTGGAATCATTTCCCTCACCGTGCAGGCCCGTGGCAGGCCGCGCGTGTTTCTGGAACGGCGAAAAGCCGGTAACATTGAAGCCCTGCATTGTACTCTAGGGATGCCTAGCCATGACCAATCCGACGGATCTCAAGAATATCGGGCTAAAGGCCACCCTACCGCGCCTGAAGATTCTCGAGATCTTCCAGCAGAGCCCCGTGCGCCACCTGACGGCCGAAGACGTCTACCGGAACCTGCTCAACGAGCAGCTCGACATCGGGCTCGCGACCGTCTACCGCGTGCTCACGCAGTTCGAGCAGGCCGGCCTGCTCTCGCGCAGCAACTTCGAATCCGGCAAGGCCGTGTTCGAGCTGAACGAGGGCTCGCACCACGACCACCTCGTGTGCCTCGATTGCGGCCGCGTCGAGGAATTCTTCGATCCCGAGATCGAAAGCCGCCAGCAGGCGATCGCGAAGGAGCGCGGCTTCCGGCTCCAGGAGCACTCGCTCGCGATGTACGGCTCCTGCACGACCGAGAACTGCCCGCACCGCAAGCACTGAACCGGCGCGACCCGCGCATGCGACACGGCCCGGCCGGCATCTCGCCGCCCGGGCCGTGTACTTTTCCGGCTCCCGCCTGCCGCGCGGGATCGCCGGCAATGCTTACGAAACCCCTTCGATACCCGCGCAAGCCGGCTCGAATGCGAGCCCCCACGCATGGTCGAGCGGAATCTCGTCGCAGTTCGGCTGCGGCCCGCCGCGATCGACGACCACGAAATCGCTGACCGCGTCGAGCGCGAGCAGCGGGTGGTGCCAGACACCCTTCGCATAATTCACGCCCTGCCACCCTTCGGCCAGGAACGCGCGCATCGCGTCGGGCCGGAACTCGCCGGCCGGCGCGACGACGATCGCGTAACGCGACACCGCCGCGAGCGGGATGAACGCCTGGCTGCCGTGCGGATGGCGCTCCATCAGCGTGACCGCGACCGGCAGCGCGCGCGGCTGCGCGCGGAACATGCTGACGAGCGGCCGGCCGCCGTCCGCGCACACGTCGATCGTCGCGAGATCGTGAAAGCGTTCGGTCGAGCCGCCGTTGATCGGGAAATGCCGCGCGCCTTCGAGTGCGATCACGTCGCCGAACGGCGCGAACGCTTCGCGGGTCAGGCGCTCGACGCGCAGGATGGGAGATCCGCTCATGCCGTTGCCCTCCTTCACGCCGGCTCGCCCCACAGACGCAGGCGCGACACGCCGCCGTCCGGGAAGATGTTGAAGCGCACGTGCGTGACGGGGCCGAGCGCGGCGAGCTGGTCGAACGTGTGGACGTGATCCATCGACAGCTTCTGCTCGCCGAGCAGTTCGGCCCAGAACATCGCCTGCGTGACGAGCGAATCGTCGGTGCCGCCCGCGACCCGCGCGGCCTGCAGCGAGCAGCGGTCGGGGAAATTGCCCTTGAAGAACGCCGTGTCGACCTCGACGCGCCGGATGACGCCCGGCCGCGCAAGCGCGACGATCGCCCAGTCGTTGCCGGGCTCGCGGCGCCGCCGCGTTTCCCAGCCGTCGCCCATGTTCGCGCCGCGCCCCGGCATCAGCATCTGCGAGGCCGAGCCGAAGTGCTGGTTGTTCGCGGCCACCAGGTGGCCGCCGTTCTCGATCGCCGCGAGGTCGACCAGCTCGCCGGCCGGCTGGTCGCGCCAGTCGCGCTGCGGCTGGCCGTACACGCGCAACCGCGCGAGCCCGCCGTCCGGATACAGGTTCACGCGCAGGTGCGTGTACGGCTGCGCATCGGCGACGCTCACGTAGTGATGCGCATTGCCCTGCAGCGTCGTCGCCGGAACGATCGTGCGCCATTCGGCGTTGTCGGGGGGCGTGTCGCCTTCGGCGATACACGCATCGATCGACGCGGCCGGCGGGAAGTTGCCGGTGAAGTGGCTCGTGTCGAGGGCGACGCCGTGAATCACGCCCGGCCGCGCGAGCCGCACCACGCAGAAGTCGTGGCCGGTCGTGCGCTTGCGGCGCGTTTCCCAGCCGTCCATCCACTTGCCGTGGTCGTCATACTTGCCGGGAATGAACACCGCCGGCTCGGGATTGAGCATGCGTTCCTTCGGCGCGAAGAATTCGTCGCTGGCGAACAGCGCCTGCGCACCGAGGCGCGGGTCGGCAAGGTTCATGTAACGCCGTGCGAACGCCGGCGCGTCCGGATCGAGAATGGGGGCTGCCATGTCGTCTCCTGAGGTTCGATGAAGGGCCGGCGCGTCGAGGCGCCGGCCACATGAATGCCGGATGCGCGGGGCGGCCGCGAGCGCCGCCGCCCCGCGCGGGGTCGCGCTCAGAGCGCGTGAGCCTGGTCGCCGGCGACCGGCGCCGCGCGGCCTTCCTCTTCGGCGGGCACGTAGCGCAGCTCGCGATTCAGCACGCGCGTCGCGCGGGCGCGGTCGATGTCGTTCTCCCACACCGCGACCACGACCGTCGCGACGCAGTTGCCGATCAGGTTGGTCAGCGCGCGGGCGATGCCGACGAACCAGTCGACCGGCAGGATCAGCACGAGGCCCAGCACAGGGATCGCGGGGATCGCCGACAGCGTCGCCGCGAGGATCACGATCGCCGACCCGGGGATGCCGTGCGCGCCCTTCGACGTGACGAGCGACACGAGCAGCACGACGATCAGGTCGTGCGTCGACAGCGGCGTATTGGTGGCCTGCGCGATGAACAGCACGGCGAGCGTCAGGTAGATCGAGAAGCCGTCGAGGTTGAACGAATAGCCGGTCGGGATCACGAGGCCGACCGTCGAATCCTTGACGCCCATGTATTCGAGCTTGCGCATCACCTGCGGCAGCACCGCGTCCGACGACGCCGTGCCGAGCACGATCGACAGTTCCTCGCGCAGGTAGCGGATCAGCTTGAACACCGAGAAGCCCGCGAGCCGCATCACCGTTCCGAGCACGACCGTGACGAACACGAAGCAGCTCAGGTAGAACACCGCGACGAGGTAGCCGAGCTGCTTGAGCGACGCGACGCCGTACTTGCCGGTCGTGAACGCGATCGCGCCGAGCACGCCGAGCGGCGCGAGCTTGATGATGAAGCCGATGATCCGGAAGAACACGTGCGACAGTTCCTCGATCAGCGAGTTGACGCGCTGCGCCTTGTCGCCGAGCAGCGACAGCGCGGAGCCGAACAGCACCGCGAACACGAGGATCTGCAGGATGTCGCCCTTCGCGAACGCGTCGATCGCGGTCTCGGGGATGATCTTCATCAGGTAGCCGGCCGTGTCCTTCAGGCTCTCGGCGTTCTTCGCGTACGACGCGAGCGACGCCGCGTCGAGCGAGCGCAGGTCGATGTTCATCCCGACGCCCGGGCGCGTGAGCCAGGCGAGCACGAGGCCGATGCCGAGCGCGAGCGTCGTCATCACCTCGAAGTAGACGACCGCCTTCAGGCCGACCCGGCCGACCTTCTTCAGATCGCCCGCGTTGGCCATCCCGCTGACCACGACGCAGAACACGATCGGGCCGATCACCATCTTGATCAGCTTCAGGAAGCCGTCGCCGAGTGGCCGTAGCGATTCGGCGAAATGCGGGAAGAACGCGCCGAGCGCGACCCCCAGGATCAATGCGACGACTACCCGGCCAAACAGCGAATTGAGGAATTTCGACACGGCGCTCTCCCGATCCAACGGTTGCAGTTTCGTCTGTTCATACTGGTAAGACCAGTGATGTTATGGTGGATAGTAGGAAGCCGATATAGTGACGTCAAGGACGGACAAAATAGGGATTTCCCGCCCCTTCGCACGCGTCGTTCCCGCCCCGGAACGGGCCGGGTCGTGGCTTTCCCGTAGGGCGCTCATGCACCGCGCAAGTGCGGATTACAATGCCGGTCAGACCGGCCATCGTTCGCATCATGAAAAATGTTCCACATACCGTGACCGACGCCGCCATCGCGACGATCCGCGACCGGATCGAGACAGGCGTGTATCCGGTCGGCAGCCTGCTGCCGGCCCAGCGCCAGCTCTCCGAGGAGCTGGAGATCAGCCGCGCGTCGCTGCGCGAGGCGCTGTCGACGCTCGAGGCGCTCGGGATGCTGCGCATCCGCGCGGGCAAGGGCGTGTACGTCGAAAGCGCGCAGGCCGCGACCGCGCACGCGTGGCAGTTCGCCGAGCAGTCGTCGCCGCCCGATACCTACCAGATGCGCTATGCGCTCGAGGGATTCGCCGCGCGGATGGCCGCGCACGTCGTCAGCGACGACGACATCGCGTGGTTCGAGACCAACCTGACCGACCTGCACGCCGCGCTGTCCGACAGCGCGCTCGACGAAGCGTCGCAGCTCGACTTCGACTTCCACATGCGGATCATCCACCTCGCCGGCAACGCGGCGATCGAATCGATCCTGCGCAGCAGCGCCGACATCATGAAGGAAAGCCAGCGGATGCCGTTCTACCGGCGCGAGCTGCTGCTGTCGACCTGGCACGAGCACCGCGCGATCGTCGATGCGCTGATCGCGCGCGACGCATCCGCCGCGGGCAGCGCGATCGAGACGCACATCGCGAACGCCGCGCAGCGCGCCGGCATCTTCTTCCCGACGCCGCGCGCGTAACGCGGCCGCGCCGCCGCGTGGTCGCGCCGGTCACCCGCCCGACGGTTCGCGATACGCGAGCGCGCGCTCGATGAACGCGCGCGCCGCGACGCTGCGGTACGCGCCCTTGCGCGTGAGCAGCGCGGCCGTGCGCGTGGGCAGCGGCGGATCGATCTCCAGCGCGCACAGGTCGCTGCTCTCGCGCGCAACCGCGTGAGGCAGCACCGTCGCGAGCCGGCCGCGCCGCACGAGCTCGAGCACGGCGCTGATCGTGTTCGTCTCGATCGCGATCTTCGGCTGCGCGCCATGCTCGATGAAATACCGGTCGATGCGCTCGCGTGTCGCGAACGCGCGGCTCAGCAGCACCAGCGGCTCACCGCCGAGTTCCGCCGGCGTCAGCGCACGGCGGCGCCGCGCGAGACGGTGCGTGCGGCCCGTCACGAGCGCAAGCGGCTCGTCCCACAGTGGCAGCGCGTCGATGTCCGGCGCACGCGGCGGTACGAACCCGAAGCCCGCGTCGAGACGATCGTCGGCGAGCAGCGCCTCGATGCGCTCCTGCGGCATCGCGTCGATCGTCAGCGCGACGTTCGGATAGTCGGCATGGAACGCGTCGATCAGCGAGCCGCTCAGGTAAGCCGCGAAGGTCGGCATCATCGCGAGCCGCAACGAGCCGCCGCCGAGATCGGCCACGTCGTGCAGCGCACGCTGCCCCGTGTCGAGTTCCTGCAGCGCGGCGCGCGCGTGGCGCGCATAGACTTCGCCGAATTCGGTGAGGCGCACCGTGCGGCCCGACCGGTCGAACAGCGGCACGCCGAGCGTCGCCTCGAGCTGGCGGACCTGCTGCGACAGCGTCGGCTGCGACACGTGAAGCGCGTCGGCCGCGCGCGTGAAGCTGCGCTGCTCGGCGACGGCCAGGAAATAGCGGATGTGGCGGAGTAGCATCGCGGCCAATGTATTGGGATTGCCAATGCAGGCCATAAGGATCCAGTCTTGGACGCTATGGGTCGATTCCCGCATCATACCCACATCCGCTCCCGTGCCCCACGCCTGTCGCCGCCTTTCTCGCGACCATGGAACCGCATCACGACAACCACCCTCCCCTCACTCGTGGCATGACGCTGCTGTTCGCCTGCGCGTGCGGCATCGTCATCGGCAACATCTATTACGCGCAGCCGCTGCTCGCGGCCATCGCGCGAAGTTTCGGGCGCGCGCCGACCGAGCTCGGCTATCTCGTCACGCTGACGCAGCTCGGCTATGCGGCGAGCCTGCTGCTGATCGTCCCGCTCGGCGACGCGGTCAACCGCCACACGCTGATCGTGCGGCTCCTGATGCTCAACGTCGTCGCCCTGGTCGCGGTCACGGTCAGCACGAACTTCACGATGTTCGTCGTCGCGAACGTCGCGGTCGGCTTCGTCACGTGTTCGACCCAGCTGCTCGTGCCGTTCGCGGCGTCGCTCGCCGATGCGCGCTCGCGCGGCCGCGCGGTCGGCACCGTGATGAGCGGGCTGCTGCTCGGCATCCTGCTCGCGCGCGTCGCGGCCGGCGCGATCGCCGACGGGTTCGGCTGGCGCGCGGTGTACGGCATCGCCGCGGCGCTGGTGCTCGCGCTGACAGCCGTGCTCGCCGCGAAGCTGCCGAAGGATCGCCGTACCACGCGCGTCGACTACGCGGCGCTGATGAAGTCGCTCGTCGCGCTGGTGCGCGCGCAACCGCTGATCGCGCTGCGCTCCGCCTACGGCGCGCTCGTGTTCGCGTGCTTCAGCCTGCTGTGGACCGGCCTCACGTTCCTGCTGAGCCAGCCGCCGTATGGTTATTCCGAAGGACAGATCGGCCTGTTCGGGATCGTCGGCGCGGTGGGCGCGCTCGCGGCGACGTCGGCCGGCCGGCTCGTCGATCGCGGGCACGGCAATGCGGCGACCGGGCTGTTCGCGGCCGCCGTGCTTGGATCGTTCGCGCTGATCGCGGCCGGCGCGCACTCGCTCGCGGCGCTGATCGCGGGCATCCTGCTGCTCGACGTCGGCGTGCAGGGGATGCACATCTCGAACCAGAGCGTGATCTATGCGCTGGCCGGCAACGCACGCAGCCGCGTGACGACGCTCTACCTGACGAGCTACTTCATCGGCGGCGCGTTCGGGTCGTTCGCGGCGAGCGTCGCGTACGGCAGCGACGGCTGGCGCGGCGTCTGCATCGCGGGCGCGGCGCTGTCGGGCGTACTGATCGCGCTGTGGCTCGCGTCGCAGCGCATCGGCGCGCGGCAGGTCACGCAGTAGTGCGGCAGCGCTTGCGCTGCCACGACGCAAAAAAAAAAGCACGCCGCGCGGATCGCGGGCGTGCCTTTTTCAACGATGCCGGCCTGCCGATGGTGCTGCGCGCAGGCGCCGGGCCGTCACGCGGCCTCGTCCGCGAAATCGATCAGCACCTTCATCGCTCGCTGCCGGTCGCCGGCCAGCTCGAACGCGAGGTTCGCGTCGCGCATCGGGAACACGCGCGTGACGGCGGGCCGCAGGTCGACGCGCCCCGCGTTGATCAACTGCACCGCGAGCGCGAATTCCGCATGGAAGCGGAACGAACCGCAGATCGACAGCTCCTTCGCGACCACGACGTTCTGCGGCAGGCTGACGTCGCCGCCGAGCCCGAGCTGCACGACGACGCCGCGCGGCCGCATCACCTCCAGCCCGTCGCGCAGCGCGCGCGCATTGCCGGAACACTCGATCATCACGTCGAACGTGCCCTTGTCGGCGCCGTAGCGCTCGACCCACCCGGCATCGGCCGACGCATTGATCATGCGGTCGGCGCCCAGCGCGCCCGCCACCGCCAGCGGCGCATCGACCACGTCGGTCGCGACGATCTCCGCCGCACCATGCACGCGCGCCGCCGCGACCGCCAGCACGCCGATCGGCCCGCACCCCGACACGAGCACGCGCTTGCCGATCAGCGGGCCCGCGCGCGACACCGCATGCAGCCCGACCGCGAACGGCTCGGCGAGCGCCGCGAGCGACAGCGGCACGTGATCGGCCACCTTCACGCACTGCCCCGCGTCGCACACGAGCGCGTTGCGAAACGCCCCCTGCACGTGCGGCATCCGCATCGCGCTGCCGTAGAAGCGCATGTCGAGACACTGGTTCGGCAGCCCTTCGAGGCAGTAGCGGCATGCACCGCACGGCCGGCTCGGATTGACCGCGACGCGATCGCCGACCCTCACCGACGTCACGTCCGGCGCCACTTCCGCGACCGTGCCGGCCACCTCGTGACCGAGCACCATCGGCTGCTGCAGCCGGATCGCGCCGAACCCGCCGTGCCGGAAGTAATGAAGGTCGGAGCCGCAGATGCCGCCCATCGCGACATCGACGCGCACCTGGCCCGGGCCGATCTCGCCCGCGTCCTGCCCCTCGACCCGCAGGTCGTTCGGCCCGTGGATCACGACACACATGCAACGCATACGCATGACACCCTCCTCAGGCGACCGGCGTGAGCAGCGGCTCGCCGGCGAAGTGCGCGGCGAGGTTGTCGCGCACCAGCCAGCCCATCGCCTGGCGCGTCTCGATCGTCCCGCTCGCATGGTGCGGCTGCAGCAGCACGTTCGGCAACGCGAGGAAACGCGGGTCGATGCGCGGTTCGTTCCAGAACACGTCGAGCGCCGCGCCGGCGATCGCGTTGCGCTCGAGCGCATCGAGCAGCGCCGGTTCGTCGACGGTCGTGCCGCGCGACACGTTCACGAGATAGCCCTTCGGCCCGAGCGCGTCGAGCACGGCGGCGTCGACGAGGTGGCGTGTCGTCGGCCCGCCCGCGAGCGTGACGATCAGCAGGTCGCACCAGCCGGCCAGCTCGGCGAGGTCGCCGAAGAAACGGTGCGGGCTGTCCGCGCGCGGCGCGACGTCGAAGTAGCCGAGCTCGACGTCGAAGCCGGACAGCCGGCGCGCGAGCGTCGAGCCGATCCGGCCGAAGCCGACCACGCCGACGCGCTTGCCGTAGAGCCGCGTGACGAGCGGCATGTCGCCGTCGCGCCACGCGCCGGAACGCACGTAGGCGTCGCCGGCGTCGATCCGGCGCATCATCGCGAGCGCGAGCCCGACGCCGAGATCGGCCACGTCGCCGGTCAGCACGTCGGGCGTATTCGTCACGCGAATGCCGCGTGCGCGCGCCGCGGCGAGATCGATCGCGTCGGTGCCGACGCCGTAGCACGCGATGATCTCGAGCTTCGGCAGCGCGGCGATCAGTTCCGCATTCGCGCCGAGATCGCCGCGCGTCGCGAGCGCGCGCACGCCGGCGCCGTGCTCGGCGAGGAACGCCGCGCGGTCGGCGGCTTCCCACAGCCGGTGGACGTCATAGCCGGCCGTCAGCCAGGCGTCGTCCCACGGCTGGTAAGGGCCCGTCATCAGCAGTTCGGGCCGCTGGATCGATTCTTGCGCCATCTGCGCTTGCTCCTGTCGAGGTAAATTGAATGCGAAAGCGTGCCGGGCCGCATCGGCCGCCCGGCCCGGTCATGCGTGCCGGGCGAGCGGGTCGGCATCCGGTGTCGGCGCCGCCTGCGCGGCGTCGAGCGGATCGTCGAGATCGCGGTTCAGCGTTTCGGGCATCCGCGCCGTCGTGAACAGCGTGATCAGCGTCAGCAGCACCAGGTACGCGGCGATCGGCACCCACGCGCGCACGCCGGCCGTGTGGTCACCCCCATGCAGCGCGATCACCGTCGCGATGATCGTCGCGCCGACGAGCGGCGCGATCCCGCCCGCGAGCACCGCCGACACTTCGCGCGAGAACGACACGCCCATGTAGCGGTGACGCGCGCCGAACAGTTCGGGCAGCAGCGCGGCCTGCGCGCCGAGCATCCCCCAGTTCGCGAAGCCCTGCGCGACCGAGATCGCGACGACGCTTGCCACCACGTTCCCCTGGCTGAAGATCCACCACACCGGGAACGCGAGCGCGAGTTGCAGCCACGCGAACGTGCGATACACCCGCACGCGGCCGAAGCGGTCGCTCAGCCGGCCCGCCAGCGGCACCGTGCACGCGCCGACGGTTGCCGCGCACACCAGCGCGAGCGCGCCGATCGGCCCCTTCATCCCGATCACGCCCGCGAGATAGCTGACGGCGAGCGCCTGGTAGATCGACGAGCCGCCGTTCTCGGCCATCCGCAGGCCGATGCCGATCAGCAACGAGCGCTTCGAATGCTGCACGGCGCTCTTCAGCGGATTCGCCAGTACCTGCGCACGCTTCTCGAGCCGCACGAAGGTCGGCGACTCGTGCAGCCGCACGCGCATGTAGATCCCGACCGCGACGATCACCGCGCTGAACAGGAACGGCACGCGCCAGCCCCAGCCGTCCGTCACGCGGTCGAGGTTCGCGAGCAGCAGGAAATAGACGGCGGCCGCGAGCACCGTGCCGAGCTGGATGCCCAGGAACGGCAGCGACGCATAGAAGCCGCGTTTGCCCGGCGGCGCGTATTCGGTCATCAGCACCGCGGCGCCGGCCTGCTCGGCGCCGGCGCCGAGGCCCTGCAGGATCCGTAGCAGGACGAGCAGCGCGGGGGCCCAGTAGCCTGCCGTTTCGAAGGTCGGCAGCACGCCGATCAGCGTGCTCGCGACGCCCATCAGCAGCACCGTCGCCGTCAGCACGAACTTGCGGCCGATCCGGTCGCCGAGCACGCCGAACACAACACCACCGAGCGGGCGCACCGCGAAGCCGACGAAGTAGGTGCCGAAACTCGCGATCAGCCGCATCTCGGCGGTCTGCCCGGGAAAGAACAGCGGCCCGAACACCAGCGCCGATGCGAGCGTGTACAACGCGAAATCGTAGTATTCAAGCGCGCTGCCCAGCGAGCAGGTCCACGCCGCGCGGTTGAGCTGCTTGGGGTCGACGCCGCGGCGCTCGACGGTTTCGCCCGGCGCGCCGGAGCCTGCATCGTGCCGCGCGGGCGGCGGGAAAGTGCGGTCCATCGTTGTCTCCTGTCTCCTGCTTCCGTTCCGGAACCGGGTCGCGCGATGCGCGCCGGGACATCGGCCCGCTCGTGCGGCGGGCTCTTCTGGGAATTCGGATGCCGGCCGTGGCCGGCGCGACGGCGCGAACGCCGCCGCTCAGACGGCGGCGGTCAGGCCGCCGTCGACGAACAGCGTCTGGCCGTTCACGAAATCGGATGCGGCCGACGCGAGGAAAATCGCCGCGCCGCACAGCTCGTCGACGCGCCCCCAGCGGCCGGCCGGCGTGCGCTTGCACAGCCAGTCCGAGAACGCCGCGTCATCGACCAGCGCGCGGTTGAGTTCGGTTTCGAAATAGCCGGGTGCGAGGCCGTTGGCCTGGATGCCGTGGCGCGCCCAGTCGGCGCACATGCCTTTCGTCAGCATCCGCACAGCGCCCTTGGTCGCCGCATACGGCGCGATCGTCGGCCGCGCAAGCTCGCTCTGCACCGAGCAGATGTTGATGATCTTCCCGCGGCCGCGCGCGATCATGTGCCGCGCGACGGCCTGCGCGACGTTGAACACGCCGTCGAGGTTCACGCGCATCAGCGCCTGCCAGTCGTCGGGCTCGAACGCGTCGAGCGGCGCGCGGCGCTGGATGCCCGCGTTGTTCACGAGGATGTCGATCGCGCCGACGCGCGCCTCGAAATCGTCGACCGCCGCACGCACCTGCGCATGCTCGGCGACGTCGAATACTGCGTAGTCGGCCGTGAAGCCTTCCTCGCGCAGGTGCCGCACGAGCGTCGCGGCCTTCTCCTCATTGCGATCGTTGATGACGATCGCGGCGCCGGCTTCGGCCAGCCCGCGGGCGAGCGTCAGCCCGATCCCGCGTCCGGAACCGGTAATCAGTGCGCGGCGGCCGTCGAGGCGGAACCGGTCAAGCGCGTGGGTCATGCGTGTCTCCTCGTGCCAAGGGAGCCGGCTGCCCGTCGCGGCCGGTCTCGCGTTGACGGTATCTTCGGCCGCCGGCCGGGGGCCGTGCCAATGGTCTTTTTTGATCCGGTTATCATGAAATCTGATTACCGATCTCCCGTACCCGCCGCCCATGGAACTCAAGCAATTGCGCGCCTTCGTCACGCTCGCGGAAGAGCTGCATTTCGGGCGCGCCGCGCAGCGCCTGTTCATCGTGCAGCCCGCGCTGAGCATGCAGATCAAGGCGCTCGAGGAAGAACTCGGCGCGCGCCTGTTCGAGCGCGACCGGCACAAGGTCGAGCTGAGCGACACGGGGCGCGTGTTCCTGCCCGAAGCCCGCGCCACGCTGCAGCAGGCCGCGCGCGCGGAGCAGATGGCGCGGCTGTCGAGCCGCGGCGAGATCGGCACGCTGCGGATCGCGTTCGTGTCGTCGGTGCTGTCCGCGCTGCTGCCGGCCGTGCTGCGCACGATGCGCGAGCGCTATCCACTGATCGCGCTCGAACTGAAGGACATGCCGACGCCCGACCAGATCGCCGCGCTGCGCGACCGGCGGATCGACTTCGGGATGATCCGGCTGCCGGCCGCCTATGCGGGCATCGACACGCGCGTGGTGCTCGAGGAAGGCTTCGTCGTCGCGCTGCCGCTCGACCATCCGCTGGCCGCACACGACGCGATCGCGCCGGCGGCGCTGCGCGGCCAGCCGGCGTTCGTACTCGCGCGCCGCTACGCGCCGGGCTTTCACGACGACATGCTGCTCGCGCTGAGCCGCGCGGGCACGACGCTCGAGATTGCACAGGAGTTCGGCGAATTCACGACGATGCTGGCGCTCGTCGCGGCGGGGATGGGCATCGGGCTGATCCCGGCGGAAGCCGCCAGCGCGCTGCCGCCGAACGTGCTCGCGCGGCCGCTCGATCTGGCCGGACACCGCACCGGCATCGGCCTCGCGTGGACCGACCTCGACAGCCCGCTGAAGCGCGCCTTCGTCGCCGCGCTCGAGCAGGTGACGGCAACGCCGGGGCCCTGAGCCCGGACAATAAAAAAGCCCGGCCGGAAAACCGGGCCGGGCTCGTTCGCCGCGCAGGCCGCCTGGCGGCGGCTGCGCAACGCGGCGATTACTTCGCGTTCGCGAACGCGACTGCCGTATCCAGCATGCGGTTCGAGAAACCCCACTCGTTGTCGTACCAGCTCGACACCTTGACGAGGCGGCCCGACACCTTGGTCAGCGTCGCGTCGAACGTCGACGAAGCCGGGTTGTGGTTGAAGTCGATCGACACCAGCGGTGCGTCGTTGTAGCCGAGGATGCCCTTCAGCGCGCCTTCCGATGCTTCCTTCATGATCGCGTTGACTTCCTCGACCGTCGTGTCGCGCTTGGCGATGAACGACAGGTCGACGACCGACACGTTGATCGTCGGGACGCGGATCGCGTAGCCGTCGAGCTTGCCGTTCAGTTCCGGCAGCACGAGGCCGACGGCCGACGCAGCGCCCGTCTTCGTCGGGATCTGGCTGTGGGTCGCCGAACGCGCACGGCGCAGGTCTTCGTGATAGACGTCCGTCAGCACCTGGTCGTTCGTGTACGCGTGGATCGTCGTCATCAGGCCGGTTTCGAGGCCGATCTTGTCGTTCAGCGGCTTGACGAGCGGTGCGAGGCAGTTCGTCGTGCACGATGCGTTCGAGATGACCGTGTGCTCGGCCTTCAGCACGTTGTGGTTCACGCCGTAGACGATCGTTGCGTCGACGTCCTTGCCGCCCGGCGCCGAGATGATCACCTTCTTCGCGCCGCCCTTCAGGTGCGCGCTGGCCTTTTCCTTGGTCGTGAAGAAGCCCGTGCATTCCATCACGACGTCGACGCCCAGCTCGCCCCACGGCAGTTCGGCCGGGTTGCGGTTCGCCAGCACGCGGATCTTGTCGCCGTTCACGACGAGGTAATCGCCGTCGACCGACACTTCGCCCGGGAACTTGCCGTGCGCGGTGTCGTACTGGGTCAGGTGCGCGTTGGTCTTCGCATCGCCCAGGTCGTTGATCGCGACGATCTCGAGATCGTGCTTCTTGCCGTTTTCATAGAACGCGCGCAGCGTGTTGCGGCCGATACGGCCGTAGCCGTTGATTGCGACGCGAATCGTCATGGTCTATCTCCTGATGGCTGAAAAAATTCGTTTCGTGCAGCTTCACGGTGCGACGCGCGCGAGGGGTGGCGCGCGTCGCGTAGGTTCTCAGGCCAGCACGGCCTTCGCGGTTTCGACGACGTGCTCGACGGTGAAGCCGAAGTGCTTGAACAGCACGCCGGCCGGCGCCGATTCGCCGAACGTGTCGATCCCGACGACGCCGCCTTCGAGGCCGACGTACTTGTGCCAGAAGGCCGTCACGCCCGCTTCGATCGCGACGCGGCGCACGCCGTGCGGCAGCACGCGTTCGCGGTATTCGGCGTCCTGGCGGTCGAACACGTTGGTCGACGGCATCGACACGACGCGGGCCGCGATGCCCTGCTGCGCGAGCGGCTCGACGGCCTTCATCGCGAGTTCGACTTCCGAGCCCGTCGCGATCAGGATGATCTTGCGCGCGACGATCTCTTCGTCCCAGTCCTTCAGCACGTAGCCGCCCTTGTCGATGTTCGCGATCTGCGCATCGGTACGCGGGTTGAACGCGAGGTTCTGGCGGCTGAAGATCAGGCTCGACGGACGGTCTGCGGCAACTGCGTGGGTCCACGCGACGGCCGTCTCGACCGTGTCGGCCGGACGCCACACGTCGTGGTTCGGGATCAGGCGCAGGCTCGACACGTGCTCGATCGACTGGTGCGTCGGGCCGTCTTCGCCGAGGCCGATCGAATCGTGCGTGAACACGAAGATCGACGGCACCTTCATCAGCGCGGCCACGCGCAGCGCGTTGCGGCTGTAGTCGGAGAACGTCAGGAACGTGCCGCCGAACGGCTTGTGGCCGCCATGCAGCGCGAGGCCGTTGATCGCGGCGCTCATGCCGAATTCGCGCACGCCGTAGTTGATGTGGTTGCCGAGCGCGACGCCCGGGCCTTGCGGATTCGCGCGGACGGCCTTCGAGGCCTTCCAGTTGGTCAGGTTCGAGCCGGTCAGGTCGGCCGAGCCGCCGAGCAGTTCCGGCAGTGCGGCGGCCAGGCCTTCGATCGCCTGCTGCGACGCCTTGCGGGTCGCCACCGTCTCGCCGCGCTCGTTCGCGCCGGCGATGATCGCCGCGGCCTTTTCGGCCCAGTCGGCCGGCAGCGCGTTGGCCATCCGGCGCTCGAATTCGGCCGCTTCCGCCGGGAACTGCGCGCGATACTGCGCGAACGTCGCATCCCATTCGGTTTCCGCGTGCTTGCCGGCTTCCTTCGCGTCCCACGCCGCATAGACTTCCTGCGGAATCACGAACGGCGCCCAGGTCCAGCCGAGCGCTTCGCGCGTCTTCGCGATTTCTTCCGCGCCGAGCGCCGCGCCGTGCACGTCGTGGCCGCCGGCCTTGGTTGCCGCGCCCTGGCCGATCACCGTCTTGCAGCAGATCAGCGTCGGCTTGTCCGACAGCTTCGCCTTCGCGATGGCCGCGTCGACCGCGTCGACGTCATGGCCGTTCACGTTCGGGATCACGTTCCAGCCGTACGCTTCGAAGCGCTTCGGCGTATCGTCGTGGAACCAGTTCACGACGTCGCCGTCGATCGAGATGCCGTTGTCGTCGTACAGCGCGATCAGCTTGTTCAGCTTCAGCGTGCCGGCGAGCGAGCAGGCTTCGTGCGAGATGCCTTCCATCAGGCAGCCGTCGCCGAGGAACACGTACGTGTGGTGATCGACGATCTTCGCGCCGTCGCGGTTGAATTCGTCCGCCATCAGCGCTTCGCCGAGCGCCATGCCGACCGCGTTCGCGAGGCCCTGGCCGAGCGGGCCGGTGGTCGTCTCGACCCCCGGCGTGATGCCGTACTCCGGGTGACCCGGCGTCTTCGAGTGCAGCTGGCGGAAGTTCTTCAGCTCTTCCATCGGCAGGTCGTAGCCGGTCAGGTGCAGCAGCGCGTACAGCAGCATCGAGCCATGGCCGTTCGACAGCACGAAGCGGTCGCGGTCCGCCCAGTGCGGATTCGTCGGGTTGTGCTTCAGGTGGCGCGACCAGAGCGCGACGCCGATTTCGGCCATGCCCATCGGCATGCCGGGGTGGCCGGAGTTCGCTTGCTGGACGGCATCCATCGCGAGCGCGCGGATCGCGTTGGCCATCAGGGTGGTAGAGGCGGGAGACGAAGTCGTCATGTCGAGTCCGGAGAACGAGTCGAGGAAACGGGGCACGGCGGCATCCGGAAGCTCGGGCGTCGATCGTTCCCGGCGCGCGGTGCGGCGCCTGACGGACGCGAAGCGGACGGAGCCTACGGACGAGGCTGCAAAGCTCGACATTTTAACAGATGGGCTGACATTTCCCTTGTCCGCGCCTAGTGTTCCGGCACGGTTTTCAGCCAAACCGCACGCCTCCTATAATTCAGGCGTCGGAACTGCCTGCCCCCAACGGCCCGCCCGTGAGCACCACGCTACTTTTCCACCCTACGCCCGACGCCACCTACGGGTTCCCGAACGCCCGGCGGCTCGCGCACGTCGCGTCCCCGCACCAGCGGATCGAAGTCTGGGAAACCCCGCAGCTCGGCCGCCTGTTCACGCTGGACGGCCGGCCGATGACGTCGGTCGGCGACGAGTACGTCTACCACGAGTGCATGACGCACCCGGCCGCGCTCGCGCACCCGTCGCCGCGCCGGGCGCTCGTGCTCGGCGGCGGCGACGGCGGCGCGGCGCGCCAGTTGCTCAAGCATGCATGCATCGAGCGGATCGTGGTCGCGGAACTCGACGACGAAGTGATCGGGATGGCGCGCCGCTATCTCGACGACGTGCACCAGGGCGCGCTCGACGATCCGCGCGTCGAGGTCGTGATCGGCGACGCCGCGCATTTCGTCGAGTCGACCGTCGAGCATTTCGATCTCGTCGTGTTCGACCTCACGCCGCCCGATTCGCCGGCGGCCGGCCTCTATACGCGCGCGTTCTACGCACGGCTCAAGCGGATCCTCGCGCCGTGCGGCGCGATCTCGATGCACCTCGGCTCGCCGGTGTTCCACGCGGCGCGGATCGCCGCGCTGCTCGACGACCTGCGCGCGAGCTTCGCGGTCGTCGATCCGCTGTCCGCACACGTGCCGCTGTACGGCTCGCAGTGGCTGATGGCGATCGCGAGCGACACGCTCGACGCCGCCGCGCTGTTCGCGCACGACATCGACGACCGGCTCGCCGCCCGCCACGTCCAGGGTTTGCGCTACTACGACGCGCGGCTGCATGCGTCCCTCTTTGCCCTGCCGCGCGCGCTGCGCGATACACTGGGCGTCCGCCGCTAGGCGGCCCGGGCCGCCACACCGCACCGCGGCACTGCCGCACCGCGCCATCGCGGCGTCGCCGGATGTGCGATGCGCGGCACCGGAGCGAACACGCGGCGCCCCCTGAACGAACGCCTGGGCACGGAATCGAAGCAAGCGCCGAAGCGCCAACACAGGAGATTTTCATGACCGATCCACGTCCGGCCAACGTGCCTTGGTTGACACCCTACCTGGCCGTACGCAACGCGCGCGCCGCCATCGAGTTCTTCAAGGCCGCATTCGGCTTCGAGTTGCGCGACCTGCACGACGAAGACGGCGCGATCATGCACGTCGAGATGGCCTATCGCGGCCAGCTGATCGTGATGTTCGCGCCCGAGGGCGCGTTCGGTTCGACCGCGCTCACGCCGAAAAGCGCGAACGCCACCGCACCGCAATCCTTCTATTTGTATGTCGACGACGTCGACGCCACGTGGCAGCGCGCGCTCGACGCGGGCGCCCGGTCGCTGACCGCGCCGCAGGACCAGTTCTGGGGCGACCGCTTCGCGCAGATCGAGGATCTCGACGGCTACCGATGGGCCCTCGGGCGCCGTCTCGACACATGAACGACACAGTGACACGCATGACCGAAGCCACCACCACCGCGGCCGTGCCGCGCTTTTTCGTCGACGCCGCGCTGCGCGCCGACGCCACGCTCGCGCTGCCGGCCGACGTCGCGCGCCACGCGCAGGTGCTGCGCCTGCAGCCCGGCGACGCACTCGCGCTGTTCGACGGCACGGGCGGCCAGTACCGCGCACGACTCGTCGAGATCGACAAGCGCAGCGCGCTCGCGCAGATCGACACATTCGAGCCGGCCGAGGCCGAGCCGCCCTATCGCGTGACGCTCGCGCAAGGCATCGCCGGCGGCGACAAGATGGACTGGGTGATCGAGAAGGCCGTCGAGCTGGGCGTCGCGGCGGTCGTGCCGCTGTCGACCGCGCGCGGCGTCGTGAAGCTCGCCGGCGAACGCGCGGACAAGCGCGTCGCACACTGGCGCGGCGTCGTGCGCGCGTCATGCGAACAATGCGGGCGCAACCGGGTGCCCGACGTCGCCGCGATAGCCGGCTTCCATGCGTGGCTCGATGCGCTGCCGGCCGCGCCGGCCGACGGCGAGTTGCGGCTGCTTCTGTCGCCGCGTGCCAGCATCCCGTTCGCATCGCTGCCCGACGCGCCGCCCGCGGCAACTGTCACGCTGCTGATCGGGCCCGAAGGCGGGCTGTCGCCCGACGAAGAAAACGCGGCGCGGGCGCGCGGCTTCACCGCGCTGTCGCTCGGGCCCCGCGTGCTGCGCACCGAGACGGCGGGCGCCGCCGTGCTCGCGGCACTCGCGGCGCGCTGGGGCGGGTGGTAACGAACGGGCCGTGCCTCCGCCCGGCGGTGCGGCACGCGCCCGCCCTCGATCCCGCAATGCGCGGGATCCTGCCGGCCGCCCCGCCGGCAAGCGGTGTGCGGCGGCGCCGCGATGTATCGCGCCTTACCTGTCGGCCGGCGCACCATCCGGCATCGAATCCCGCAACGCGTCGATCACCGGCATCAGCACGTCTTCGGGGCTACCGGTCGTCCAGCCGCCGTCGAGGCTGTACACATCGATCTTGCCCGTCACCGGCAGCGTGACCGGTGCGTCGTCCAGAACCTGCGCGAGACCGGTCAGGACCGCCTTGAACGCGGCAATGCGCGCCGCATCGTTCTTCAGGCGTCGATCGGGGCCCAGTCTGGCCTCCAGCGCCTTCCCGCCCGGCCCGGCATTCGCCACGCGGCAGGCGAATTCGACGGTCGCGACCGTTGCGCCGGCGACCGCCGGGTTCGGCCGTTGCGATGCCCCGGTCGCCTCGCACGCCGACCGGTTGATCGCGCGCTGATAGGCCGCGGCCATGGTCTCGGCCGACGGACGCAATGCGGCGCCGACCTTCGGCGGCATCGACGCGAGCACGCCGCTGGCCAGATTCTTTCGCAACGACTCGCCGAGCTTCGACAGAACGTCGACGTCGAGCGCGTCCTTCCCGCCGTAACTCGCGCGGACCGCATCGTTGAATGCGCGGGCCTTCGACATGTCGCCGTTGACGAATGCGCCGATGTAAAGGTCGACGGTCTGCTCGGGCGTCAGCGGCGCGGCGTGCGCGACACCCGCCGCAGCCAGCAGGGACAGCACGGCGGCGCGTGCGGAACGGGAAATGCTCATGGGAAGACAGCCCTCTCTCGATGGTTTGTTTTGAGTGCCCGATGCGGCGGCCGCAGCCAGGCTGACCGGGATTGTCGCGAAAAAAAGGGGGCCGATGAAAGACCGGGGCCGGCCTGCGCCACGCCACGCCAGCGCGCGCGCCGTACGCGCGCAAAAAAGCCCGCTCGAAGCGGGCTTCTTGCCGGATCGGCCGCGGGCCGATGCGGGCTTACGCGAACGAGTAGAACACGCGGAACGCGACCTTGCGTTCGGCCCAGAATTCGGCCGCCTCGCGGAACACGTCGAGCAGCGTCTCGCGCCCTTCCTTGTCGAACTTCTGCGCGATCGGCAGCCCTTCGAGAACGATCACGAAACCGGGCTGCGCGCCGGCCTTCGCCACGAGGTCGGTCAGGCTGTCGTACAACGCGTCGTAGTTCTTCCCGAAATGCTTCGGGAACAGGAACGACGTCGCGATCGTTTCCATCACTTCCTGCTTCGACTGCGCGGCGCCGCAATACGCGTACAGGAAATGCTGGCCGAGCCGGCCGGCTTCGTCGGCAAGATCCTGCACGCGGAACGCGCGGATCGACTGCACGAGGTTGGGTCGCACGGTCGTGAAAAGGCTCATAGGCTCCTCGTTCGATGAAAGCCCGGGTTCGGCTTCCTGTTGCGCCGGTGCGCCGACAGCCTGCGCCGCCGCGTGCAGCTGGATCACGCGCTGAAACAGATTGCCGTCACCGGCCGCGAACAGTTCCGCCGCCGCCGTATCGTGCGCGTAGATGGAGTCGCTCATGCCATTCGTCCCGAAGTCATTCAACAATACGTTTAAAACTGTTGTAGTGGTCGCCCGTGTAATAACAGTTGTCGATCCGGCGCAACGGACCGCCACAAACGATCCGGCGCGCGCCGCGGTTGCGGGCGCGCGGCGTCGGCACCGTGTATTCATGGTAGTAGCCGCGCTTCGCTTTCGGCAGGATCCGTTCGCGATTGCCGAATACGACGCCGTCTTTCTCGTACGGATAGGGGCCGCCGGCGCCGATCAGGCCCAGCGTCGTCACGGCCTCGCGCGGAAGACGGGCGGTCGGAATCGTGTCGAGCCCGCTCGCGGCCACGTCGGCCGGAACGGCCTCCCGTGCGTAAGCGGCGGAAACCAGACTGCCCGTCGGCGTGCCGACGATACCCATCGCGAACATCGCGAAGACGGACGCGAGCGCGCCGTTGCGGAGCCACTTGCGTGCCATGAACCAGGGTTCCCGCTGTTAAATCAAGTAGTTGACGACCAACAAAGGCGTTAGCGTAGCGTTATTGGCCGCGCGAATCAATGTCCGTTTGGAGATCGAAAGCCCCGGAATACCCGGAATTGCAGATTTTTTACCCCATAAACACTACATTTATCTTACATAGGATAAAATACGGGCGGCATCTTCCTGAAGGCAAGTCCTGCCTCCTTGCCTCGCTCGCTGCCTGGAGTGGGAAGATGCCGGTAGTTGCTTGAGGGAGGCGCGCTTGCGCCTCTGCCCGGCGGCGTGCCCATCGCGGGCACGCCTCTTTTTGCTTTTGTTTACATTTCGCCCGGCGCGCGGAGCCGGTTCGACCGGCCTCGCGCGCTCGTTCCGGCTCAGCGCGTGGCGTTGACGTCGGCGACCAGCAGCGCCGCCATGTTGACGATGCGACGAACGGTCGCTGATTCGGTCAGCACGTGCACCGGCTGCGCGGCGCCCAGCAGGATCGGCCCGATCGCGATGTTGTTGCCGGCGGCCGTCTTCAGCAGGTTGTACGCGATGTTCGCGGCGTCGATGTTCGGCAGGATCAGCAGGTTCGCTTCGCCTTCCAGCGTCGACTCCGGCAGGATTTCCTTGCGCAGCGCCGCGTCGAGCGCGACATCGCCGTGCATCTCGCCGTCGACCTTCAGTTCCGGCGCGCGTTCCTGCAGGATCGCGAGCGTATCGCGCATCTTCTTCGCCGAAGGGGCGTTGCTCGTGCCGAAATTCGAGTGCGACAGCAGCGCGACCTTTGGCTCGATGCCGAAGCGGCGCACCTCTTCCGCGGCCATGATCGTGATCTCGGCCAGTTCTTCCGGGGTCGGATCGACGTTCACGTGCGTATCGACGAGGAAAATCTGGCGGCCCGGCAGCACGAGGCCGTTCATTGCCGCGTACACGCTGCAGCCCGGGCGCTTGCCGATCACCTGGTCGATGAAGTGCAGGTGGCGGTGCGTGGTGCTGATCGTGCCGCAGATCATCCCGTCCGCCTCGCCCTTCTTCACCAGCATCGAGCCGATCAGCGTCGTGCGGCGGCGCATCTCGACGCGCGCAAGCTGCTCGCTGATGCCCTTGCGCGCCATCATCTTGTAGTACGTCTGCCAGAAGTCGCGATAGCGCTCGTCGTGTTCCGTGTTGACGACCGTGAAATCGGTACCCGGCGTCAGGCGCAGGCCGTAGCGCTGGATACGGTGCTCGATCACCGACGGGCGGCCGATCAGGACCGGCTTCGCGAGTTTTTCGTCGACGATGATCTGGACGGCGCGCAACACGCGCTCTTCCTCGCCTTCGGCGAACACGACCCGCTTCTTCTCTTCCGGCGCGGCGCGCGCGATCTGGAAGATCGGCTTCATCGTCGTGCCGCTGTGGTACACGAACTGCTGGAGGTGGACGCGGTACGCCTCCATGTCCTCGATCGGGCGCGTCGCGACGCCGCCGTCCATCGCCGCCTGCGCGACGGCCGGCGCGATCTTCACGATCAGGCGCGGATCGAACGGCTTCGGAATCAGGTATTCGGGCCCGAACGAAAGGTCCTGGATGCCGTAGGCCGTCGCGACGATGTCGCTCTGCTCGTGCTGCGCGAGTTCGGCGATCGCGTTGACCGCCGCGATCTCCATTTCACGCGTGATCGTCGTCGCGCCGACGTCGAGCGCGCCGCGGAAGATGAACGGGAAGCACAGGACGTTGTTGACCTGGTTCGGGTAATCGGTGCGGCCGGTGGCCAGCACGGCGTCCGGGCGCACTTCGAGCGCGAGCTCCGGCAGGATTTCCGGAGTCGGATTCGCGAGCGCGAGGATCAGCGGGCGCTCCGCCATGCCCTTCACCATCTCCTGCTTCAGCACGCCGGCGGCCGACAGGCCGAGGAAGATGTCCGCGCCGTCGATCACTTCGGCCAGCGTCCGTGCGTCGGTTTCGCGTGCGAAACGCTCCTTGTCCGGATCCATCAGCTCGGTGCGGCCCTTGTAGACCACGCCGGCCAGGTCGGTCACGATGATGTTCTCGAGCGGCAGCCCGATATCGACCAGCAGGTCGAGACACGCGAGCGCGGCCGCGCCCGCGCCGGACGCGACGAGCTTGACCTTCTTGATGTCCTTGTTGACGACCTTCAGGCCGTTCGTGACGGCCGCGGCCACGACGATCGCGGTGCCGTGCTGGTCGTCGTGGAACACCGGAATCTTCATCCGCTTGCGCGCTTCGCGCTCGACGATGAAGCAGTCCGGCGCCTTGATGTCTTCCAGGTTGATCCCGCCGAAGGTCGGCTCCAGCGCGGCGATCACGTCGACGAGCTTGTGCGGGTCCGACTCGTTCAGCTCGATGTCGAACACGTCGATGCCCGCGAACTTCTTGAACAGCACGGCCTTGCCTTCCATCACCGGCTTCGACGCGAGCGGGCCGATGTTGCCGAGCCCGAGCACCGCCGTGCCGTTCGTGACGACGCCTACCAGGTTGCTGCGCGCGGTGAAGCGCGCCGCGTTGAGCGGGTTCTCGACGATCTCCTCGCACGCATACGCCACGCCCGGCGAGTACGCGAGCGCGAGGTCACGCTGGTTGATCATCTGCTTGGTCGGGGCGATCGCGATTTTCCCGGGCGTCGGGAATTCGTGATAATCGAGCGCGGCTTCGCGGAGCTTGGCTTTGGAGGAGGATTGCGTGGACATGTGTCTCGTGACGGGCGGATTAGAATAACTCTTCGACGGGGCATTGTAGCGCCAATCACCGGCCGCCAGACCTGCGATTCGGGTGCAACAGCCGCGACAAAAATGTACCGAACGGTGCAGGAACCCCGCCGTCCGCCTCGTACAATGCCGTTCCCTCTATCGTTTCGGATCATCCGCCGTGCCAGCCGCCCTCTCCGAGTTTTCGCTGATCGAACGCTTCTTCACGCGCCGCGCCGCCCGCGGGGCACGCGTGTCGACGCTCGGCATCGGCGACGATTGCGCGCTGATCGAGCCACGATCCGGAAAGTTGATGGCGATTTCAACGGACATGCTGGTGGAAGGCCGCCATTTCTTCCCCGATGTCGCAGCCGACGCGCTCGGCCACAAGACGCTCGCGGTCAACCTGTCCGATCTCGCGGCGATGGGCGCCGAGCCGCGCGCGTTCACGCTCGCGTGCGCGCTGCCGCGCGCCGACGCGGCGTGGCTCGAGGCGTTCGCCGACGGGCTGTTCGCGCTTGCCGAGCGGTTCGGCTGCGAGCTGATCGGCGGCGATACGACGAGCGGGCCGCTGAACCTGTGCGTGACCGTGTTCGGCGAGGTCGCGCCCGACGCGGCATTGCGGCGCGATGCCGCGCGCGACGGCGACGACGTCTGGGTGTCCGGCACGCTCGGCGACGCACGCGCGGGCCTCGGCGTCGCCCGCGGCGAATGGGCGGCCGGCGCGGCAGAAGCCGCCGCGTTCCGGCGCGCGCTCGAGCGCCCCGAGCCGCGCATCGCGCTCGGCCTGGCGCTCGCGGGCGTCGCGCACGCGGCGCTCGACATCTCGGACGGCCTCGCCGGCGATCTGCAGCACATCCTCGCCCGCTCGAACGTGCGCGCCGAAATCGACGCCGACGCGGTGCCGCGCTCGGCCGCGCTCGCGACGCTGCCGCCCGATGTGCAGCGACGCTGTACGCTCGCGGGCGGCGACGACTACGAACTCTGCTTCACCGCGCCGGCCGCGGCCCGCGCGGCGGTCGAGGCGGCCGGCGCGACGGCCGGCGTGGCGGTCACGCGAATCGGTACAATACGCGCGTTGTCCGCGCCGTCGGAACCGCCCGCGATCGCGTGGTACGACGCTGCCGGCGCGCCCCTCGCTCTCACGTTGCACGGTTTCGACCACTTCCATGCAGACTGACCCGACGCCCGCGCACGCCGCGGCTGCTCCCGGCGCCGCGCCGAAGGCGCGGCAGCGCGTGACCGCACGCTTCATGCTGTCGCACCCGGCGCACCTCGTGTCGCTCGGCTTCGGCAGCGGGCTCGCGCCGATCATGCCCGGCACGTTCGGTTCGCTGTTCGGCTGGCTCACGTTCGTGCTGCTCAACCGCTACCTGGCGGTGCCCGAATGGTGGGCGCTGATCGCGATCGGCTTCGTGGCGGGCACGTGGCTCACCGGTTTCACCGCGAGGAAGATGGGCACCACCGATCCGGGCGCCGTCGTCTGGGACGAGATCGTCGCGATCTGGCTCGTGATGCTGTTCGTCACGCCCGCGACCTTCGTCGGCCAGCTATGGGCGTTCGTCGTGTTCCGCTTCTTCGACATGCTCAAGCCGCCGCCGATCCGCTATTTCGACCGCCGCCTGAAAGGCGGGCTCGGCATCATGGTCGACGACCTGGTCGCCGCGTTCATGACGCTGCTCGTGATCGCCCTGTGGCGCTCCGTCGTCGGCTGACCGATTTCCCGACTCCCGTTTCCCGACGCGCATGCCAACCGATTCCGTCGTCCATCAGCTTGCGATCCGCGCAGGCAACAAGCTGCGTGACGAGCATCTGTCGCTCGCCACTGCCGAATCCTGCACCGGCGGCATGATCGCCGCGGCGATCACCGACATTTCCGGCAGCAGCCAGTGGTTCGAGCGCGGCTTCGTCACGTACTCGAACCAGGCCAAGATCGAGATGATCGGCGTGCCGCACGATCTGATCGACAAGCACGGCGCCGTCAGCGAGCCCGTCGCGCGCGCGATGGCCGAAGGCGCGCTGCGCAACAGCCGCGCGCAGGTCGCGCTGTCCGTCACCGGCATCGCGGGCCCGGCCGGCGGCAGCGAGAAGAAGCCGGTCGGCACCGTGTCGTTCGGCTGGAGCAATCGGCTGCATACCGACGTCGAGACGCTCGTGTTCAAGGGCGACCGCGAGCAGATCCGCACGCAGGCGGCCGCGCATGCGCTGCGCGGACTGCTGAAGCTGCTCGACGAACGCGAAGGCTGATCGCCCCCGGCCGCGCTTGCCGGAACGCATCGGGCTTCGCGACGATCCGGTTGCGGTTCGCCGTCACCGGCAGGCCGGGCGACTTCTGCCGCGCGGCCTGCCCGTGCGAAAGATCCCCGCATGGGCGAAGCGCAAGCAAAGCAACGCGGCCTGCGTGCCCGGAACACATCGGGACCGCATGGCCATGGCGTTGCGCCTTTCCTGACCTTTCCGTTGTAGATCGACGGCAAGCGGCAGCATCGCCGCGATTGTCGCGCGGGCGAGCGATGCGGATACGCCGGGAAGTTCCGCGCACGCCGGTGCGAGCCGGGCTGCGCGGGAAACGACGGAAAAGACAGGAGGCGTGGCACCGGCCGCCCGGGCGGGCGGCCGGCACGACCGGTCAACGATGCGCGTTGATCGTGTCGCGGGTCTTCTGTGCGGCGAGCGCCGCCGCTTCGGCAAAATCCTCGCCGTTGCTCGCATACAGGATCGCGCGCGACGAGTTGATCATCATGCCGGTGCCGTCGGCCGTGCGGCCCGCGTTGACGGTCGCCTGCACGTCGCCGCCCTGCGCGCCGATGCCGGGAATCAGCAGCGGCATGTCGCCGACGATCCCGCGCACGATCTCGATTTCGTTCGGGAACGTCGCGCCGACCACGAGGGCGAGCTGGCCGTTCTTCGCGTTCCACTTGTTCGCCGCGAGATCCGCGACGACCTGGTACAACGGGCGGCCCGGATGGCCGGCCGCGCCCGTTTCGAGGAATTGCAGGTCGGAGCCGCCCGGGTTCGACGTGCGGCACAGCACGATCACACCCTTGCCTTCATGCTCGAAATACGGCTCGACCGAGTCGTAGCCCATGTACGGGTTCACGGTGACCGCGTCCGCGCGATAGCGCTCGAACGCTTCGCGCGCGTACTGCTCGGCCGTGCTGCCGATGTCGCCGCGCTTCGCGTCGAGGATCACCGGGAGGCCCGGATGCTGCAGGTGGATGTGCGCGATCAGCCGCTCGAGCTGGTCTTCCGCGCGATGCGCGGCGAAGTAGGCGATCTGCGGCTTGAACGCGCTCGCGTATTGCGCGGTGGCGTCGACGATCTGCCGGCAGAATTCGAAGATCGCGTCGGGCTGGCCGTCGAACTGCACCGGAAAACGCGACGGCTCGGGATCGAGGCCGACGCACAGCAGCGAATTCGTGCGCTGCCACGCGGCGCGCAGCGATTCAATGAAAGTAAGCGGGGAAGACATGGCGGGTACTCGCGGCAAACCGTTGGTAGACCGCGTATTTTACCCGCGTCGCCGGCGTCCCTCGCGTGTCGCGGCATTGCTGCGCGCATCGGCCCGCTCGACGGTGAACGCGAAACGCCGCGTGAGCCGCTCGCCCGGCGCGAGCAGCGTCATCCCGTGCGCGGCCGCGCCGCCCGGCAGGTTCACCGCATTGATCGGATGATCGACCGGCTCGAAGCAGAAGAAATCCTCGCCCGGCGGCGTATAGAGCACGTACGCGTCGGCATCGGCCGCGACCGTCAGCGACAAGCCGCGGCGCGGCCAGCTCACCGTCGCGCGGCCGCCCCAGCCGGTGAACGCGTGATTGACCAGCGTGCCCGGCAGCGGATACGCGACGCCAAACTGCCACGCCGGCGGCACGCTCACGTGCCGCACCGGCAGGAAATCGGCGCCCGACAGCCACAGCCCGCCGGCCGCCGCCGCCAGCTCGGTCGCCGCGTCCCGCACGAGGAACGGATGCACGCCGAGCCCGAACGGCAGCCGGGCACGCCCCGCATTCTCGATCGTCAGCGCAATCGACAGCGTCCCGTCGTCGAGTTCGAACGACTGGAACGCACGGAACGCGTACGGCGCGCCGCCGCTGCGATCGAGCGACAGGTGCAGCGACGTGTCGGTGGCATCGCCCACCTGCCACGGCGCGAGCCAGCCGTCGCCATGGATCGGCAGCGGTTCGTCGCGACGGTTGCGCGGCACCGCGACGCTGCGGCCGTCGCATTCGAAACGCCCGTCGCCGATCCGGTTCGAGTACGGCAGCAGCGGATAGCACGCGAGCTGGTTCGGATCCGTCGCCGCCTCCGGGTGCTCGCAACGGCGGAACACCGGCGTCAGCGCGCCGTGGTCGCCGCGCCAGTCGAAGCGCGCGATGCCGCCGCCCAGGTGCGGCAGCACGTCCAGCCGCAGCGACGCATTCGACAGCGTGACGGCCGCCGCATGCGCGGCGCCGACGCCCTGCGCGAACGCGGCTGTCTGCGGGCCGGCGCTGACCGGCTGCGCGGCGGCGGCCAGCCGCGCGCGGCGCGACTGGCTGGTGGACGACGATGCGCGCGAGGACGTGGCGGTCATGATGAGCTCCTTTCCTTCGTCGAAGAAACGATGCGGGTCGTGCGAACGGTCAGGCCCAGCCGCCGTCGACGATCAGGTCCTGCGCGGTGATCATCCGGCTGTCGTCGGCCGCCAGAAACAGCGCCATGCGTGCAAGATCGGCCGGCAGCAGCTCGGCGTCGAGGCACTGGCCGGCCTTGATCGCCGCGCGGCCCGCGTCGTCGAGCCACAGCCGGCGCTGCTTGTCGGTCATCACCCAGCCGGGCACCAGCGAGTTCACGCGGATGCCGAACGGGCCGAGATCGCGCGCCAGCCCGCGCGTCAGCCCCTGCACGGCCGCCTTCGCCATCACGTAGACGGGATAACCGCCGTTCTTCAGCATCCAGCTGATCGAGCCGAGATTGATGATCGCGCCGCCGCCCCGCTGCTTCATGTCGTCGATCACCGCCTGCGCCGCGAAGAACTGGTGACGCAGGTTCACCGCGATGCCCGCGTCGAACGACGCCGGCGTCACGTCGCCGATCGCGTGGCGCGCGTCGTTCGCCGCATTGTTCACGAGCACCGCGATCGCGCCGATGCGGGCGCGGATCGCGTCGATCGCACCGCGCAGCGCGTCGATGTCGGTCAGGTCGCACGGCAGGAACAGCGGCGCGTGGCGCGCGTGCGCGAGGCTTTCAGCCAGCGCGGCACCGGCCGCCGCATCGAGGTCGACGAACGCGACGCGCGCGCCCTGCTGCGCGAAGTGCTCGACGAACGACGCGCCGATGCCGGTCGCGCCGCCCGTGATCAGCACCGCGCGATCCTCGAGGCTCGGGTAGCGTGCATGGCGCGCGTCATGCGCGGAAGTGGCGTGGGTCATGCGGTTCGTCTCCATGTCGGCCCGCCCGGTCAGTCGCGCACGCCGCGGTTCTTCAGCTGGTCGAGCAGCACGGCCGCGAGCAGGATCGCGCCGCGCACGAGGTACTGGTAGAACGCGTCGATGTTCAGCAGGTTCATCACGTTCTCGACCGTGCCCATGATCAGCACGCCGATCACGACGCCCGAAATCGTCGCGCGGCCGCCCATCAGCGACACGCCGCCGAGCACGCACGCGGAGATCACGTTCAGCTCGAAGCCCTGCGCGGCGTTCGGCTGGCCCGACGTGATGCGCGACGCGAGGATCACGCCGGCGAGCGCCGTCACCGCGCCCTGGATCAGGAAGATATACACGCGGGTGCGTTCGACGTTGATCCCCGCGAGCCGCGACGCCTCGGGGTTGCCGCCGATCGCGAGCGTGTTGCGGCCGTACACGGTCTGGTTCAGCAGCACGCCGAACGCGATGAAGCACAGCAGCGTGACCCAGATCGGCAGCGACACGCCGAACAGCGTGAGCCCGCCGAGTGCGATGAACGTGTCCGACGACACGCCGACCGCCTGCCCTTTCGACACGATGAAGCCGAGCCCGCGCACGATCTCCATCGTCGCGAGCGTCGTGATCAGCGCGTTGATGCGCAGGTACGCGATCACCGCGCCGTTCACGAAGCCGATCGCGGCGCCGGCCGCGACCGCCGCGACAATCGCGACGAACGTGTTGTCCGTCGCGTTCAGCACCATCGCGCACAGCACGCCCGAGAACGCGACGGTCGAGCCGATCGACAGGTCGAAGTCGCGCGACGCGAGACAGAACATCATCGTGCACGCGACCATGCCGATCTGCGAGATCGACAGCGCGAGGCCGAGCATGTTGTCGATCGAGAAGAAGTGATCGACCGTCAGCGACATCGTCACGAACATCACCGCGAAGATCGCGATGAGGCTGTATTCGGTCAGATGCTGCCACCACTTCTGGCGTTCGTTCTGTTGCGGAACCAGCGCGTCGACCGACGGCTTCGCGGCAGCGCTGGCGAGGTTTTCCCTGACTTGCATGATGGCGTCTCCTGCTCCTGCATCGCGCGGCCCGCGCCGCGCCTGGTCGATTCGAATGTCGTGCGCCGCGTCACGCCGCCTGCGCGGCGCTCGTCTGCGGCAACGCGAGTCTCAGCACCGCGTGCTCGTTCGCCTGCCCGCGCGGCAACTCGCCCGCGATCCGGCCTTCGCGCATCACGACGATGCGGTCGGACACGCCGAGCACTTCCGGCAGTTCCGACGACACCATCACGATCGCGCAGCCGCGCTCCGCGAGCCGGTAAATCACGTCGTAGATCTCGTGCTTCGCGCCGACGTCGATCCCGCGCGTCGGCTCGTCGAGGATCACGACCTTCAGGTCGGGCTCCGCGAGCCAGCGCGACAGGATCGCCTTCTGCTGGTTGCCGCCCGACAGGAAGCGGATCTTCTGGCGCCGGCTCGGCGTCTTGATCTTCAGCCGCTGGATGAAGCGGTCGGCCGTCTCGCTTTCGGCCCTGCGGTTGAGGAAGAGCCCGGCGCGCAGCGAATGGCGGCGGCAACTGATGTTGATGTTCTCCGCGACCGACGCGATCGCGATGATCCCCTCTTCCTTGCGGTCCTCGGGGCACAGCACGATGCCGTGGCGGATCGCGTCGCCGGTGCGCTTCACGTCGATGCGCGCGCCGTCGAGCGTCAGCACGCCCGCGCGCCGGCGGTCCGCGCCGTACACGAGCCGCATCAGTTCGCTGCGGCCCGCGCCGACCAGCCCGAAGAACCCGACGATCTCGCCCGCGCGCACCGCGAAGCTCGCGGGTTCGCGCAGCGCCGGGCCGTCGATGCCTTCGACCGAGAACCGCACGTCGCCGAGCGCGCGCGGCGCGTAGTGGTAGATATCCGAAATCTCGCGCCCGACCATCTCGGCGACGAGCCGTTCGCGCGGCACCTCGCCGAGCGACGCATGCGACGCGATCTTGCGCCCGTCGCGGAAGATCGTGCACGCATCGCACAGCCGGTAGATCTCGTCCATCCGGTGCGAGATGTAGATCAGCGCGCGGCCCTGCGCACGCAGGTCGTCGACGAGCTTGAACAGCACCTCGGTCTCGCGATGCGACAGCGAGCTGGTCGGCTCGTCGAGCGCGATCACGCGCGCGTTGCGCATCAGTGCCTTGCAGATCTCGACCATCTGCCGCTGCGCGATCGACAGCCGCCCGAGTTTCGCGTCGGGATCGAGATCGACGCCCATCGCCGCGAGCCGCTCGCGCACGTAGCGCTTCGCCTCGCGCTTCCGCACCCAGCCGAACGCGTTCGGCAGGCGGCCGAGCAGCAGGTTTTCCGCGACCGTCAGGTCCGGCACGTACTGCAGCTCCTGGTGGATCACCGCGACGCCGGCCGCGATCGACGCGGCCGCATTCGCGAACTGCACGGGCCGGCCGTCGACCAGCACGCTGCCCGCATCGGGCTGGTATTCGCCGCCGAGAATCTTGAGCAGCGTCGACTTGCCCGCGCCGTTCTCGCCCATCAGGCCATGCACCTCGCCCGCGTGCACGTCGAACGAAATGCCGTCGAGTGCGCGCACGCCGGGAAAGACCTTGCCGATATTGTCAAAACGCAGTGCAGCTGACACGTCGTCTCCCCACATCCGGATCGATCGACCGCCGGCCGCCGCATCGCCGCGGCAGCCGGCGGGACGCTTACTTCGACGCGAGCCCCATCTCGTCGCGCACCTTCGACACGTTGTCGCGCGTCGCGAGCATGCCGGTCGTCAGCGTCAGCGGCGGCGGTGCCTTGCCCTGCGTGATCCACGTGTACATCAGGTCCGAGGTTTCCTCGCCGTGGCGCTTCGGGCTGATGATCACGGTGCCGTAGAAGCCGGTCGGCTGCGGCTTCTTGAACTCGTTCAGCGCCGAGTCGGAGCCGCCGATGCCGATGCCGATCATGTTGTCCGCCTTGAAGCCGCGCCCTTCGGCCGCGCGTACCGCGCCGAGCACGGCCTCGTCGTTCAGGCCGTACGCGACCCAGTGCTTGAACTGCGGGTTCTTCGTGAGTGCGATATTCGCCGCGTTGAACGCATTCTCGGTGTCGGTCTTCGCCTGCGGCGCCGCGATCACGTTCGCCTTCGGAAAGCCCGCGGCCACCAGCGCATCGGTCGCGCCGGTCGTGCGGTCGTGCGCGGTCGGCAACTGCTCGTAGGTGATGTCGATCGCGCCGACGTCCTTCATGTCCCAGCCGCGCTTCCTGATCTCGGCCGCGATGCCGTCGCCGACCTGCTTGCCGATGTTGTACGCGGAGATCCCCATGTGCGGCACCGACTCGAGTGGCTTGCCCGCGCCGTCGACGAGGCGGTCGTCGACCGTCATCATCTTCAGGCCGTGCGACTTCGCCTTCGCGACGATGCCTGGCCCGAGCTTCACGTCGGGCGTGCAGATGATGAAACCCTGCGCCTTCTGCGCGGACAGGTTGTCGATCGCGCTCATCACCTTCTCGCCCGACGGCGCGCCGATCTTCACGAGCGTGAAGCCCTTTTCCTTCGCGGCGATCTCCGCGAACTTCCACTCGTCCTGGAACCACGGCTCTTCCGGCTGTTTCACGAGAAAGCCGATCTTGACCGGATCGGCCGCGTGCGCAAGCGGGCTCCCGATCACCACCGCGGCCGCGGCGGCCAGCGTTACGAACGTTCTGCGTCTCATCTCCAGTGTCTCCTTGTCTTCATCGAACAGGATGCAGCCGCTTGTTGGTTTCGACGCAGCGTGCGCGCGGCCGTCGCACGTGCGGTCTTTCGAATCGTCGCGTCAGTCGTGGTACAGCGCCGCGCGCCCGCCGTCGACGGTGATGCATGCGGCATTGATGAAGGGCGCTTCGTCGGACGCCAGGAACACGGCCGTCATCGCGACCTCCTCCGGCCGGCCGATCCGCTTCATCGGCTGCAGCGCGAGCGTCGCGGCGCGCGCGGCGGCCGGATCGGGCTGCGCGTCCCACCAGTCGCGCGTGAGCTGCGTCTCGATGTAGCCCGGCGCGATCGCGTTCACGCGTACGTTGCGCGCCGCGTATTCGACGCCGAGCGCACGCGTGAGGCCCAGCACGCCGTGCTTCGCGACCGGGTACGGAAAACAGCCCGGGATGATCCTGAATGCGTGCGTCGACGCGATGTTGACGATGCTGCCGCGACCGCGGTCGACCATGCCGGCCAGCGCCGCGCGGCAGCCGTGCCACACGCCGTCGAGATCGACCGCAAAGCAGCGGCGCCAGTCGTCGTCGGTCATCGTCAGCGGATCGGCGAACACGTTGATGCCCGCGTTGTTCACCAGCACGTCGAGCGGGCCGAACGCCGACTCCGTCCGCGCGACGGCTTCATGCACCGACGCCTGCAGCGCGACGTCCGCCTGCAGCGGCAGCACGCGCGCGCCGTCGGTGTCGTGCGCGATCGCGGCGGCTGTGTGCTGCGCCTGCGGGAAGTCGAGGTCGACGAGCGCCACGGCCGCGCCCTCGCGGGCGAACGCGCGGGCGATCGCGGCGCCGATGCCGCGGCCCGCGCCCGTCACCATCGCAACCTTGCCCGCGAGGCGGCCCATCATGCGGCTCCGCCGCGCGCGGCGCGCCAGCCGGCCTGGAACGCACGCGCGTTCGCCGCGGTCGCGTCGGCCGCCTGGCCGGGCCGGTACAGCGCCGAGCCGAGCCCGAAGCCGTTCGCGCCGGCCGCGAGGAACGGCTGCATGTTGTCGGGCAGGATGCCGCCGACCGGAATCAGCGGCACCGCGCGGTCGATCACCGCGCGCCACGCCTTCACGACCGGCACGCCGAGCTGCTCGGCCGGGAACATCTTCAGCACGTCGGCGCCGTTCGCGAGCGCCGCGAACGCTTCGGTCGGCGTCGCGACGCCCGGTGCGCTCGCGAGGCCGCGCTCGCGTGCGCGGCGGATCACGGCCGCGTCGCTGTGCGGCATCACGATCAGCGCACCGCCCGCGTCCTGCACGCGATCCACGTATTCCGCGCGCAGCACGGTGCCTGCGCCGACGACCGCATCGTCGGGCAGCGCGCGCCGCAGCGCCGCGATGCTGTCGAACGGGGCCGGCGAGTTGAGCGGCACCTCGACGATCCGGAAACCGGCTTCGTAGAGCGCATGGCCGTGGTCCGCGGCTTCGGCGGGCGTGATCCCCCGCAGGATCGCGATCAGCGGGCACGTGTCGAAGGCGCGCATCAGCCCGGCGTGGGGGGTGTACGGCGCGGGCAACGTAAGGTCGGACGGCATGACGGGGTTCCTCTGCAAGCGGTTCATTGGTCGGCGAAGGCGGGTTCGCCATCGGTGCGCACGAGCCCGGCGCGCGACGCGATCCGCCACAGGCCGCGTTCGGTCGCATGCGCGACGACCTGCGCATGCGGATGGCCGAATTCCTGGAGCGCATCGACGTAGCGCGCGCACAGACCGTCGTCGCCGATCAGCCGCAGCGGCTGGTCCGCGAGCGCGATGCCGCGCTCCGCGAGCATCGCGTCGAGCGCATTGAGTTCATGGCCGATCAGCAGGCCGGACAGATAGTCGCCCTGCGCATCGGGTGCGAGCCGGTCGGTCAGGCCGAGCGTGCGCGTGCTGAAAATCGTCGCGAGCAGCCCCGTGCGCTGCGCCCCGCGCGCGACCGAGACGCCGCGCATGAACGCCGCGCGATCGGGCGACACGCTGGCGCGCATCGTGCGGCCGAGGATCGTGTGGTCGCGCAGCACCGCGAACAACTCGCCCGTCATGAAGGTCTGGAAGCGCTCGATCAGCCCGTCCATGACCCACGCCCATTTTGCGTGCGTGCCCGGCAATCCGATCAGTAGCCCTGAACGATCGGCGCCAAGCATGGGATCGTTCTCGAGTGCGCCGAATATCTGCGTTTCTTCACCGCGCATCACGTCGGGCAATTCGCCCGTCGCGATGACGCCCGGCACGATCGACACCGTCGCGCCGCGCGACGACGTCACCGTGATGAGGCCCGCGACGAGCGCGTCGGCGCCGGCCGGCACCGCGACGTACGGCGCCTCGCGCCAGCCCTGCGCGCTGCCGACCATGCCGGCCGCGAGCACCGGCAGGCCGGGCGTACGGTCGAGCCAGTCGCCGCACGCTTCCTCGAACACCGCGTCGAATGCGCGCGCGCCGCCGCCCGGCACATGCATCACGCCCGCCGCGCGGCTGCGCGTGTCGACGATCGCACCGTGCGCGTCGTACAGATACGCGCGCAGCGACGTCGTGCCCCAGTCGAGCGCGATCAGCGACGGGGAAGCGGAACTGGAATCCGGAACGGGCCGGGTCGAAATCGTCATCGTTTGATCCTGCGGGTACCCTGCGGCGGGCTCCAGCCCAGTTCCGCGGAAATGGCTCGCGCTTCGCGCTGCACGAGCGGAATCAGTTCGTCCATCCGGTCGTGCGGCATGTACGGAATCGTGCTCGCCACCGACACGGCCGCGACGATCGCGCCCGACGCGTCGCGGATCGGCGCGGCCACGCAGCGGATCGACGCCTCGTTCTCCTCGAGGTCGAACGTGTAGCCGCCGGCCGCGTAATGGGCCATGCGCTGCAGGAACGCGCTCGTCTCGGGCCGGTTGTCCGGCTTGAAGTTGACGCCGGCCAGCGCGCGCCGCGCGGCCTCGAACAGCGTGCTCCACAGGTCGGGATCGAGGTCGAGCATCATCGCCTTGCCGATGCCGGTCGACGCGAGCGGCATCCGGTGACCGACCCGCGAGCGCATCTCGAGGCCGCGCGTGCCGGGAATCTTGTCGATATACAGCACGTCGTCGCCGTCGCGCACGCCGAGGTGGATCGTGTCGAGCGTCGCTTCCGCGAGCGCTTCGAGGTGCGGACGCGCCACGGCGGTGAGCGGCATCTGTTCGAGCGCGATCGTGCCGAGTTCGATCAGCTTCGGGCCGAGCAGGTAGCCGCCCTGCACCTGCCGCAGGTAGCGCGCCTGCACGAGGCTGCTGACGAGGCGGTGCGTCGTGCTGCGCGTCGTGCCGAGCGCGGCGCCGATCGCGCGCATGTCGCGCGCGCCGTTCGCGATCGCCTCGAGAATCGCGAGGCCGCGCAGCAGCGTCTGCGTGCCGGCCTGCTGGGCGGCAAGATCGAGCGGCGTGCTGGTCGCGCCGATGCTGTCGGTGAGCGACGCACCGTCCGGCGTCGCGCGCCGGGCGTCGAGTACAAGGGAGTCGGGCATCTTGGTCATGGAACGGGCTTCTTCAACGGAATCGGTGAAGCCGCTCGCGCGACGCCGGAACCGCGTCCGGCATGGCCACGAGGCGGCGGTCGATGCACCGAGTAAAACGCCCGGCGAACTTCATGGAATGTGTCTCCGTGTGCGTCGGGCGCCGCGCGATGCGTGGGTCCGAAGCCGTCGATGTGCTTCGGATTGTAGGAGCGCGTGAACGCGTCTCCAATATTTGAATGTATTGTCCAGATAATGAGAATCCGGCCATGATCCGCCGCGTCCGCGACATGACGGCGGCACCATGCGCAAGGGGGCGGAACCCGCCGTATCGCAGGTTCCGCCCCCGTTTGCTCACCGCGCGCCGCGCTTACTGCTGGCTTGTGCTGCGTGCCTGCATGTAGCGCTGTACGTCCGCGAACGACACGCGGCCGCTGCCGCCGGAATCGATCTGCCGGAAGTGGTTCGCGACATAGCCGAGGCCCGCCGCGCGCGCCTGCGATTCGGTGATCGAACCGGTGTTCTGCGTGTCGGCCGCGCTGAACTGCCGTGCGAGCTTGCGCACCACCTGCGCATGCAGCGCCGCGCCCGTCGTCTGCGTGCCGGCGGTCGCCTTGCGCGCGGCCGGCGGCACGTACGGATCGCCGAGCTGCGCCTGGCGCGCCCGCGCCGGCGCGGCGGTGTCGCTCGCCTGCGCGAACGCGGATACGGATGTTGCGGCACCGGCCCATGCGAGCGCCGCGGCAACGACGATGAAACGATTCTTCATATCAGGCTCCAGTCAGGAATGAGGTCGTCGACGGCCGGCGGGCGGCGCCACGGGCGCCTGCCGCCGGTCTCGCGCATCGCGTCAGTGCGCGACCGCGTTGTAGAAGGTCACGAGGTCGGCCTTCTCCTGCGGCCGCGACGTATCGTCGAGATAGACCATGTGTCCGCCCTGATAGTCCTTGATCGTCAGGTTCGGTTGCGTCCCGAGCCGGGCGAGGTCGAGTTCGGTCTGGTAGAACGGCGTCGCGATGTCGTGATACCCGTTCAGCGACAGCACCTTCAGCGACGGGTTCAGCGTCAGCGCGGCCGCCAGATCGGGGATCGTGTCGGGCATCGCGAGGCCGTCGTGCGTCCAGTCCCACGTATTGATCGCGTTGCTGCTCAGCGAATACGCCGACTGCGCGGTGTACTTCAGCTCGTTCGGCAGGTACTGGCCGATCGTGTCGGTGAACGGCTGCGTGATGTACGTGCTCGACGGATCGCCGCCCGACGCGAGCGGGCTCGATACCGGCACGTTCACGCGCGCGTCGTAGCGGCCGAGCAGCGTGCCCGGAATCAGCGACAGCTGGAAGCTGTTGTCGAAGAAGGTCGGGATCACGTTGAAGTTCGCGTTCCACAGCGCCTGCTTCACGCCGGTCGAATTCGCCATCGTCGTGACGAGGCTCGGCGGCGGCGCCGTATGACTCGCCAGGTACGCGTTCACGGCAGGCGAATAGCTGCCGGCCGTCAGCAGGCGCATCTGGTCGGCATACTGCGGCAGGCTCGACGGATTCGGATTGTCGAGCTGGTAATACGCGCCGACGGTGCCGTAGGACGGCACGAAGCCGGCGCAGCTCACCGGGCTCGAGCCGTTGTTCGAGTTGCCGACATAGTCGCTCGCCATGTCGCAGTTGGTGTTGTAGTTCAGGATCGACGACTGCAGCACGATGCCCGCGAGCTTCACGCCGGCCGTCTCGAGCAGGTTCGCGAGCACGTCGGTGCGCGGCGTGCCGTACGATTCGCCGAACAGGTATTTCGGCGAGTCGTTGCGCTGGTTCACGCTCAGGTAGCGCGTCACGAAATCGCGGAACGCGCCGCCATCCTGGTCGACGCCCCAGAACGTCTGGTTCGTGTTCGGTGCGATCGCTTCGGAGAAGCCGGTGCCGATCGCGTCGACGAACACGAGGTCGGTCGTGTCGAGCAGGCTTTCCTGGTTGTCGACGAACGGGAAGTTCGACGTGTTCGCGTTCGGGTCGCCCGTCTGGATCCGGCGCGGGCCGAACGAGCCGAGATGCAGCCACACCGATGCCGAGCCGGGGCCGCCGTTGTACAGGAACGTGACGGGCCGCTTCGCCGCGGGCTGGTTGTCCGCCGTGTACGCGACATAGAAGAACGACGCTTCGGGCGCGCCCGTCTGCGGATTGCGCGCGACGAGGTGGCCGGCCGTGGCCGTGTAATGGATGGTCTTGCCGTTCAGCGTGATCTGGTGATGCGTGACGGCGGCCTTTTCAACCGCGGCGGATGCGTCGAGCGACGCGTTCGCGCTCGACGAATAACTGTTCGGATCGTTGTACGCCGTGTCCACCAGACTGGCGGGATCGGCTGAGCTGTCGGCGCTGGCAGCGGCGGACGGTGTCACGTCGTCGTTGCAGGCCGTCAGAATCAGCGAAGAAAACACCACTCCCAACAACAGCTTCGCTTTGCTCGCTGGCATCGTTGCTTTCCTTCTCTCGGATGTTTTTTGTATCGAGCAGCCGGATACGCCGCCCCCCGCCTCGATTGCGGCCGATAAGCCGAGGCGCTGGCCAATATACGCGAGCCCTTCAGCTTTGAAAAATTTTGAAATATTTGGCCGATGCGCAGTGCGGCGCACACCTTTCAGAAATAATTCGACTCGTGAAACGTTGCATTTCACATGCCTTTCATTGACCTGCGCACTGACTCGCGGCAACTGAACTTTCACCGATTTCGTGCCATATCGGCAGGCAAAATCGCGCACTCGCCGGGATTGCTCAGCAAAACGAAATAGACGGATTCGTCTAAAGGATATGGCCCGAAATGCGGGCGTCACGAATACGCTGCAGCGCACAAACGGCGCACAGGCGGCGAAACGGACAATGCGGCGGCGTGCTGCCGCCGTTCACTCCGATTGCGGCAGCTCGGCCGCGCCCATCCGGCGCGCGATGATCGCCGCGCGCTGCGCCTGGTAGGCCGAGCCGCGATGCGCGTCGAACCAGCGCGGCTTCGGCAGCATCACCGCGAGACGCGCCGACTGCCATGCGCCGAGCCGGCTCGCGGGAATCTTGTAGTAATAGCGTGCGGCCGCCTCGGCGCCGTAGACGCCACGCCCCCACTCGACGGAGTTCAGGTAGATCTCGAAAATCCGCTCCTTGTCGAGCACCGCTTCGAGCATCCAGGTGATGATGAGCTCCTGCCCCTTGCGGACGTAGCTCTTCTCGCGCGACAGGAACAGGTTGCGCGCGAGCTGCTGCGTGATCGTCGAGCCGCCCGCGACGATCCGGCCGCGCGCCTTGTTCTTCTCCCACGCCTGCAGGATCGCGTCGACGTCGTAGCCGTTGTTGGTCGCGAAGGTCGAGTCTTCCGACGCGATCAGCGCGCGCTTCAGATTGCGCGAGATCTGGTCGTACGGCACCCACTGGTGCCGGATCTGCGCGGGCGGCGTGTCGCGCGACAGCCACCATGCGTCGGTGCGCATGAACGCGGTCGAGCCCGGGTTCACGAACGACCACAGCGCGATCTGCGCGAGATAGAACAGTTGCGTCGCGAGCCACGCACCCGCGAACACCGATCCCGCATAGACGATCCAGCGTGCCAGGCTCGCCGTCCGCGTACGCTGCGTGCCGCTCACCGCCGCCATCTGCCGCGCCCCGTTCAGCCTGCCGCGAGCGCCTGGCGCAGCGCGGCCAGCACCGCCGCGCCGTCCGGCCGCACGCCGCGCCAGATGAAGAACGATTCGGCCGCCTGCTCGACGAGCATCCCGAGCCCGTCCGCCGTGCGAGCGCCGAGCGACGCCGCATGCTGCATGAACACGGTCGGCTGCGCGCCGTACATCATGTCGTACGCCAGCGTGCCCGCACCGAACGCGGCCGCATCGCACTCCGGCAGCGCGGCGTCGAGGCTGCCTGCCGTCGCGTTGATCACCACGTCGTACGGCTCCGCGCGCACGACGTCGGGGCCGCCGCCCGCGAGCGTGCAGCCCGCATCGTGCGCGGCCTGCATGAACTGGCCGACGAGCGCTTCGGCCTTGCTGGCGGTACGGTTCACGATCGTGATCGACAGCGGCGCGCGGTCGAGCAGCGGCAGTACGACACCGCGTGCGGCGCCGCCCGCGCCGAGCAGCAGGATGCGCGCCCCCGCGAGCGACACGCCGAGATTCGTTTCGATGTCGCGCACGAGACCGGCGCCGTCGGTGTTGTCGCCGTGGATGCGGCCGTCGGCGTCGATGCGCAGCGTGTTCACCGCGCCCGCCGCCGCCGCGCGCGACGACAGTGTGTCGGCAAGCGCATGCGCCTCGAGCTTGAACGGCACCGTCACGTTCGCGCCGCGCCCGCCTTCGGCGACGAAGGCCCGCACGGCCGCCTCGAACCCGTCGACCGGCGCAAGCCGGTGCGTGTACGCAACCGCCTCGCCGGTCTGCGCGGCGAACTGCGCGTGGATGAACGGCGACTTGCTGTGCGCCACCGGGTTGCCGAACACGACATAGCGGTCGGCGCCGCTCGTCGACGCAGCCGCGTTCATGATGCGCGCCCCTCCTCGCTGTCGTTGCCGTTGCCGCCCGCGGCTTCGCCGCCGGCGTCCGCCGTCGCGCCGTCCGCTTCGGCCAGCGCTTCCGCCTCAGTCTCCGCGGTGGCGTCTTCCGCGTCGATCAGCGTGTCGCCGCTTTCCGCTTCATCCTCTTCTTCCGGCGCATCGCCGCTCGTCACGGTCGGCGCGTCGAGCACGTTCAGCAGCCGCACCGACGCCTCGATCGTCAGCTCGTCGAGCGACATCACGTCGAGCAGCACGCGCGTGCCGCGCGCATGCACGCCGAGCCCCGGCACGTGCAGCAGCAGCGGAATCTCCTCGAGGCGCACGAGATCGCCCTTCACGACGCTCGCGACGACCTGCTTCTTCTGCTCCTGCGCGAGCCAGCGCAGGCACCAGAAATATTCCATCCGGCGCTGGTAGTCGGCATAGGCCGTATACGTATCGTCGAAGCCCTGGACGACCGCGTACAGATCGGCGTCCTTCGGCTTGAACGGCGCGGCGAGCTTCGCGGTGACGCCGTGCTGCACGCACGCGAGCAGTTGCCACTGGTTCACGAGGTCGACGTAGCGGCGCAGCGGCGACGTGCTCCATGCGTACTGCGGCACGCCGAGGCCTTCGTGCGGCGCGGCCGTCGTCTGCATCCGCGTGCGTTTCGGGCCCGGTGCGCCGAAACCCCGCTGCGAGCGGTAGATGCCGGGCACCGTGTGATCGTGCAGGAACGCGCCCCAGGTCGAGTTCGCGAGAATCGCGAGTTCCGACACGATCAGGTCGAGCGGCGACCCGCGGCGGCGCGGCGTGATCGACACGTGCTCGCCTTCGACGTAGAAGTTGTAGTCGGTATTGCGCTGCACCTCACGCTTCAGGCCGTAGCCCGCGCGCGCCAGCTGGCGCTTCTCGAACAGCGCCTGCGCGAGCGGCCACAGCACGGCGATGTCGTCCTTGTGCGGATAGTCGCCGGTGCCGGCCGCGAGCGTCTCTTCGGTGACGAGCTCGTCGAGCGTGTTGTGGCGCAGGTTGTTCTTCACGAACACGAGCTCGGCGCGCGTCTCGTTCGCGACGATCTCCTGCGTGTCGCGGTTGACGATGATGTACAGCGACAGCGCCGGACGGTAATCGCCTTCCTTCAGCGTGAACACGTCGACGACGTCGTCCGGCAGCATCGTGATCTTGTCGCCCGGCATGTAGACCGTCGACAGGCGCGCCCGCGCGATCGCATCGACCGCGTCGCCGCGCACGATGCCGAGCGCCGGCGCGGCGATGTGCACGCCGATCCGCACCCGGCCGTCGGACAGGTGCTCGACCGAGAACGCGTCGTCGATTTCGGTCGTCGTGACGTCGTCGATCGAGAACGCCTCGACGTCCGCGCGCGGCAGGTCGTCCGGCAGCGCACCGACCGTGACGGGCGGAAAGCCCGTGCCGTGCGGGAAGAATTCCGCGAGGAAGCGTGCCTCGTGCAGCGCACGCGGCGACGCGATGCCGCCGCAATCGAGCATCAGCCGCGCCGGCGACACGCCGCGCGCGCCGGCCGCCGCTTCCATCGCCTTGTATTCGATCGCGTTCTTGTCCGGCCGCGTCAGCAGCCCGAGCACCTTGCCCGCGAACGCTTCCGGCAGCTTGCCGGCCTTCAGTTCCTCTTCATACTGCACCTGGACGAGCGCCTGCTGGCGCTTGCGCTCGAGCGACGCGAGCGCCATCTTGAGCTGCTCCTCCGGTGCGCGCTGGTATTGGCCGCGCCCCTTGCGGCGGAAGTACACGGGCGAGCCGTGCAGCCGCAGCACCAGCGCCGCGCGCTCGACCGGACCGTACGCCGTGCCGAAGTACTCCTCGGCCAGCGCCGTGTACGCGAACTCGTCGGACGGCGCGCACTCCCACAGGAAGTCCAGATCGATCTGCTGCGCGGCCGTGTCGGCCTCCTGCATCAGTTCGCTCGCGGCCGGCTTCTCGAATTCGATCAGCACGTCTTTCGCACGCACCTTCGCACGCCGCCCGCCGGGCAACTCGACCTGAAATGCGTCGCCCTGGCGCGACAGCACGCTGCCCGCCTTGAAACTGCCCGATTCCTCGAAGAAAACGTTCACTCAGTACTCTCGTTCAGACTGCCGGGCACCGCATCGGCGGCGCCGCATGATGATGGGGATTCGATCGGCACGGGGCCGGGTTATGACGCTTTTCCGTCGCAAAACGCGAGAACGTCGTCGACATAGTCGGCAAATTCGCTGATTCCATGATCGCTGCCTTCGATCACGCGCGTCTTCGCGCCCGGGTAATGGGCCAGCATCTCGCGGTAATCGAGCACTTCGTCGCCGGTGGCCGCGAACAGATAGTAGCGGTCGGCACGCGTGATCGCCGGCACGCGCAGCGCGTCGAGCTCGTGCAGGTGACGGCGCTCGACGACGATCGTGCCGCCGCCGTGCCATAGCGGCTGCTCGCCCAGATGCTGTTCGAGATCGCGCTGCGGCACGATGGCCGGATTCAGCAGCACGGCCTTCCAGCCGTGCTTTTCGGCCAGCCACGTGGCGTAGTAACCACCGAGCGAGCTGCCGATGACGGTCACGTCGCGCGCGCCCGCCACTTCCGCTTCGGCCAACGCGATCGCCTTGAGCGGCGACACCGACAGCGACGGGCACCGCCACTCGTCCGTGCGGCCGAGCTCGGCCATGCGCGCGGCGAGCAGCCGCGACTTCTGCGATTCCGGCGACGACCGGAAGCCGTGCAGATACAGGATCACGTGCGGCTCCCGAGCGCGTCGAGCAGCTTCTGGTGCACGCCGCCGAAGCCGCCGTTGCTCATCACGAGTACGTGGTCGCCCGGCCGGGCGGCCCCGACGACCGCCTTCACCAGCAGGTGAAGATCGTCGAACGCGTGTGCGCGGTCGTCGAGCGGCGCCAGCGCCTCGGCAAGATTCCAGCCGAGCGCGTCGCGCCCCGCCGGTGCGCCGTAGCCGAACACGAGATCGGCGTCGGCCAGGCTCGCCGGCAATTGCGACTTCATCACGCCGAGCTTCATCGTATTCGAGCGCGGCTCGAGTACGGCGAGGATGCGAGCATGCTGGCGGCCGATGCGCGCACGAAGGCCTGCGATCGTGGTTTCGATCGCGGTCGGATGGTGCGCGAAGTCGTCGTAGACGGTCACGCCGTCCACGCTGCCGCGCACTTCCATGCGGCGCTTCACGTTGCGGAACGACGCGAGGGACGCGGCGGCCTGCGCGGGCGGCACGCCGACGTGGCGCGCGGCGGCGATCGCCGCGAGCGCGTTCATCCGGTTGTGATCGCCCTGCACCTGCCAGGCGACTTCGCCGACGCGCCCGGCCTGCGCATACACGGCGAAACGCTCGTCGACCGGCACGCCGTCCTCGGCCGGCAGCGCCTGCCAGCCGCCGTCGACGCCGAACCGCTCGACCTCGCTCCAGCAGCCGCGCGCCAGCACGCGCTCGAGCGCGTCCGACCGGCCGTTCGTGACGATCCGGCCGACTCCGGGCACGGTACGCACGAGATGGTGGAATTGCGTCTCGATCGCGGCGAGATCCGGGAAGATGTCGGCGTGATCGAACTCAAGATTGTTCAGCACCGCGGTGCGCGGCCGATAGTGGACGAACTTCGAGCGCTTGTCGAAGAACGCCGTGTCGTATTCGTCGGCCTCGATCACGAAGAAGCTCGAATCGGTGAGCCGCGCCGACACGCCGAAGTTCAGCGGCACGCCGCCGATCAGGAAGCCCGGGTTCAGGCCTGCGTCCTCCAGCAGCCACGCGAGCATCGACGACGTGGTCGTCTTGCCGTGCGTCCCCGCGACCGCCAGCACCCATTTGCCGGCCAGCACGTGTTCGCCCAGCCACTGCGGGCCCGACACGTACGGCAGGCCGCGATCGAGGATCGCTTCCATCAGCGGATTGCCGCGCGTGACGACGTTGCCGATCACGAAGAGATCCGGTTTCAGGTCGATCTGCTCGGCGCCGTAGCCCTCGGTCAGCGTGATGCCCTGCGCTTCGAGCTGCGTGCTCATCGGCGGATAGACGCCCGCGTCGCAACCCGTCACCGTGTGGCCCGCCTCGCGCGCGAGTACGGCGAGACCGCCCATGAAGGTGCCGCAGATGCCAAGAATGTGGATGTGCATAGATGAATGCTTTCGCGCCGCCGGGGCGCCGTCGATTCGGAAAGATTGCGTCTGCGGCGCGCCGGACACGCCGTGCGACCGGTGCCCGTTCGACGGCGGTTGCCGCGACACAAAGAACACTATTGTAACTGACGGCCTGCCGTGCCCGGCGGCCCGAACGATGTCCGCGAACGGCGCCGGCGCGCCCGGCGGCAGGCCGCCGCACCTGCGCTCGGGCGCTGCGGCGATCGAGTATGATTGCCGGATCATGTCTCGCAAACCTCTTGTCGACCCGCGGCGCGTCCGCGAGGAAATCGCCCAGTCCGCCGCCCGCCTGATCGCGGAGGACGGCCTGGACTACGCCGGCGCGAAACGCAAGGCCGCGCGCCAGTTGCTCGGCGAATCGCGCGTTGCCGGCGAATGGCTGCCGGATAACGACCAGATCGAGGAAGAACTGCACGCGTACCTCGCCCTGTTCCAGAGCGACACGCAGCCGGACGAGCTGCGCCGCCTGCGCGAGGTCGCGCTGGAATGGATGCGCCGGCTCGCCGAGTTCAACCCGTATGTGACGGGCGCCGTGCTGAACGGCACCGCGAACGCGCATTCGGACATCCATTTGCAGGCATTTACCGATAACCCGAAGGACGTCGCGATCTACCTGCTGAACCAGAACGTCCAGTACGACGTATCCGAGACGCGGCACTTCGCGGGCCGCGGCGACGTCGAGACGCTGAGCTTCCTGTGGCGCCCGCGGCGCGACGTGGACGCGATCGGCATCCACCTCGCGCTCTATGCGAGCGACGACCTGCGCGGCGCGGTCAAGGCCGATGCGCGCGGCCGGGTCGCCCGCGCGGATGCCGCGGCGCTGCGCGCGCTCGTCGAAGCAGGCGACGCCCCTTCCGAACCGGAATGATTCAACGATGACAATGAAACGCATGATGGCGCTCGCGGTAGTCGCGGCCGCCGCCGTTGCCGGCGGGATCGCCGCCGGCCACTGGTTCCGCGGCGCTCCCGGCGACGGTGACGGCGTCGCCGTCGCCGCGCCCGCCGCGCACGGCAGCCCGGTCGAGCAGCTGTGGGCGGCATCGCTCACGGATGTCGACGGCAAGCCGGCTTCGCTGGCCGCCTTCAAGGGCCAGAAGGTCGTGGTCAATTTCTGGGCGTCATGGTGCGGTCCGTGCGTCGAGGAGATGCCCGAGCTCGTCGCGCTGTCGCACCAGTACAAGCAGAAGGGCATCCGTTTCATCGGAATCGGCGTCGATTCCGGGCAGAACGTGAAGAACTTCCTGCAGAAGGTGAAGGTCGACTATCCGGTTTTCGTCAGCGGATATGCAGGCGCCGATCTGGCCCGGAATTTCGGAAATACCGCCGGCGCGCTGCCGTTTACGGTCGTCATCGACGAAACCGGCAAGATTCGCGAGACAAAATTAGGGCAAATCCAGCCGGCCGAGCTGAAAAAGACGCTCGACGCGCTGTAACCTGCCCGAACGGCTGTACGTGCGTTGGCGGCCATTTGTCCGTCGATCGCCGCAATTTCGCGTGAATTCGCCGACACTTTGCATCCGTACCGGCAATTCCCTCAGGCCCGGAACGCCCGGCCGTTCGGCGAAACTAGACAAATTTCTCTAAATAGCGCTAAAGTTCGCGCAATTCCGCAGAAATAGAAGCGACCATGACACGATTGCTGGTGCTGCACGGCCCCAACCTGAACCTTCTCGGCACCCGGGAACCGGAGGTGTACGGCCGCGTCACGCTGGCGCAGATCGATCAGGCGCTTGCCGCCCGTGCCCGGGAAGCCGGTGCCGAACTGTCGTCGTTCCAGAGCAACCATGAAGGCGCGCTGGTCGACCGCATCCAGGCCGCGCGGGAAGAACAGACCGATTTCATCCTGATCAATCCGGCCGCGTATACGCACACGAGCGTCGCGATCCGGGACGCGATCGCCGGCGTTGGCATTCCGTTCGTCGAGGTTCACTTGTCGAACGTGCATCGTCGCGAAGCGTTCAGGCACCACTCCTACTTTTCCGACCAGGCCGAAGGCGTGATCTGCGGGCTCGGCTGGAAAGGTTATCTGTACGCGCTCGAGTACGCGCTGGACAAGCTGCAAGGCGCGTCGCGCGGCTGATTTCGCGATCTAGATTGAGCGCCGGCCACTAAACCGGCGCTTTCACGTATTGAAAGGGGAATTCCCGATGGATCTTCGTAAGCTGAAAACTCTGATCGACCTCGTTTCCGAATCCGGCATCTCCGAGCTGGAAGTGACGGAAGGCGAAGGCAAGGTGCGCATCGTCAAGAACGCGCCGCCGGTCTACGTGCAGCCGACGGCTGGGTATGCCCCGCAGGTCAGCGCGCCGGTCCCGTCGGTCGCGCTGCCGACCGACGGCGCTGCCGCGCCGGCCGCAGGCGGTGCCGCCGCACCGGCCGCTCCGCAGGGCCACGTCGTGACGTCGCCGATGGTCGGCACGTTCTATCGCGCACCGTCGCCGGGCGCGGACCCGTTCGTCCAGGTCGGCGACACGGTCAAGGAAGGCCAGACGATCTGCATCATCGAAGCGATGAAGCTGCTCAACGAGATCGAGTCGGACAAGGCCGGCGTGATCAAGGAAATCCTCGTCGAGAACGGCCAGGCCGTCGAATACGGCCAGCCGCTTTTCGTGATCGGCTAAGCCCGCCGCGCGGCCTGCGGGCCGCGCGCCGCCGATGCTCGCCAGGCGCCGTTCGCGCGCCCCTCGAAGAGACGAATACTCGCTATGTTTGAAAAAATCCTCATTGCCAACCGCGGTGAAATCGCGCTGCGCATTCAGCGCGCGTGCCGCGAGCTCGGCGTCAAGACGGTGGTCGTCTACTCGGAAGCCGACAAGGAAGCCAAGTACGTGCGCCTCGCGGACGAAGCCGTCTGTATCGGCCCGGCTCCGTCGAACCTGAGCTACCTGAACATGCCGGCGCTGATCAGCGCCGCGGAAGTCACCGACGCCGAGGCGATCCACCCCGGCTACGGCTTCCTGTCGGAAAACGCCGATTTCGCTGAGCGCGTCGAGCAGTCGGGCTTCACGTTCATCGGCCCGCGCCCGGAAACGATCCGCATGATGGGCGACAAGGTCACCGCCAAGCAGACGATGATCAAGACCGGCGTGCCGTGCGTGCCGGGTTCGGAAGGCGCGTTGCCGGACGATCCGAAGGAGATCGTCAAGATTGCGCGCGCGGTCGGCTATCCGGTCATCATCAAGGCGGCCGGCGGCGGCGGCGGGCGCGGCATGCGCGTCGTGCACACCGAGGCCGCGCTCGTCAATGCGGTCAACATGACCCGCGAGGAAGCCGGCCGTGCGTTCGGCAACCCGCAGGTGTACATGGAAAAGTTCCTCGAGAACCCGCGTCACATCGAGATCCAGGTGCTGTCCGACGCGTACAAGAACGCGATCTGGCTCGGCGAGCGCGACTGCTCGATGCAGCGCCGCCACCAGAAGGTGATCGAGGAAGCACCGGCGCCGGGCATCCCGCGCCGCCTGATCGACCGCATCGGCGACCGCTGCGCGGACGCCTGCAAGAAGATGGGCTACCTCGGCGCCGGCACGTTCGAGTTCCTGTACGAAAACGGCGAGTTCTACTTCATCGAGATGAACACGCGCGTGCAGGTCGAACACCCGGTATCGGAGCTGATCACGGGCGTCGACATCGTGCAGGAACAGATCCGCATCGCGGCCGGCGAGAAGCTCACGCTGCGCCAGCGCGACATCCAGTTCCGCGGACATGCGATCGAATGCCGGATCAACGCCGAAGATCCGTTCAAGTTCACGCCGTCGCCCGGCCGCATCACGTCCTGGCATACGCCGGGCGGCCCCGGCGTGCGCGTCGACTCGCACGCCTACAATGGCTATTTCGTGCCGCCGAACTATGATTCGATGATCGGCAAGCTGATCACCTACGGCGCGACGCGCGAGCAGGCGATCAGCCGGATGCGCATCGCGCTGTCGGAAATGGTCGTCGAAGGCATCCAGACCAACATCCCGCTGCACCGCGAGCTGATGATCGATTCGAAGTTCGTCGAAGGCGGCACCAGCATCCATTACCTCGAAAACCGGCTCGCGCAGAAGCAGCAGGTCGCACCGGAAGAAGCGTAAGCATGAGCTATCGCGAACTCGTCGTCGAACTGGCCCGCGAGCATGCGGAGGCGCTGTCCGACGCGCTGCTCGAACTCGGCGCGCTGTCGGTGTCCGTCGAGGACGCCGACGCCGACACGCCCGACGAACAGCCGCTCTTCGGCGAGCCCGGCCTCGTGCCGGACCGCACCGCGTGGCAGCACTCGCGCGTGGTCGCGCTGCTGTCGGCCGACCACGAGCCGGCCGTGCTGCTCACGGCGGCCGCGAACGAGATCGGCATCGCCGAGACGCCCGGGTTCACCGTGCGCGAAGTCGAGGAACAGGACTGGGTGCGGCTCACGCAGTCGCAGTTCGAGCCGATCCCGATCGGCGAACGGATCTGGGTCGTGCCGTCGTGGCACGACGCGCCCGATCCCGATGCACTCGTCCTCGAGCTCGACCCCGGCCTCGCGTTCGGCACCGGCAGCCACCCGACCACGCGTCTTTGCATGGAATGGCTCGAGCAGTCGGTGAAGTCCGGCCAGTCGGTGCTCGACTACGGCTGCGGCTCGGGCATTCTCGCGATCCTCGCGAGGAAATGCGGGGCGAACCCCGTCATCGGCATCGACATCGATCCGCAGGCGGTCGAGTCGGCGCGGCAGAACAGCGAACGCAACCGCGCGGAAGTCACGTACGGGTTGCCCGATGCGTGCCCGGACGGCGAATTCGACATCGTCGTCGCGAACATCCTGTCGAATCCGCTGAAGCTGATGGCGTCGATGCTTGCCTCGAAGGTCAAACCGGGCGGGCGTATCGCGCTGTCGGGCGTGCTGGCACGCCAGGCGGACGAGGTGGCGGCCGTCTATGCACGCTACGTCGACATCTCGGTCTGGCGCGAACACGAAGGTTGGGTATGCCTCGCCGGAACGCGGCGGGAAAGCCATTAGAATAGCGCTGTCCTTCACTCTGGCCTGCAGGCCGCCCGGCTCGACATGCTTCTTGCGACGCGCTGTCCTCATTGCGAAACCGTCTTCCGGCTGCAGCAGGAACAGCTCTCGCTGCATCACGGGCTCGTGCGCTGCGGGCATTGCCACGAAGTCTTCAACGCGTCCGAGTCGCTCGTACCCGAGCACGCGCAGCAACCCGAACCGACCGTGACCGAACCGGCCGGCGAGCCGGACGACGGCGAGGTACACCATCCCGCTCCGCCGGCCCGCCTGTTCACTTCCGCTGCGCCGGCCGGATCTCCTGCCGACACCGATTACGAGCCGGAACACTGGGACATGTGGGCGCCCTGGCTCGATGCCGGCGTCGATCCGGCTCTGCAGCACAACGTGCGGACGGTGCGTACCGCGCCGCTCGTGCCGGTCGCGCTCCCGCCCACGGAAGCCGGCGTCGTCCACCTGTCGGCCTCGGCCGCGCCGTTCGCCCCGTCCGCGGCCGCGCCGGCCGCCTCCTCCGTCGCGCAATTGGCCGAATCGCCGTCGGCGCGGATCCATCAAGATACCGAAGCATCCGCTGAGTCCGCTGAGTCCGCTGAGTCCGCTGAGTCCGCTGAGTCCGCTGAGTCCGCTGAGTCCGCTGAGTCCGCTCAGTCCGCTGAGTCCGCTGAGTCCGCTGAGTCCGCTGAGTCCGCTGAGTCCGCTCAGTCCGCTGAGTCCGCTCAGTCCGCTCAGTCCGCTCAGTCCGCTCAGTCCGCTCAGTCCGCTCAGTCCGCTCAGTCCGCTCAGTCCGCTCAATCCGCTCAGTCCGCTCAGTCGCCCGTGGAGCGCGATCCACGTGAACCGCGCTTCGTCGCCCACCTTCCGCCCGAAGCAGACACCGCGCACGAAGCAGCCGAACCCGTCGGCTCCGCGCGCTTCACATTGCCGGACGACGAACGCGCGCCGCGCGAACCGCGATTCGCGTTCACGCCGTCGCCGGCCGCCATCGAACAGGCACCCGAAACCGCCGCCGCGCGTCGCGACACAGCCACAACCGCGGCAGCCGACACGCCGGCCGCACCGTTTCCGGCTGCGCTGACCGACGACGATCGCCCGCACTTCGCCGTCACGCGCGAGACGCGCGCACCGCAGCGACGCGGGATCCTCGGCGGCTTTTTCGGCGGCCTCGTCGCCGCCGCGCTGGCCGTGCTGCTCGTTGCCCAGCTCGCGTGGTGGCAGCGCGAGGCGTTGATGATCCGCTGGCCCGCCACGCTGGGCTGGTTCCGGCAGGCCTGCGCGCCGCTCGGCTGCACCGTCGCGCCGCCGCGCGCGATCGACGGCCTGCGGCTCGACGCAACCGACCTGCGCCAGCTCGACGGCCCGCGAGAACTCGAGCTGAAGGTGCCGCTGACGAACCGCTACCGCGTTGCGCTCGCGTACCCGTCGCTCGAACTGACGCTGCTCGACGACACCAGTCACGTAACCGTGCGCCGCGTGCTCGCGCCGCGCGACTACGTGCGCCCGGGCACGCCGATCGACGCCGGGCTGCCGCCCGGCACGACGCAGACGATGGTCGTCCGCCTCGAAACGAACGGCACGCCCGCCTCGAATTTCCGCGTCCAGATCTTCTATCCTTGACGCGCCGCGGCGCGCGCATGCGCGCCCGTCTCAACCCGCGCGCCCGAGCGGCGCGCTATTTCGGAGCACGAACATGAGCAAAGTTACGCTGGGTGGCAACCCGATCGATCTCGCCGGCACGTTCCCGACTGTCGGCGCCCAGGGCGCCGATTTCAAGCTGGTCGGCAAGGATCTCGCCGACCTGTCGCTCGCCAGCTTCGCCGGCAAGCGCAAGGTGCTGAACATCGTGCCGAGCCTCGACACGCCGACCTGCGCGACGTCGACCCGCAAGTTCAACGAAGCCGCATCGTCGCTCGACAACACGGTCGTCGTCGTCGTGTCCGCCGACCTGCCGTTCGCCGCCACGCGCTTCTGCACGACCGAAGGCCTCGAGAACGTCGTGACGGCTTCGACGTTCCGCACCGGCCGCGCGTTCGCGAACGCATACGGCGTCGACGTGACGAGCGGCCCGCTGAACGGCCTGACCGCACGCGCGGTCGTGGTGCTCGACGCGCAGGACAAGGTGATCCACGCGGAACTCGTCGGCGAAATCAAGGACGAGCCGAACTACGACGCCGCGCTCGCCGCGCTGAAGTAATCCCGCTGCCGCCCGGCCCTGCCGCGCGAAGCCCGACGACGGGCCGTTCGCGCGCCGGCCGGGCGGCCGCTTCCCTTTGTTCTCTACAGGAACGTACGCCTTGACTACGCTGATTTGCGGCTCGCTCGCCTACGACAACATCATGACCTTCGAAGGTCGCTTCCGCGAGCACATCCTGCCCGACCAGGTTCACCTTCTCAACGTGAGCTTCCTGGTGCCGACGATGCGTCGCGAATTCGGCGGCTGCGCGGGGAACATCGCTTACGCACTGCACATGCTCGGGGGCGACGCCCGCATCATGGCGACGGTCGGCGCGAACGATGCCGACCGGTATCTCGAACGCCTCGACAGCCTCGGCCTGTCGAAGGCAAACGTGCGCGTGGTGCCCGATACGCACACCGCGCAGGCAATGATCACGACCGATCTCGACAACAACCAGATCACCGCCTTCCACCCCGGCGCGATGATGCAGTCGCACCTGAACCGTGCTGACGACGTCGCGGGCGTGAAGCTCGGCATCGTCGCGCCGGACGGCTTCGACGGCATGGTCCAGCACGCCGAGCAGTTCGCGAAGGCCGGCGTTCCGTTCATCTTCGATCCGGGCCAGGGCCTGCCGCTGTTCGACGGTGCGACGCTGCGCCGCATCATTGAACTCGCGACGTTCGTCGCGGTCAACGATTACGAAGGCAAGCTCGTCAGCGACAAGACGGGCTGGTCCGAACAGGAAATCGCCAGCCGGGTTCAGGCGTTGATCATCACGCGCGGCGAGCACGGCTCCACCATTCTTCACAAGAACGGCGAAGAACAGATTCCCGTCGTGGGTGCCGAGCGCGTCGTCGATCCGACCGGCTGCGGCGATGCCTTCCGGGGCGGCCTGCTGTACGGCATCGAGAATGGCCTCGACTGGGCAACCACGGGCCGCCTCGCGAGCCTGATGGGCTCGCTCAAGATCGCCCACCAGGGGCCCCAGACTTACGTACTGACGCGCGCCGAGATCGACGCGCGCTTCGAGGCTGCCTTCGGTTACAGTCTCGAATGAATTTTGTGGGAGAGCAAAGATGTTGACGAAAAAGACCCTCACGCTCGCGGCCATGCTGACGGCCTCGCTGACGCTCGCCGGCTGCTTCACGCCGCCCGGGTCGGCCGACGTCTATAGCGTCGGCCAGGCGCAGCGCGAACAGACGGTCCGCATGGGCACGGTCGAAAGCGTCCGCGCGGTTCGCATCCAGTCCGACGGCGGCGGCGCCGCGATCGGCACGATCGGCGGCGGCGCACTCGGTGCGGTGGCAGGCAGCGCGATCGGCGGCGGCAAGGGATCGATCCTGACGGCAATCGCCGGCGGTCTCGTGGGTGCGGTCGCGGGCAACGCGGTCGGCGAAAACCTCAGCACGGCGAACGGTGTCGAAATCACCGTGCGCCTCGACAACGGCGATCTGCGCTCGATCACGCAGGCCGCCAGCGGCGAAGCGTTCCGCGCAGGCGAGCGTGTGCGACTGCTGTCGAGCGGCGGCGTCACGCGCGTCACGCACTAACCGGTATCCTCAGCACGCGGCGCAAGCCGCGGTCGAACGCATGTGCGAAGCTGCACATGCGTTTTTTTTCGCCCCTGCTCGCCGCAGCCCGCAGACGGGCACCCGGCGCACGCTCGAATGCGGGCGAAAAAAAATCCCGCCACCTGAGCCAGATGGCGGGATCGATTGAGTAGCGCTACTCAACCCACGGACACCACGTGAGTGCCCGGGTAGTGCTGGTCAGCCTCGATTACGGACGGCTGCCGGTCGGGAACGGCCATGCCGCTGCCGGGTTGAGCGCGGTCTTCACGCCCGATGCCGGCGCAACCGATGCGGTCGACGCGGTCGTTGCCGGCGCAGCCTTCTTCACGACGGCCTTCTTCGGTGCAGCGGCCTTCTTTGCGGGAGCGGCAGCCTTCGGAGCGGCAGCTTTCGGCGCAGCAGCCTTCTTCGCCGGAGCGGCAGCCTTCGGTGCAGCAGCCTTCTTCGCCGGAGCAGCAGCCTTCGGTGCAGCAGCCTTCTTCGCCGGAGCAGCAGCCTTCGGCGCAGCGGCCTTCTTCGCCGGAGCGGCAGCCTTCTTCGCAGCGGCCTTCTTCGCAGCAGGCGCAGCCTTCTTCGCGACAGCCTTCTTCGCAGCAGGCGCGGCCTTCTTCGCAGCAGCCTTCTTAGCCGGTGCTGCCTTCTTCGCAGCAACCTTCTTCACTGCGACCTTCTTCGCTGCAACCTTCTTCACTGCGGCCTTCTTGGCCGGTGCTGCCTTCTTCGCGGCAACCTTCTTCACCGCGACTTTCTTCGCTGCAACCTTCTTCGTTGCGACCTTCTTCACCGCGGCCTTCTTGGCCGGTGCTGCCTTCTTCGCGGCAACCTTCTTCACCGCGACCTTCTTCACTGCAGCGGCCTTCTTCGCCGGAGCAGCAGCCTTCTTCGCAACGGTCTTCTTTGCAGCAACCTTCTTAGCAGCCGGTTTCTTCTTGGCGGTAACCATGTTGTTCTCCTTCAGGTTCAGATGAGAGTCAGTTCAAACTACACCCTTCGTCAAAACCCGCTTCCCGCGGACGCTGTTCAGGACGTGCGCTTCGAAGCGGGCTATTCATCGGCGTACGCGGATACCACGCGCTTACGCTAATGAATACGGTATGGCGCGCGTGACCGCCCGGCCTCGCGCGCCAAATCAAGTCGGTAGCCGGCGCACCTCGCGCCGCTACCCCTAATCGCTTGATCAAGCGGACCGCCACACGGCCGTCCGCTTTTTCCGGAGGGAAGTTTGCCCATCCCACTGAAGGGTTCGCAAAGTGCCTGTCGTATCGTTGGGCCGTTAAGGCACCGGGCATGCTTTGCATCAGGCGTTCTTGCTCCTAAACCTTGGGCCGGGGCCGAGAGGCCACCGGCTGCTCCATCATGTGACGGGTTCGCTGCTGCGGGTTATTCCCAGGACAGCGCGCCCCCCGTCTGATACTCGATCACACGCGTCTCGAAGAAGTTGCGTTCCTTCTTCAGGTCGATCATCTCGCTCATCCACGGGAACGGGTTTTCCTCGTTCGGGTACAGCGGATCGAGGCCGATCTGCTGGCAACGGCGGTTGCTGATGAAGCGCAGATAGCTCTTGAACATCGACGCGTTCAAACCCAGCACGCCGCGCGGCATCGTGTCTTCGGCGTAGCGGTATTCGAGTTCGACAGCCTGCTTGAACAGCTCGCGGATCTCGGCGCGGAATTCCGCGGTCCAGAGATGCGGATTCTCGAGCTTGATCTGGTTGATCAGGTCGATGCCGAAATTGCAGTGCATCGACTCGTCGCGCAGGATGTACTGATATTGCTCTGCAGCACCCGTCATCTTGTTCTGGCGGCCAAGCGCGAGGATCTGCGTGAACCCGACATAGAAGAACAGGCCTTCCATGATGCAGGCGAACACGATCAGCGACTTCAGCAGCTTCTGATCCGCTTCGAGCGTGCCGGTCTTGAAGGCCGGATCCGTCAGCGTGTGGATGAACGGGATCAGGAATTCGTCCTTCGCGCGGATCGACGTGACCTCGTGGTACGCGTTGAAGATCTCGCCTTCGTCGAGACCGAGCGATTCGACAATGTATTGGTACGCGTGCGTGTGGATCGCTTCCTCGAACGCCTGGCGCAGCAGGAACTGCCGGCACTCGGGCGCCGTGATGTGGCGGTACGTGCCGAGCACGATGTTGTTCGCCGCGAGCGAATCGGCCGTCACGAAGAAGCCGAGGTTGCGCTTCACGATGCGGCGCTCGTCCTCGGTCAGACCGTTCGGGTCCTTCCACAGGGCGATGTCGCGGGACATGTTGATTTCCTGCGGCATCCAGTGGTTCGCACAACCGGCCAGATACTTTTCCCACGCCCACTTGTACTTGAACGGCACCAGCTGATTCACGTCAGTCTGGCCGTTGATGATGCGCTTGTCGGCGACATTGACCCGCGCTTCCGAACCGCCGGCGGGAACAGCCGATGCTTGCGGCGGCACCGCAAGATCGCCTTCGAAAATGTCGCGGACCTGATGGGCGGCAGGCGCTGCTGCCTGCGTTCCGACAGCCATTCCGGCGGAGGTGCGCATCGCGTTTTGCTGCGCCCCGCTCGCGGGAGTTACGGCAGTCTTCTCGTCATCCCAGTTGAGCATAAATTCTCACCATCAATTTAGAACGGTTTGTACCATCTTTTCCTGAGCGATAAAAGGGTTCGCTCACGAAAAATCCTTTTTTCGATTCGCGTTGCGACCTCGATACAACACTTTGAGCAACGCATCGTCGTTCATGCAGCGCGCGATGCGAGTCGCGCGTGTATCGCGAGGTGCGCTCGACGCATCGAACGCTGATCGAAACACGACATCGTCGGGGACGTTTCGATCGCTCGTCACTGCCTGCAACGCAGGTGCCGCGTTACAGATTCCTTATCATTTTTTTAGTTGAGAGCGGCGCACACTTCAACCTCGATCGGTCGTCGTGTGCGCCGCCCGAACCTTCTTCAGGTCAGGCGCACTGCGTTACTGGCACGCTTCGCACTCGTCGAAGCCGGGATCGCCCGGACGCATCGTGCACACCGGGCCGTCGGCCTCGACCGGCGCGAGTGCCGGTGCCGCGTTGATCGCACCCGACGACGCATCGCCACCCGCCGCGCCGAAGCCGCCTGCCGCGCCTTGCGCGCCGCCGCTGCCCGACCCGCCGTTCGTCGGCACCGCGTTCAGCGCGCCGTGCGCCACCGTCGATTTCTCGACGTGCGTCGCCGCCATCGTGCGGAGGTAGTAGGTCGTCTTCAGGCCGCGCAGCCATGCGAGCTTGTAGACCTCGTCGAGCTTCTTGCCCGATGCGCCGCCCATGTAGATGTTCAGCGACTGCGCCTGGTCGATCCACTTCTGGCGACGCGATGCGGCTTCGACCAGCCACGTCGGGTCGACTTCGAACGCGGTCGCGTAGATCGCGCGCAGGTCGGCCGGGATACGGTCGATGCGCGACAGCATGCCGTCGAAGTACTTCAGGTCGGCGACCATCACCTCGTCCCACAGGCCGCGCTCCTTCAGGTCGCGCACGAGGTACTCGTTCACCACCGTGAATTCGCCCGACAGGTTCGACTTCACGTACAGGTTCTGGAAGGTCGGCTCGATGCACGCCGACACGCCGATGATGTTCGAGATCGTCGCCGTCGGCGCGATCGCGACGCAGTTCGAGTTGCGCATGCCGTGCGCGGCGATCCGCGAACGCAGCGTCGTCCAGTCGAGCGACTCGGACGTGTCGACCTCGACGTAGCCGCCGCGCGCTTCCGTCAGCAGCTTCAGCGTGTCCTGCGGGAGGATGCCGCGATCCCACAGCGAGCCGCGGTAGCTCGAATAGCGGCCGCGCTCTTCGGCCAGCTCGGTCGACGCGTAATACGCGTAGTAGCAGACCGCTTCCATCGAACGGTCGGCGAACTCGACTGCCGCGTCCGACGCGTACGGCGTGCGCAGCAGGTGCAGGCAGTCCTGGAAGCCCATGATGCCCATGCCGACCGGGCGGTGCTTCAGGTTCGAGTTACGCGCCTTCGCCACCGCGTAGTAGTTGATGTCGATCACGTTGTCGAGCATGCGCATCGCGACGCGGACCGTGCGCTTCAGCTTGTCGTGGTCGAGCGCGTAGCTGCCGTCGGCCTGCTTCACCAGGTGGGCGACGAGGTTCACCGAGCCGAGGTTGCACACCGCGATTTCGGAGTCGCTCGTGTTCAGCGTGATTTCCGTGCACAGGTTCGACGAATGGACGACGCCCACGTGCTGCTGCGGCGAGCGCACGTTGCACGGATCCTTGAACGTGATCCACGGGTGGCCCGTCTCGAACAGCATGCCGAGCATCTTGCGCCAGAGCTGCTGCGCCGGGATCTTCTTGAACAGCTTGATCTCGCCGCGCGCGACCTTGTCTTCGTAAGCCGTGTAAGCCGCCTCGAATTCCGCGCCGAACTTGTCGTGCAGGTCCGGGCAGGTCGACGGCGAGAACAGCGTCCAGTCCGTGCCTTCCATCACGCGCTTCATGAACAGGTCGGGAATCCAGTTCGCCGTGTTCATGTCGTGCGTACGGCGGCGATCGTCGCCGGTGTTCTTGCGCAGCTCCAGGAACTCCTCGATGTCGAGGTGCCACGATTCGAGGTACGCGCAGACCGCGCCCTTGCGCTTGCCGCCCTGGTTGACGGCGACGGCCGTGTCGTTGACGACCTTCAGGAACGGCACCACGCCTTGCGACTTGCCGTTCGTGCCCTTGATATGCGAGCCGAGTGCGCGCACGCGCGTCCAGTCGTTGCCCAGGCCGCCGGCGAACTTCGACAGCAGCGCGTTCTCCTTCAGCGCTTCATAGATGCCGTCGAGATCGTCCGCGACCGTCGTCAGGTAGCACGACGACAGCTGCGAGCGGTGCGTGCCCGAGTTGAACAGCGTCGGCGTCGAGCTCATGAAGTCGAAGCTCGACAGCACGTTGTAGAACTCGATCGCGCGCGTTTCGCGGTCGATCTCGTTCAGCGACAGGCCCATCGCGACACGCATGAAGAATGCCTGCGGCATTTCGATGCGGGCGCCGTCGACGTGCAGGAAGTAGCGGTCGTACAGCGTCTGCAGGCCGAGGTAGCCGAACTGCAGGTCGCGGTTCGCGTCGAGCGCTTCGCCGAGGCGCTTCAGGTCGAACTGCAGCAGTTTGTCGTCGAGCAGGCCGGCGTCGACGCCGCGCTTCAGGAACTGCGGGAAATACTCCGAGTAGCGGGCCGGCATCTCGGCCTGCACCACTTCCTCGCCGAGGATCTCGCGACGGATCGTGTGCAGCAGGATGCGGGCCGTGACCTGGCTGTACGCGGGATCCTTTTCGATCATCGTGCGCGCAGCGAGGATCGCCGAGTCGTAGACCTGGCTCATCGGCACGCCGTCGTACAGGTTCTTCACCGTCTCCGCGACGATCGGGTCAGGGTTAACCGCAGCGCCGAGGCCATCGCACGCCGACACGATCAGCGCGCGCAGCGCGTTCAGGTCGAGCGGACGCGTGACGCCGTTGTCGACGACGTTGATGCCGGCGGCGTTCGATTCGCCGCCTGCTGCCACCGCTTCCTCGCCCGCATTCTGGCGCTCGAGGTGGCGCTTCTCGCGATACAGCACGTACGCACGCGCGACATTGTGCTCGCCGCCGCGCATCAGCGCGAGTTCGACCTGATCCTGGATGTCTTCGATATGGAACGTACCGCCGTTCGGGCGGCTGCGCACGAGCGCGCGCACGACGTTCTGCGTCAGTTGCTCGACCTGTTCGCGCACGCGCGCCGATGCCGCACCCTGCCCGCCGTTGACAGCCAGGAAAGCCTTGGTCACCGCGATCGCGATCTTCGAAGGTTCGAACGACACGACGCTGCCGTTGCGGCGGATCACCTTGTAGTCGGCAAACGTGGCCTGCGGCGCGAGCGCCTTCGCGCCCTGTTCGGTCCCGCCGAGCGGACGGCTCGAGGCGCTCTCGTACTGGGACGTCGCGTTGTCGGTGGTTTGCATGTGCAAAGCTCCTGGTGTTGGATGGTGCGGAGAGAACCGCGGATTAAAACGAACGCTGCGCAACGCGGTGCGCGAGCGGTAAGAGGCGAGCGATGCGCCGGGGGAGCCGGTTCGGCCGATGCGCGACAACCGATCCGGTCGTGTGCCTCGTCATGTGTACCCTGCCCCGCCGAAATTCGCTGCGCTGATCGCGACGCCCGGACCGCCGGCCTGACGCGCCGCCCTGAGAACCCTGTCCGCCGGCACTGACCGCCGGCTGGCGCCGCTCGGGTTTCCCCTGCGACACACACTATATCTAGTGCAGAACTGCTCAACTGGCACCAAGTATAGTGGACATTCGGAGGACGTCCAAACGGTTAATTTGCGATGGAGGTCTTGACATCGCGCACGCGCAGACACGACAAGGCATTGGTCGGGGAAAAAACTTTCTCCGATCAAAAAACCCCGCGATCAGTGCTGACGGAAAGGAAAGTATCCGGCGGGAAAGCCGCCATCGCTCGCAAAGCGTTGCCAATCGAAATGCGGGCCCGGGTCGGTCTTGCGGCCCGGCGCGATGTCCGAGTGCCCCGCAAACGCGTCGACCGGATAGTGCGCGGCGAGCGCGCGGCAGAGCGCGGCGAGCATCGCGTACTGCGCGTCGTCGAACGGCACGTCGTCCGCGCCTTCGAGCTCGATGCCGATCGAGAAGTCGTTGCAGCGGGGCCTGCCGAAGAACTCGGACGAGCCCGCGTGCCACGCGCGCTCGTCGCACGACACGAACTGCACGAGTTCGCCGCCGCGGCGGATCAGGAAATGCGCGGACACGCGCACGCCGCGCAGGTGGCTCTGGTAATAGGGGTGCGCATCGCAATCGAGGCGATTCAGGAACAGCGCCTCGATCGCGTCGCCGCCGAATTCGCCGGGCGGCAGGCTGATGTTGTGGACGACCACGAGCGTCGGCACCGCGCCCGCGGGCCGCGCCTCGAAATTCGGCGACGGCGCGTGGCGCGCCTCGCGCACCCAGCCGTTCGGGTCGACCGCCAGCAGCGTCGCGCCGCTCATCGCGCCGCGTGGCGCCGGGCGTGCTCGGCGCTGCAGAAGTACTCGTCGCCCGCGGCGATGGCATCGCCCTTCGGCGCATGCACGCCGCATTCGGCACAACGCACCATCGGTTCGGGCAGCGACCGCGCGTCGCCGTTCGGGCGCGCCGCGCCGCCGGCGCCGGACGCGCCGTCGTAACCGGCGCCGCGGCCGGTACGCGCCTGCGCCTGCTCCTGGGCCTGGCGCAGCTTGCGTGCGAGCCACGAACCCGCGAAGAAAAGAAGAATCAGGAGAAGAATCTGTCGCATCGGAAACCTGCGGTCAAACCACGGAACGGTGCAGCAGCACCTCGAAAACGAACCGGCTGCCGACATACGCGAGCAGCAGCGCGGCGAACGACACGAGCACCCAGCGCGCGGCACCGCGCCCGCGCCAGCCCGACGTCTTGCGCGCAACCAGCAGGCCGCCGAACATCAGCCACGACAGGATCGCGAACACGGTCTTGTGATCGAGCCGCAGCGCACGTGCGTCGACCTGCTCGCTGAACAGGATGCCGGACGCGAGCGTCAGCGTGAGCAGCACGAAGCCGGCGCCGATCAGGCGGAACAGCAGCTTCTCGAGCGTGAGCAGCGGCGGCAGCGTTTCGAGCCAGCTCGCGATCCAGCCCGTCGAGCCGGCGCGCCCGCCGCCTCTCAGCGACTGCAGGCGCCGCTCGACCAGCAGCATCAGGATCGCGTGCAGCGCGGCGATCGCGAACAGGCCGTAGGCGATGTTGGCGATCAGGAAATGCAGCTTGAACAGCGGCGCTGCGGCATAAGGAAGCACCCGCACGCCGCCGAACACGAGCGGCAGCAGCGACGCGCCGCACGCCAGCGGCAGCACCAGCAGGCGCAGGCTGTCGAGCGGGAAGAAGAAGCTCTCGATCCAGTAGATGCCGGCGCCGAGCCAGAACATCGCCGACAGCGCGAACGCGAAGCCGAACACCATCGCGTCGTTCGGAAAGATCGTCATGTGGAGCAGCACGCCGTGCGCGACGAGCGCGGCGAACAGCAGCGCGCGGCCGGCTCCGCTCATCCCTGACGCGGCTGACGCGGGAACCGGCACGGCCGGCACGCTCGCGACGAGCGGCGTCCCGCCCTGGCGGTGCGCGCGCCAGCCGGCGACGGCGAGACCGCCGTACAGGAATGCGGTGAGGGCATACAGTACAATATCCATGTTCGAAGTTTACACTAGGCCCCCTTCCCGCGACGGCTCCCTTTATTCGGTTCCGCCGCGCCTTCGGGCCCCACTGTCCATCGCTCCCCATGCTCGACAATCTCACTCAACGGATGGCGCGCGTCGTCAAGACGCTGCGCGGCGAGGCCCGGCTTACCGAGGCGAACACGCAGGAGATGCTCCGCGAGGTGCGTCTCGCGCTGCTGGAGGCCGACGTCTCGCTGCCGGTCGTCCGCGAATTCATCGCCAAGGTCAAGGAAAAGGCGCTCGGCGAGGAAGTGATCAGCAGCCTGTCGCCAGGCCAGGCGCTCGTCGGCGTGGTCCAGAAGGAACTGACCGCCGTGATCGGCGGCGACTACGAAGGCAAGGCCGCCGAGCTGAACCTCGCGGTCACGCCGCCCGCCGTGATCCTGATGGCCGGCCTGCAGGGCGCCGGCAAGACCACGACCGCCGGCAAGCTCGCGAAGCTGCTGCGCGAGAAGTACAAGAAGAAGGTGCTGACCGTGTCGTGCGACGTGTATCGCCCGGCCGCCATCATGCAGCTGAAAACGGTGAGCGAACAGGTCGGCGCCGACTTCTTCCCGTCCACGCCCGACCAGAAGCCCGTCGACATCGCACTCGCGGCCGTCGACTGGGCGAAGCGCCACTACCATGACGTGCTGATCGTCGACACGGCCGGCCGCCTCGGCATCGACGAGGCGATGATGCAGGAGATCGCCGCGCTGCACGCCACGCTGAAGCCTGCCGAGACGCTGTTCGTCGTCGACGCGATGCTCGGCCAGGACGCGGTCAACACCGCGAAGGCATTCAACGACACGCTGCCGCTCACCGGCGTCGTGCTGACCAAGCTCGACGGCGATTCGCGCGGCGGCGCCGCACTGTCGGTGCGCCACGTCACCGGCAAGCCGATCAAGTTCGTCGGCGTCGCCGAAAAGCTCGACGGCCTCGAGGTATTCCACCCCGACCGGATGGCGAACCGGATCCTCGGCATGGGCGACATCCTCGCGCTCGTCGAGGAGGCACAGCGCGGCGTCGACGTGCAGGCCGCGCAGAAGCTCGCAGACAAGGTCAAGAAAGGCGGCGACTTCGACCTGAACGATTTCCGCGCGCAGATCTCGCAGATGAAGAACATGGGCGGCCTGTCGTCGCTGATGGACAAGCTGCCTGCGCAATTCCAGCAGGCGGCCGCCGGCGCCGACATGGGCCAGGCCGAAAAGCAGATCCGCCGGATGGAAGGCATCATCAGCTCGATGACGCCCGCCGAGCGCGCGAAACCCGAAATCATCAAGGCGACGCGCAAGCGCCGCATTGCAGCCGGCGCGGGCGTGCCGGTGCAGGAAGTCAACCGGATGCTGAACCAGTACGACCAGATGCGTACGATGATGAAGAAGCTGAAGGGCGGCAACATGCAGAAGATGATGCGCGGCCTGAAGGGCATGATGCCCGGCATGCGCTGATTCCGCCCGCCGGCCGGCGCGCGGGTTTTTGCTGTAGCGCTCGCCGGCCGTTCTGCTTCATTCTTATTTGTATACCGACTGCCCGCCTGAACACATGAACCGCGAAGAAGCCCTCCACATTTTCGACCACTCCGAAGAGATCGTCTCGGCCGACGCCGTCAACGCGTCGATCTCCCGGATGGCCGACGCGATCCGCGCCGAGATCGGCGATGCGTTCCCGCTCGTTCTCTCGGTGATGGGCGGCGCCGCGGTGTTTACCGGGATGCTGCTGCCGCATCTCGATTTCCCGCTGGAATTCGACTACATCCACCTGACCCGCTACCGCAACACGACGCAGGGCAGCCCGGAAATGCACTGGCGCGTCGCGCCGCGCGAATCGGTGAAGGACCGGATCGTGCTCGTGCTCGACGACATCCTCGACGAAGGCGAGACGATGGCCGCGATCCGCGACCGCATCCTCGACATGGGCGCGCAGCGCTTCATGTCGGCCGTGCTGTGCGAGAAGACGCTCGCGAAGGCGAAGCCGCTGCACCCCGATTTCTGCGGCTTCTCGGTGCCGGACCGCTACGTGTTCGGCTGCGGGATGGATGCGAAGGGCTACTGGCGCAACCTGCCGACGATCCGCGCGCTCACCGCGAACGTCTGAGCCCCCGCTGCCCGCCAGACAAATGAAAAGCGGCGCTCCGGCATCCCGGAGCGCCGCTTTCTTTCGTGGGCGCGCGCCGCCCGGCCCTACAACTGGTGTACGAACGCGCGGATACCGCCCAGCATCATTTCCACCGAGATCGCGACGAGCACGAGGCCCATCAGCCGCTCGAACGCCGCGACGGTCCGCTCGCCGATCCATTGCTGGATCCGTTCTGCCAGCACCAGCGTCACCGCGCAGACGATCATCGTGACCGTCAGCGCGCCGACCCACTCGAGCATCTTGCCCGGCGCCTGCGACGTCAGCAGCATCACCGTCGCGAGCGCGGACGGCCCGGCCAGCGCCGGAATCGCGAGCGGCACGATGAACGGCTCGCCGCCCGCGCGCGGATCGTTGCCGAGCGCGCCGTCCGGATGCGGGAAGATCATCCGCAGCGCGATCAGGAACAGCACGATCCCGCCGCCGAGCCGCAGCGACAGGTCGGTCAGGCTCATCATCCGCAGGAAGCGGTCGCCGACCACCATGAAGAACAGCAGGATCACGAACGCGATCCCCACTTCACGCAGGATCAGCTTCACGCGCCGCTCGCGCGGCACATCCCGCATGGCCGAAATGAACAGCGGGATGTTGCCGAGCGGATCGGTGATCAGCACCAGGAGCACGGTGGCCGACAGGAAGGTGTATTCCACCGCGTTCCCCGGTCGGTGCGCTTAGCGCGCGAGCGCGGCGCGGATCTTCTCCGCAACCGTCGCCGCGGCCGCGTCGGCCGGCAGCAGCGTCGCTTCGGTGTCGCGGCGGCCCTGGTACTCGATCTTGCCTTCCTTCAGGCCGCGCTCGCCGATCACGAGGCGATGCGGCACGCCGATCAGCTCCCAGTCGGCGAACATCACGCCCGGGCGCTCGCCGCGATCGTCGAGGATCACGTCGATGCCGGCCGCGGACAGTTCCACGTACAGCTTGTCGGCCGCCTCGCGCACCATGTCGCTGCGGTCGTAGCCCATCGGGCACAGCACGACCTCGAACGGCGCGATCGACTCGGGCCAGATGATGCCGCGGTCGTCGAAGTTCTGTTCGATCGCCGCGCCGAGAATACGCGTGACGCCGACGCCGTAGCAGCCCATCAGCATCGGCTGCGGCTTGCCCGATTCGTCGAGGAACGTCGCGCCCATCGCTTCCGAGTACTTGGTGCCCAGCTGGAACACGTGGCCGACCTCGATGCCGCGGCAGATGTCGATCACGCCCTTGCCGTCCGGCGACGGATCGCCCTTCTGCACGTTGCGCACGTCGGCAACGTCCGGCTCCGGCAGATCGCGGCCCCAGTTCACGCCCGCGATGTGATAGTCGACCTCGTTCGCGCCGACGACGAAGTCGCTCATGTTCGCGACCGTGCGGTCCGCGATCACCTTCACGGGCTTCTTCGTGCCGACCGGGCCGAGGTAGCCCGGCGGCGTACCGAACCACTCGACGATTTCCTGCTCGGTCGCGAAGCGGTGGTTCTTCAGGCCCGGCAGCTTCGACACCTTGATCTCGTTCAGGTCGTGATCGCCGCGCAGCATCACGAGCCAGATGGTCGGCTCGGCGCCTTCGTTGTCGGTCGCGAGCACGATCGACTTGATCGTGCGCTCGAGCGGGATCGCCAGCAGCTCGGCCACGGCTTCGCACTTCGCCTTGCCGGGCGTCGCGACCTTCGCCATCGCTTCGGACGGCGCCGCGCGCTCGTGCGTCAGCGGCAGCGCTTCGGCCGCCTCGACGTTCGCCGCGAATTCGGACGTCGGGCAGTACGCGATCGCGTCCTCGCCGGTGTCGGCGATCACGTGGAATTCATGCGAGAAGTTGCCGCCGATCGAGCCGCTGTCGGCCGCGACCGCACGGAACTCCAGGCCGAGGCGCGTGAAGATGCGCACGTACGCGTCGTACATCTTGCGATACGACTCGTTCAGGCCCGCCGCGTCCTTGTCGAACGAATACGCGTCCTTCATGATGAATTCGCGGCCGCGCATCACGCCGAAGCGCGGACGGATCTCGTCGCGGAACTTCGTCTGGATCTGGTAGAAGTTCACCGGCATCTGCCGGTAGCTCTTGATCTGGTTGCGCGCGATGTCGGTGATGACTTCCTCGTGCGTCGGCCCGATCACGAAGTCGTTGTCCTTGCGGTCCTTGAAGCGCAGCAGCTCGGGGCCGTATTGCTCCCAGCGGCCCGATTCCTGCCACAGCTCGGCCGGCTGCACTGCCGGCATCAGCAGCTCGATGGCGCCCGCCCGGTTCATTTCCTCGCGCACGATCGCCTCGACCTTGCGAATCGAACGCAGGCCGACCGGCAGGTAGTTATAGATGCCGCCGGCGACGCGGCGGATCATGCCGGCGCGGACCATCAGCTTGTGGCTGACGATCTCCGCGTCGGCGGGAGCTTCTTTCAGGGTGCCGATAAAGAAACGGGAAGCTTTCATGCGGACGGTTCCAAAAACGGCGCCCCCAGGCGGGGCGCCCGAAAAAGTTTCAAGGAGAAAAAGCTGCGCGCGACGAACGGCGATGGCGCAGATGACTTAGCAGACTAATCAGGGACAATTCAACCGGCACGCCTCGCGCGGATTCGCTCCGTCACGGTGCGCAGCGCCCGTTATCTGTTTATAATCAAAGCAATTTTAAAGGATTCGAAGGTGGTTGTATGCTGGATCGTGAAGGCTTTCGCCCGAACGTCGGCATCATCCTCTTGAACGCGCGCAACGAGGTGTTTTGGGGCAAGCGGCTCCGCGAGCACTCCTGGCAGTTTCCTCAAGGTGGGATCAAGTATGGCGAGACCCCCATGCAGGCGATGTACCGGGAACTGCACGAGGAAACGGGCCTGCATCCGGAACACGTCAAGATAATCGGCCGCACCCGCGACTGGTTGCGTTACGAGGTGCCTGACAAGTTCATCAAGCGCGAGGTACGCGGTCATTACCGCGGCCAGAAGCAGATCTGGTTCCTGCTGCGGATGGTTGGACGCGATTGCGACATTTGCTTGCGCGCGACCGACCACCCGGAGTTCGATGCGTGGCGCTGGAACGAGTACTGGGTGCCGCTCGATGCGGTGATCGAGTTCAAGCGGGATGTCTATCAGTTGGCGCTGACGGAACTGTCGCGCTTCCTGCGCCGCCCGGCGCAGCGAGCCGAGAAGCCGCGCGGGCCGCGTCTGTCGCGCTATCCGCGCGTCATTGGCGCATCGTCCGAGCAAACGCTGACGATTGTCGACACATCGATAGTCTGTTCGGAGATCGAAGTGGAAGCGAGCACGCTCGACGCGATGCCGCCCCACCTGATCGTCGGCAAATGACGAATCGAACTGCATGACCGGGCGCGACCTTGGTGTCGCGCCCTTTTTTTACGAGGAATGCATATTGAAAGCGATTGCTCTCGCGCTCGCATCGATTGCCGCGGCGGCCACGCTGGCAGGTTGCGCGAATTCGAAGACGCCCACCAACAAGGATGACAGCGCGTTCGTGTATCTGCTGGACCGCCAGGGCAACTGGAAGGAAAACGCGGTCGACTCGCTGCCGCCGCTGCCGCAGGCGGGCGACCTGCTGCCGTTCAACGTATCGCAGAACACGCCGCTCAAGTTCTTCGTCGACGCGAAGTCGCTCGCGGTCGGCACCGATGGCGTCGTGCGCTACGCGGTTGTCGTCACGAGCCCCGCCGGCGCGCGCAACGTGAATTACGAGGGCATCCGCTGCGACACCTACGAATGGCGTCAGTACGCCGCCCTGAATTCCGACCACGACGGCTGGGATCGCACGGTCGAGAACGACTGGCAGCGCATCGAGAACGGCGAGCTGAACGCCTACCATTCCGCGCTCTATCAGGACTACTTCTGCGCGAACAAGATGCCGCAGGGCTCGACCCGGCAGATCCTGGAGAACATCCGGTTCCATCGCACCGCGATGACGCAGTTGCGCTGACGGTGCGCAAGGCCGCCCGCCCGCTCACCCCGCTCGAATGAAAAAGCCCGCATCAAGCGGGCTTTTTCATGTGGCGACGGACACCGGAACGCAGGGTCATACCAGCACGAGGTTGTCGCGGTGGATCAGTTCGGGTTCCAGCATGTAGCCGAGCACGGATTCGATCTCGCCGCTCGGCTTGCGATGAATCAGTTTCGCCTCCGCACTGCTGTAGTTCGTCAGCCCGCGCGCCACTTCACGCCCGTCGGGGCCGACACACGCGATGACCTCGCCGCGCGCGAACGCGCCCTGCACGCCCGTCACGCCGATCGGCAGCAGGCTCTTGCCGCCGGCCGTCAGCTTCTCGACCGCGCCCGCATCGATCACGACATGGCCACGCACCTGCAGATGGTCGGCCATCCACTGCTTGCGCGCCGCCATCCGCGCGGTACGCGCGATCAGCTGCGTGCCGATCGGCTCGCCGGCCGCCAGACGCACGAGCACATCGGCCTCCCGGCCGCTCGCGATGACCGTATTCGCGCCGCTGTGTGCCGCGCGCTTCGCCGCGAGGATCTTCGTCAGCATGCCGCCACGGCCGAGGCTCGAGCCCGCGCCGCCCGCCATCGCCTCGAGCTCCGGTGCGCCGGCATTGGCTTCGGCAACGAGCGTCGCGCCCGGATCCTTGCGCGGATCGGCCGTGAACAGCCCCGACTGGTCGGTCAGGATGATCAGCGCATCGCCTTCGATCAGGTTCGCGACGAGTGCGCCGAGCGTGTCGTTGTCGCCGAACTTGATTTCGTCGGTGACGACCGTGTCGTTCTCGTTGATGATCGGCACGACGCCGAGCCTCAGCAGCGTGAGCAGCGTCGAACGCGCGTTCAGGTAACGCTCGCGGTCCGCCAGGTCGGCATGCGTGAGCAGGATCTGCGCGGTGCGGATGTCGTGCTCGGTGAAGCGGCTCTCGTAGACTTGCGCGAGCCCCATCTGGCCGACTGCGGCGGCGGCCTGCAGCTCGTCGATTTCCCGCGGCCGCTTGCTCCAGCCTAGCCGTTGCATCCCCTCGGCAATCGCGCCCGAACTGACCAGCACGACCTCCTTGCCCTGTGCGCGCAGCGCGGCAATCTGGGCCGCCCAGCGGCCGATTGCCGCATGATCGAGCCCCTTGCCGTCGTTGGTCACGAGGCTGGAGCCCACCTTCACCACCAATCGCTTCGAATCCGCGATGATCGAACGCATCCTGCCGTGTCTCCTGTATCTGATGCGCGATTGAACGCCGACGCCGGGCAACACGCCCGGCGCACTCCGGGACCGCTCAGGCGTCGTCGCCCGGCGTCGCACCGCCGCTCGAGGGCGGCGTGTCGCGGAAACGCACGTCCGCCGCGAGATCTTCCGCCTCCGCCTCGCGATGCGCGTCCGAATGTTCGGCGAGATAGTCGTAGATCGCGTAGCACAGCGCTTCGCAGCCCTGGCCCGTCAGCGCCGAAATCTCGAACACGGGGCCGTCCCAGCCGAAGCGCTCCAGGAAATCCGCGACGCGCGCCTTGCGCTCGTCTTCCGGCACCATGTCGAGTTTGTTGAGCACGAGCCAGCGCGGCTTCTCGTAGAGCGCCTCGTCATACTTGCGCAGTTCGCCGACGATCGCGGTCGCTTCCGCGACCGGATCGACGCTTTCGTCGAACGGCGCGAGATCGACGAGATGCAGCAGCACGCCGGTGCGCTGCAGGTGACGCAGGAACTGATGGCCGAGGCCCGCGCCTTCGGCGGCGCCCTCGATCAGCCCCGGAATGTCGGCAATCACGAAGCTCTTGCTCGGGCCGACGCGCACCACGCCGAGATTCGGCGCGAGCGTCGTGAACGGGTAATCGGCGATCTTCGGCTTCGCGTTCGACACCGACGAGATGAACGTCGACTTGCCCGCGTTCGGCATGCCGAGCAGACCGACGTCGGCCAGCACTTTCAGCTCGAGCCTCAGCATGCGGCGCTCGCCGGGCTTGCCGTCCGTCTTCTGGCGCGGCGCGCGGTTCGTACTCGACTTGAAATGCAGGTTGCCGAGCCCGCCGGCGCCCCCCTGCGCGAGCATCACCTGCTGGTCGTGCTCGGTCAGGTCGGCGATCAGCTCGCCGGTATCCATGTCGTTGATGATCGTGCCGACCGGCATGCGCAGCGTGACGTCGTCGCCGCCCTTGCCGTAGCAATCCGAGCCGCGGCCGTTTTCGCCGTTGCGCGCCAGATGCTTCTTCGCGTAACGGTAGTCGATCAGCGTGTTGATGTTGCGGTCGGCGATTGCATAGACGCTACCGCCCCGGCCGCCGTCGCCGCCGTCCGGCCCGCCGAACGGGACGAATTTCTCGCGGCGCATCGACGCACTGCCATCGCCTCCGTCTCCGGCGATGACTTCGATTCGTGCTTCGTCAATGAACTTCATTCGTCACTCCGCCCAGTATTTCCGCTATTGTGCCGCGCACCGGCGCGCTTGAACAATCTGCCATTCGGCCGATCGTACGCCGGTTGCGCGATAGTCGCCGGAACGCACACGCGTCCGGCGGCCAAATAAAAAAAGGCCCCGCGAAGACTGCGGGGCCTTTCGGCTACGAAGCCCGTGGGTGCCTGAACTTAGGCAGCCGCCGGGACAACGATGACCAGATGCTTCTTGTCCGCGCCCTTCGTCGCGAACTTGACGTGACCGTCGACCAGCGCGAACAGGGTGTGATCCTTGCCCATGCCGACGTTCTCGCCTGCGTGCATGCGCGTGCCGCGCTGACGCACGATGATGCCGCCGGCATTGATTGCCTGGCCGCCGTACACTTTCACGCCGAGACGTTTCGACTCGGAGTCGCGGCCGTTCCGGGAAGAGCCGCCTGCCTTTTTGTGTGCCATCTGATTGCTCCTTTACCGAGGCGCTTACGCGTTGATCGCGTCGATGCGCAGCTCAGTGTAGTTCTGGCGGTGGCCGCCGTGCTTTTGGTAGTGCTTCCGGCGACGCATCTTGAAGATGGTGACCTTGGCATGACGACCGTGCGACACAACGGTGGCCTTGACGGAAGCCCCACTGACCAGCGGCGTACCGAACTTAATCGATTCGCCTTCGCCCACTGCGAGAACCTGGTCGAGCGTGATTTCAGCGTCAATGTCAGCCGGTATCTGTTCTACTTTGAGTTTTTCGCCAACGGCAACCTTGTACTGCTTGCCGCCGGTTTTTATGACCGCGTACATTGAGAACCTCACTCTGGATCCAATTTTTCCGCACACCACGCGCGGAAAACACGTGATTATACATGGGGTTAGCAACGAAGTCAAAACCGATCGACGATTACCGTACGGATTGCCGTGTGCGGGCCCTGGCCGGATGGCCAAATTCACTACTGCGGCGAGTGCGACAGACCGGGAGATCGCGGATTCGACTTATAATCCGCCGCATCACCCAATTCCATCATCATGTCGTCGTCCACCGCCTCCCCCACCCTCAGCGCCGCCCACCTGCTCGCTCCGATCACGAGTGACATGGAGCAGGTGAATCGCGTTATCCGGCAAAGCCTCGCGTCCGACGTCCTGCTGATCAACCAGATCGCCGAGTACATCATCGGCGCGGGCGGCAAGCGGCTGCGTCCGGCGTTGCTGCTGCTCGTCGCCGGCGCGCTCGGCGAGACCTCGCACCAGCGGCACGTGCTGGCCGCCGTCGTCGAGTTCATCCACACGGCCACGCTGCTGCACGACGACGTCGTCGACGAATCCGAGCTGCGCCGCGGCCGCCAGACCGCCAACGCGCTGTTCGGCAACGCCGCGAGCGTGCTGGTAGGCGACTACCTCTACTCGCGCTCGTTCGAGATGATGGTCGGCGTCGGCAAGATGCGCGTGATGGAAATCCTGTCCGAAGCAACGACGATCATTTCCGAAGGCGAGGTGCTGCAGCTCCTCAACATGCACGACGCGGACGTCGACGAAACGCGCTACATGCAGGTGATCCGCTACAAGACCGCCAAGCTGTTCGAGGCGTCGGCTCGCCTGGGTGCGGTGCTCGCGGGCGCCGATGCGCCGACCGAGGCCGCCGCGGCCGAATACGGCCGCCGGATCGGCACCGCGTTCCAGATCATGGACGACTGGCTCGACTACGCGGGCACCGTCGAGGCAATGGGCAAGAACGCGGGCGACGACCTGCGCGAAGGCAAGCCGACGCTGCCGCTCATCTATCTGATCGAGCGCGGCACGCCCGAGCAATCGGCGCTGGCCCGCGAGGCAATCGAACAGGGCGGCACCGATCGCTTCGATACGATCTTCGACGCGATCACGCGCTCGGGCGCACTGGATCACACACTGGAATGCGCGCGCCAGGAAGCGCAGGCGGCAGCAGCAGCGATCGCCGCATTCCCGGATTCGATCTACAAGGAAAGCCTGCTCGCGCTGTGCTCGTACTCGACGTCGCGGCAGTCGTAAGCGCGTGACGTGCGTCGCCGCCACCGCGCGACGACGCACTTTCGACACGGATCTTCATCTGTCTCGAAAATTTTCTTCGCAAAGGTATTCCCTTTTCGAAAAAACATCGTTATAGTTATGTTCTTGCTCGACGACGCAGCGGTCTTGAAGAAGACTGCGAAATCGGAAGAGTCCAAATCGGGGTGTAGCTTAGCCTGGTAGAGCGCTACGTTCGGGACGTAGAGGCCGGAGGTTCGAATCCTCTCACCCCGACCAGATTTGTAAAAACCGTGCACTGCGTGCACGGTTTTTTTTCGTCCGGCCGCCGCGAGTCCGTCGTGTCGTGCGCGACACATCGCGGTCGCCGGCCTCTGCTATATTCCCTCCATTCCTGTCCTTCACTGCCCTTTCCGACGCGTGGACCAAATTCCCTTATGGGCGCAAATCGGCGCCGTCTTCCTGCTTCTCCTCTGTTCCAGCTTCTTTTCCATTTCCGAGACCGCGATGATGGCGCTCAATCGCCATCGGCTGAAGCATCTCGCCGGCCAGGGCGCGCTCGGGGCGAAAACCACGCAGGGCCTGCTGACGCGCACTGACCTGCTGCTCAGCGTGATCCTGATCGGCAACAACCTGTTCAACACGATCATCCCGGTCCTGACGACGTCGCTGGCGCTGCATACGTTCGGCCGCAACAATCTCGCACTGTCGATCGCCACCGGCATCGTCGCGTTCCTGATCATCGTGTTCGCGGAAATCGCGCCGAAGATCGTCGGCGCGACCTTCCCCGAACGCATCGCGCTGCCCGCGAGCCTCGTGATCGCCCCGCTGATGCGCGTGTTCAAGCCGGTCGTCTGGTTCGTCAACGCGCTCGCAAACGGCGTGCTGTGGCTGCTGCGCATCAACACGAAGAAAGGCCGCGACCAGCGGATGTCGGCCGACGAGCTGCGGGCCATCGTGCTCGAGTCGAGCAGCTTCATGCCGACCAAGCACCGCAGCATCCTGCTCAACCTGTTCGACCTCGAGAACATCACGGTCGACGACGTGATGGTGCCGCGCCGCCAGATCGAGTCGCTCAACTTCTACGCGCCGCTCGACGACATCCTCCACCAGCTCGAGACCTGCTATCACAACAAGCTGGTCGTCTATGAAGGCGACATCGACAAGGTGCTCGGCGTGCTGCACGTTCGCAAGACGCTGACCGCGCTGCACAACCAGGATTTCGACCGCGAAACGCTGCGCACGCTGCTTGCCGAGCCGTATTACGTGCCGTCGGGCACGCCGGTGGTCCAGCAGCTCCAGTTCTTCCAGGAGAGCCGACATCGCACCGCGCTCGTCGTCAACGAGTACGGCGAGCTCGAAGGGCTCGTCACGCCGGAGGACATCATCGAGGAGCTGATCGGCGAATTCACGACGTCGATGCCGCGCAGCGAGCGCGCGGGCGGCTGGGACGAGAACGGCGAATGCATCGTCTCGGCCAGCATGCCGCTGCGCGAACTGAATCGCTGGCTGCACCTGAAGCTGCCGACCGACGGGCCGAAGACGCTGAACGGCCTGGTTCTCGAAATCCTCGAGGAAATCCCGGAAGACGACGTGTGCCTGAAAATCGGCGACGTGATGCTCGAAGTGATGCGCAGCGACGACCAGGCCGTCCGCACGGTCAAGCTCTTCAAGCCGCGCGCCACGCGCACCGCACGCGCCGCCACGCACTAGCCGAACGGCCGACTACCGGCACCGCCCGCGACGCGCGACCATCTGCAGGTCACGTTCAACAGGCGGCCCGCGGGTCGGCTCACATGCATTTTTCTCCTCCCGGTGCGCCGCTGCGCACGCAGCCGCCGCCCGCCCGCTCCGATGCATCGCCCGCCGCGGCACTGCGCGCGCTCGACGCCGCCCAGCTCGACGACGCGCCGGCCGTGCGGCTGCTGACGGACACGCTTCACGCCGCACGCGTGCGCGATGCATCCGACATCCACGTCGAACCGTTCGAGGCCGGCTGGCGCATCCGCCTGCGCATCGACGGCGTGCTGCATGAACACGCGCGGCCGCCCCTTCATCTGCGCGACGCGCTCGTGACGCGAGTCAAGGTCCTGGCGCGCATGGACATCGCCGAACGGCGGCTGCCGCAGGACGGCAGGCTGCGCCTCTCGATCGACGGCGGCACGCGCGGCGACTACCGGGTCAGCTCGCTGCCCACCTTGTTCGGCGAAAAGCTCGTGCTGCGGCGCCTCGAAACGCTGCCGCCCGACCTCACGCTCGCGCGTCTCGGCTTCGATGCGCAGCAGACGGCCGCGATGGAGGCCGCGATACGCGCTCCGCATGGCCTCGTGCTCGTCACGGGCCCGACCGGCAGCGGCAAGACGCTGTCGCTCTACTGCGCGCTGCAGATGCTCGATCGCGACACGCACAACGTCTGCACGGTGGAAGATCCCGCCGAGATCCAGCTCGACGGCATCAGCCAGGTCGGCGTCGCCGAAAAAGCAGGGCTCACGTTCGCGACGGCGCTGCGCGCGCTGCTGCGGCAGGACCCGGACATCATCATGGTCGGCGAGATTCGCGACGCGGAAACGGCCGACGTCGCGATCAAGGCCGCGCAGACCGGCCATCTCGTGCTGTCGACACTGCATACGAACGACGCGCCGGCCGCCATCGCACGGCTGCTCGACATCGGTGTCGCGCCGTACAACCTCGCGGCCGCGCTGCACCTCGTCACTGCACAGCGTCTCGTCCGACGGCTGTGCACCGCCTGTCGCGTGCACTCTGACGCACCGCCGGCCGTACTCCGGGAAGCCGGCTGCGACCCGGCGGCGCTCGCCACCGGCTGGCGGCCGTTCGTCGCGCGAGGCTGTCCGGCCTGTCACGGCATCGGCTATCGCGGCCGCGTCGGCCTGCATCAGACGATGCCGGTATCGCCCAGGCTGGCGGAGCGCATCGTCACGCGCGCAAGCGCCGGCGAACTCGCGCAGTGTGCGGCGACCGAAGGCATGCGCAATCTGCGCGACGCGGCACTCGCGCGCGTGCGGGACGGCACGACGAGCCTCGCGGAAGCCATCGCCGCGACACCTGCGGCATGAATGTGCACACGCCGCCGCGCGAAACCCGCTTCGCGTGGCGCGGCCGCCGTCGCGACGGCGCGCCGCGGCGCGGAATCGTCATCGCGTTCGACGGTGCGGCTGCCCGCGCCGCACTCGCGCGCGACGGCATCGCGGTGCTGTCGCTCGCCGCGCGCGGGCCGGCCCGGCCGCCAGCGGCGGGCACACGGGACGTTACGCGCTTCACGCGCCAGCTGGCGAGCCTGCTGCAGGCCGGGCTGCCGCTCGCGCCGTCGCTCGAGATGCTCGCGCGCACGCGAGCGCGCGGCGGCCTGCCGCGCATCGCCGCGGGCCTCGCCCGAGAAATCGTCGGCGGCCGGCGCTTCGCCGATGCGCTCGCACGCTATCCGTCGCAATTCGGCATGCTGTATCGCCAGTTGATCGAGGTCGGCGAAGCGTCCGGTTCGCTCGGCATCGTGCTGACGCGAGTCGCGGAGCACCGCGAGCGCGCCGACGCGCAGCAGCGCAAGCTGCGGGCCGCACTCGCCTATCCGGCGGCCGTGATCCTGTTCGCGCTCGCGATCTCGGCCGCATTGATGGTGTGGGTCCTGCCGACCTTCCGGCAAATCTTCGACGGCTTCGGTGCCGCACTGCCGGCGCCGACCCGCGCGCTGCTCGCGCTGTCCGCCGCCCTGTCGGCGTGGGGCGGCGTGATCATTGCCGGGATCGCGGCAGCCGGGCTGGCCGCCCGTCACGCGCTTCGGCGGTCGGCGGTGCTGCGCCACGAGCTCGCGCGGCATCTGCTGCACGCCCCGTTCGCCGGCAGCGCGCTCGGGCAGTTCGCGGCCGCGCGCTGGTGCCGCTCGCTTGCGACGCTGCTCGGCGCCGGCGTGCCGCTCGCCGATGCCTTCGCCACGCTCGAGCGCACCGCCGGCCATCCGGTGTTCGCGCGCGCCACCGTCGACATCGCGGCACGCGTGCTGCGCGGCGCTCGCCTCGCGGATGCGATGCAGTCGGCCGGCTGCTTTCCGGACGACGTCGTCCAGCCGATCGCCGTGGCCGAGGAAACCGGTACGCTCGATACGATGCTCGCCGATATCGCCGCGCTATGCGAACGCCAGCTCGACACACGTCTCGATGCACTCGGCGCGCTCGGCGAACCGCTGATCGTGATCGTGCTGGGCGCCCTCGTCGGCGGCCTCGTGATCGCGATGTACCTGCCCATCCTTCAGCTCGGCAACGTGGTGTAGCATCGCAACCGATTCTGTCGCCTTTTAGTCCCGACCTTGAGCCTCATGACGCCAGCGCCCCTGTACGCCGTTCCCGATTCGCCCGAAAGCATGCTGCTCGCGCTGGCGATGCTGCCGCACGCGGTGCAGTATGCGTTCGCGGTCGTCATCGGCCTTTGCGTCGGCAGCTTCCTGAACGTGGTCGTGCACCGGCTGCCCGTGATGATGCAGCGCGCTTGGCAGGCCGAGATCGCCGAAGCCACGGGCAACGCACGCGCCGCCCCCGACGACGGCTACCCGCCGCGCTACGATCTGTGGCGGCCGCGCAGCGCATGCCCGCATTGCGGCCACGTGCTACGCGCGTGGGAAAACATCCCGCTCGTCAGCTACCTGGTGTTGCGCGGACGCTGCCGACGCTGCGGCCATGCGATCGGCATCCGTTATCCGCTCGTCGAGCTCGCGTGCGCACTGCTCGCCGCCGGCTCGCTCGCGGCGTTCGGCCCGACCGTCGCGGCCCTCGCCGCCTTCGCTCTGTGCGCCGCGCTGCTCGCGATGAGCGCGATCGACATCCGGACCGGCTATCTGCCCGACTCGATGACGCTGCCGCTCCTCTGGGCCGGGCTCTTGCTGAACCTCGGCCACACGTTCGTCTCCCTGCGCTCGGCCGTGATCGGGGCCATGGCCGGCTACCTGTTCCTGTGGTCGATCTACTGGCTGTTCAAATGGCTGCGCGGCATCGAGGGCATCGGCTTCGGCGACCTGAAGCTGCTCGCCGCGCTCGGCGCCTGGATGGGCTGGGTCGCACTGCCGCAGGTCGTCCTGTTCGCTGCGGTGACGGGCGCGATCGTCGGGCTCGTCGCAACCTGGCGCGGCCGCATGCGCTTCGAGGAGCCGATTCCATTCGGCCCGTTCCTCGCCGCAGGCGGCGCCGCGACCCTGTTTTTCGGCACCCCTTTTTATTCGGCGCTCGGAGGCTGACATGTTCGCAGTAGGGCTCACCGGCGGTATCGGCAGCGGCAAGACAACCGTCGCCGACCTGTTCGCCGCGCGCGGCGCGTCGCTGGTCGATACCGATCTGATCGCCCATCGCATCACCGCACCGGGCGGCCTGGCGATGCCCGCGATCGAACACGCATTCGGCCAGGGCTTCGTTGCCGCCGACGGCTCCCTCGACCGCGCGAAGATGCGTGCTCTGATCTTCAGCGACGACGCCGCGCGCCGGCGCCTCGAAGCGATCACGCATCCGCTGATTCGCGCGGAGACCGATCGCGAAGCGCGCGAAGCGCGGGGCCCGTACGTCATGTTCGTCGTGCCGCTGCTGGTCGAGTCCGGCAACTGGAAGGCGCGCAGCGATCGCGTGCTCGTCGTCGATTGCCCGGTCGAAACGCAGATCGCGCGCGTGATGCGGCGCAACGGCTTCGCGCGCGAGCAGGTCGAAGCGATCATCGCGAAGCAGGCGACGCGCGAAGACCGTCTCGCCGCCGCCGACGACGTGATCGTCAACGACGCGACGACACCCGATGCGCTCGCCGCGCAGGTCGACGCGCTGCACCAACGCTATCTCGGGTTCGCGGCCGCCGCGCCCTGAGTGTCGGGCGCCATTGCGATGGCGTACGAAATTGGTGCGTTGCTAGGGTAGAGAGTGGGCATTAGAATGTCCTGCATTGTTTCAATCCCTACCCGAGAGGCGAGCGCGCTTGATTCTTTACGAGTATCCGTTCAACGAGCGAATTCGCACGCTGTTGCGCCTCGAAGATCTCTTCGAGCGCTTCGCGTTCTTTTTGGCTCAGGAGGACCCGCGTGAACATCACGTCGCGCTGACGACGCTGTTCGAAATCGCCGAGGTAACGGGCCGCGCGGACCTGAAATCGGATCTGATGAAGGAGCTCGAACGTCAGCGCCAGACGCTCGCTCCCTTTCGCGGCAATCCGGGCATCGAGCAGAACGCGCTCGAAGCCGTGCTTGGCGAAATCGAGCAAACGCTCGCGAATCTCGCGCAAATGCAGGGCAAGACCGGTCAGCACCTCGTCGACAACGAGTGGCTCGCCAGCATCCGCAGCCGTGCAGTGATTCCCGGCGGCACCTGCAAGTTCGACCTGCCGTCGTACTACGCATGGCAGCAATGGCCCGCCGAGCAGCGGCGCCAGGACATCGCGAAATGGATCATGCCGATGCTGCCGCTGCGCGACGCGGTAACGATCGTGCTGCGGCTTGCGCGCGAATCGGGCCAGGCGTCGAAGGTCATGGCGATGCAGGGCAGCTACCAGCAAATGCTGTCGGGTCGCACCTATCAGTTGATGCAGGTGCGCGTGCCGCCGGAGCTGCGCGTCATTCCCGAGGCGAGCGCCAACAAATACATGCTGTGGGTACGGTTCACCACGCAGGACGGCGATGTGCGGCCGCGCGCGGTGGACATCGACGTGCCGTTCCATCTGACACTGTGCAATCTGTAACGGCCGCGTGCCGGATCGCTTTCGTATGACTACCGTTGTGAAATGCCCGTCGTGCGGCGCCGAAGTGCGCTGGACGCCTGAAAGCCAGTTCAGGCCATTCTGTTCGGCCCGCTGCAAGCAGTTCGACCTCGGCGCGTGGGCCGCGGAAAAGTACCGGATCGGCGGCTCCTCGGACGAGGGCCCGTCATCCGAGGAAGAAGGCTCGGACGGCCGCCGCGACAGCTGAGCGGCGCGCAGCGGCGCCCTCCAGTAATATGGCCCGCCTTTGCGGCGGGCAGCAGCGGCGTCAGTTCGACGCGGCTTCCTGCGCGAGCAGTTCGAGCACCGGCAGCGCGGCCGGCAGCAGCGGCGCAACGTCGACAGGCAGCGCCTGCCACACGAACGCCTGGCCTTCCTTGCTGTGCGGCTCGCCCGTCCAGCCCGTCACCTTGCAGAAATACAGCCGCACGTACGCATGCGGATAGTCGTGCTCGAGCGTGTGCCAGCGATGGCTCGCCGTGACTTCGATGCCAAGCTCCTCGTGCAGTTCGCGCGCAAGCGCGTCCTCGACGCTTTCGCCGGCCTCCAGCTTGCCGCCCGGGAACTCCCAGTAACCTTCATACGGCTTGCCCAGCAGCCGTTGCGCGAGCAGATAGCGGCAGCCGCCGGCCGTGCCGTCCGGCTGCACCATCACGCCGACCGCGACTTCCGTCACCTTGCGGCCATCCGGCGCACGCACGGCGCCCTGTGCGAGATCCACGCTCATGCCTGCTCCTTGCGCCCCGACCAGTCACGCGCGAACTGCCACGCGACGCGCCCCGACCGCGAACCGCGCTCGAGCGCCCACACGAGCGCGTCGCCGCGAGCGGTCTCGATTTCGGCTTCCGGGCAGCCGAAGTGGCGCAGCCAGTGCGCGACGATGTCGAGGTAATCGTCCTGCTTGAACGGATAGAAGCTGACCCACAGACCGAAGCGCTCCGACAGCGAGATCTTCTCCTCGACGACTTCGCCGGGGTGAATCTCGCCGTCCGGGAGATGCTTGTAAGTCTCGTTGTCGCTCATGTACTCGGGCAGCAGATGGCGGCGATTCGACGTCGCGTAGATCAGCACGTTGTCCGACTGCGCGGCGATCGAACCGTCGAGCGCGACCTTCAGCGCCTTGTAGCCCGATTCGCCCTCTTCGAACGACAGGTCGTCGCAAAACACGATGAAACGCTCGGGACGCTGCGAGATCAGATCGACGATGTCACCGAGATCGTGCAGGTCGTCCTTGTCGACTTCGATCAGGCGCAGCCCGTCCTTCGCATACGCGTTCAGGCACGCCTTGATCAGCGACGACTTGCCGGTGCCGCGCGCGCCGGTGAGCAGCACGTTGTTGGCCGGCTTCTGCTGCACGAACTGCCGCGTGTTCTGGTCGATCAACCCTTTCTGGCGATCGATGTTGTGCAGATCGCCGAGCGTGATCGAAGACACGGCCGGCACCGGCTGCAGGTAGCCGCGCCCTTGGCGCTTACGCCAGCGGAAAGCGTGCGCGGCGTTCCAGTCGACGGCCGCCGGCGCGGGCGGCAGCATCCCTTCGAGGCGGCCGAGCAGCGCCTCGGCCCGCGTCAGAAATTGTTCGAGCTTGTCCATGTCGTTCGGGCGCTCCCGCTCAGGAGCGGTAATCCGCGTTGATGCTCACGTAATCGTGCGACAGGTCGCACGTCCAGACGGTGGCCTGCGCGTCGCCGCGGCCGAGCAGCACGCGAATCGTGATTTCGCTCTGCTTCATCACGCGCTGGCCGTCCTCTTCCTGGTAGGCCGGATTGCGGCCGCCCGCCTTCGCGACGAGCACGTCGTCGAGATAGAGGTCGATCTTGCCGACGTCGAGATCCGTGACGCCCGCGTAGCCGATCGCCGCGAGAATCCGGCCGAGGTTGGGGTCGGATGCATAGAAAGCCGTCTTCACGAGCGGCGAATGGCCGATCGCGTACGCGATCTGGCGGCATTCGGCGACGTTCTTGCCGCCCTCGACCTGCACCGTCATGAATTTCGTCGCACCTTCGCCATCGCGGACGATCAATTGCGACAGCACCTGCGCGACTTCCGTCACCGCATCGCGCAGCGCCGCATAGGCCGGCGAATCGGTCGACGTGATCGCCGGCAGCGTGCTCTTGCCCGACGCGATCAGGATGAACGAGTCGTTCGTCGACGTATCGCCGTCGATCGTGATGCAGTTGAACGAACGGTCGGCGACTTCCTTCACGAGCGTGTCGAGCACCGGCTGAGCGACGTTCGCGTCGAACGCAAGGAAACCGAGCATCGTGGCCATGTTCGGCTTGATCATGCCCGCGCCCTTGCTGACGCCCGTCAGCGTGACCGTGTGGCCGTCGATCGTCACCTGGCGCGAAGCGGCCTTCGGCAGCGTATCGGTCGTCATGATCGCCTGCGCGGCATCGAACCAGTTCGCGGCCTTGCGGTTCGCGAGCGCGGCCGGCAAGCCGGCCTTCAGGCGATCGATCGGCAGCGGCTCGAGAATCACGCCGGTCGAGAACGGCAGCACCTGCGCCGGCTCGATGCCTGCGAGGCGCGCGAGTTCCGTGCAGGTCTCGCGTGCGTTCACGAGGCCCGGCTCGCCGGTGCCCGCGTTCGCGTTACCCGTGTTCACGACGAGCGCGCGAATGCCCGCGCCGCCCGCGCGCACCTTCGCCAGATGCTCGCGGCAGACGGTGACCGGCGCCGCGCAGAAGCGGTTTTCGGTGAATACGCCCGCGACCGTCGCGCCTTCGTCGACGGAGATGACCAGCACGTCCTTGCGATTCGGCTTGCGGATGTTCGCTTCCGCCCAGCCGAGCGTGACGCCGGCGACGGGATGCAGTTGGGCGGGATCGATCGACGGAAAATTGACAGCCATGGGGCACACCTGCCGGATGGAAAATGCCGGCACACGCCGGCATCGATTGGAAGAACCGGCGGCCGCACGCGCGGGCCGCCGCAACTCACATCACTCACTCGAAGCTGCGAACGAAGCGGCACGCGTGACGCGCGCCGCCGCCGATCATGACAGCTTCCCGTGACAGTGCTTGTACTTCTTGCCGCTGCCGCACGGGCACGGATCGTTACGGCCGACCTTCGGCATTTCGCCGCCGGGGCCGCTGTGGGTCATCGCGCTGCCGACCATGTCGGCCGTTGCCGCGGCCGCCGCGACCGCCGCACCGCCCGCCACCGGCGTGCTGGCTTCCGCGAATTCGGCGTGCTGGTATTCGACGTTCTCGAGATGACCGCCACGCTCCTCGATCTGCTCGGCCGCTTCCTCGAGCTGTTCCGGCGACTGGATCTGCACGTTCATCACGACACGCGTGACTTCCTGCTTGATCGCGTCGAGCATCGCGGCGAACAGCTCGAACGCTTCGCGCTTGTATTCCTGCTTCGGATTCTTCTGCGCATAGCCGCGCAGATGGATGCCCTGGCGCAGGTGGTCGAGCGCCGCGAGGTGCTCGCGCCACAGGCGGTCGACCGTCTGCAGCATCACCGAGCGCTCGAACGCGCTGAACGATTCGCGGCCGACCATCGCGACCTTGGCCTCGTACTGCTCGTCGGCGGCCGTCGTCACCGCTTCGAGGATCTCCTCGGCCGTGATCGACGACGACTCGTTCACCATTTCCTGGATCGCGAGGTCGAGCTGCCAGTCGTTGCGCAGCGCTTCCTCGAGCTCGGGCACGTCCCACTGCTCCTCGATGCTGCCTTCCGGCACGAACTGGCCGACGACTTCGGTCACCACGCCGTGACGCATCGCGGTGATGGTCTCGGTGATGTCGTGCGCTTCGAGCAGTTCGTTGCGCTGCTGGTAGATCACCTTGCGCTGGTCGTTCGACACGTCGTCGTATTCGAGCAGCTGCTTGCGGATGTCGAAGTTGCGCGCTTCGACCTTGCGCTGCGCGGATTCGATCGAGCGCGTGACGATGCCGGCCTCGATCGCCTCGCCTTCCGGCATCTTCAGGCGATCCATGATCGAGCGCACGCGGTCGCCCGCGAAGATGCGCAGCAGCGGATCGTCGAGCGACAGGTAGAAGCGCGACGAGCCCGGATCGCCCTGGCGACCCGCACGGCCGCGCAGCTGGTTGTCGATCCGGCGCGATTCGTGGCGTTCGGTGCCGATGATGTGCAGGCCGCCCGCGGCCTTCACCTGCTCGTGCAGCGTTTCCCACTCGTCGTGCAGATGCTGGATGCGGCGCGCCTTTTCGTCGGCGGGAATCGCATCGTCGGCGTCGATGAACGCGGCCTGCTTCTCGGCGTTGCCGCCGAGCACGATGTCGGTACCGCGACCGGCCATGTTGGTCGCGATCGTCACGCGTTTCGGACGGCCGGCTTCCGCGACGATCGCCGCTTCGCGCTCGTGCTGCTTCGCGTTCAGCACCTCGTGCGGCAGCCCGGCCTGCTTCAGCAGGTGCGACAGCAGTTCCGAGTTCTCGATCGACGTCGTGCCGACCAGCACCGGCTGGCCGCGCTCGTAGCAGTCGCGGATGTCGCGGATCACCGCGTCATAGCGCTCCTTGGCCGTCTTGTAGATCTGGTCCTGCTTGTCGATCCGCTTCGGCGGACGGTTGGTCGGGATCACGACCGTCTCGAGACCGTAGATCTCGTTGAATTCGTATGCTTCGGTGTCCGCGGTACCGGTCATGCCGGCCAGCTTCGCGTACATCCGGAAGTAGTTCTGGAACGTGATCGATGCGAGCGTCTGGTTCTCGCTCTGGATCTTCACGTGTTCCTTCGCCTCGACGGCCTGGTGCAGGCCGTCGGACCAGCGGCGGCCGGCCATCAGGCGGCCCGTGAATTCGTCGACGATCACCACTTCGCCGTTCTGCACGACATAGTGCTGATCCTTGTGGAACAGCGTGTGGGCGCGCAGCGCAGCGTACACGTGGTGCATCAGCGTGATGTTCTGCGGCGCATACAGGCTCTCGCCCTCGCCGATCAGCCCCCAATCGGCGAGCAGGCGCTCGGCCTTCTCGTGGCCCGATTCGGTCAGGAACACCTGGCGCGCCTTTTCGTCGAGCGTGTAGTCGCCCGGCTTCTCGACGCCCGTGCCGTCGGCCTTCTCCTCGCCGATCTGGCGCTCGAGCAGCGGCGGCAGCGCGTTCATCCGCACGTACAGCTCGGTGTGATCCTCGGCCTGGCCCGAAATGATCAGCGGCGTACGCGCCTCGTCGATCAGGATCGAGTCCACTTCGTCGACGACCGCGAAGTTCAGCGCCCGCTGCACGCGCGCGTCGGTCTCGTAGACCATGTTGTCGCGCAGGTAGTCGAAGCCGAACTCGTTGTTCGTGCCGTACGTGATGTCCGCCGCGTAGGCCTGCTGCTTCTGGTCGTGTTCCATGCCGGACAGGTTGATGCCGACCGACAGACCGAGGAAGTTGTAGAGGCGCGCCATCCATTCGGCGTCGCGCTGCGCGAGGTAGTCGTTGACCGTCACGACGTGCACGCCGCGGCCCGCCAGCGCATTCAGGTACACGGGCAGCGTCGCGACGAGCGTCTTGCCCTCGCCGGTGCGCATTTCCGCGATCTTGCCGTAGTGGAGCACCATGCCGCCGATCATCTGCACGTCGAAGTGCCGCATCTTCAGCACGCGGCGGCTCGCCTCGCGACAGACCGCGAACGCCTCGGGCAGCAGCTTGTCGAGCGACTCGCCGGCCGCGATCCGCTGGCGGAATTCGTCCGTCTTGCCGCGCAACTGGTCGTCCGTCAGTTTCTCGATCTGCGTTTCGAGCGCATTGATCGTCGTGACGGTCTTTTGGTATTGCTTGACGAGCCGCTGGTTGCGGCTGCCAAAAATTTTCTGGAGAAAACCGGTTGTCATCGGATCGGATCCTGCGTCGCAGCACCGGCGCCCGGCGCGTATTGCGCGCCCCGGCGCCCGAGCCTCGGCGGCTTAGCGAATTAGTGGACTCAAACGTCGAATTTTAGCACGCGGGAAAGCATGCGCCCGAGTCTCGGCCGGACCGGCATTGCGCGCCGACAGCCGGGCGCATGGGGCGAAAGCCGCCCGTGCGCGGGCCGGCGCGGGTACAATCGGCGTCAACCGTCCGCGCGCGTGCGCGCCCGAAGAATGTCTCGATGAACCGATTTTCCAAGCGTTTCGGCCCGCTCGCCGCGTATCGCCCGCAACCCGTGTCCGAGGTGCTCAATCGCACGGACGCGTTCGCGGCGCTGCGCGCCGGTGTCGAACAGGTCGCGTCGCTGCAGCGCGATCTTGCCGCGCTCCTGCCCGACTATCTGGCGAATCACGTCGAACCCGGCTTCGTGAAGGACGGCACCCTGACCCTCTTTGCCGCGCACAACGCGCTGGCCGCGCGGCTGCGACAGGTCGAGCCGCGGCTGCTCGGCGATCTGCAGAAGCGCGGCTGGCCGGTCTCGACGCTGCGCGTGCGCGTGCGCCCGAAGGATGCGCCGGAGCCGCCGCACGTGAAACAGGCGCGGATGACGTCGGTCGGCGCGGCCGCGCTGCGCGACCTGGCCGATCACCTCGAACCGTCGCCGCTGCAAGCCGCGCTCGCGCGGATGGCGGCACGGCATGGCGCGAAACCGCGCTGAGCCGGCGCCCGCGCCGGCATCGCCCGGCCAATAAAAAAGCGGCCCGAGGGCCGCTTTTTTGCTTGCGCCGAACGCCGGTCAGGCGAAGGCCGTCTGCATGTCGAACGCAAAGCCCTTCGGCGCGGCCTGCGAATCGTCGAACGTGACGATCTCGTACGCATCCTCGTGCGCGAGCAGTTCGCGCAGCAGCGCGTTGTTCAGTCCGTGGCCCGATTTGTACGCCGTATACGACGCCAGCAGCGGATGGCCGATCACGTACAGGTCGCCGATCGCATCGAGCATCTTGTGCTTCACGAATTCGTCGTCGTAGCGCAGCCCGTCGTTGTTCAGGATGCGGTACTCGTCGAGCACGATCGCGTTTTCCATGCTGCCGCCGCGGGCGAGACCCATCTCGCGCAGCATCTCGGCCTCATGCGCGAAACCGAACGTGCGCGCGCGCGCAATCTCGCGCACGTACGACGTATTCGCGAAATCGACCTCGAGTTCCTGGCCGGTCTTGTCGACGGCCGGGTGGCGGAAGTCGATCGAGAACTTCAGCTTGAAACCGAAGTACGGATCGAGACGCGCGAATTTGTCGCCGTCGCGGATCTCGACCGTCTTCTTCACCTTGATGAAGCGCTTCGGCGCGTTCTGCTCCTCGATCCCGGCGGACTGGATCAGGAACACGAAGGTCGCCGCGCTGCCGTCCATGATCGGGATTTCCTCGGCCGTCACGTCGACATAGAGATTGTCGATGCCCAGGCCGGCACACGCCGACATCAGGTGCTCGACGGTCGAGACGCGCACGCCATCCTTCTGCAGCACCGACGCGAGCCGCGTGTCGCCGATCGACGTCGCCGCGGCGGGAATGTCGACGGGCGTGGGAAGGTCGACGCGCGAAAAGACGATGCCCGTGCCCGGCGCGGCGGGACGGAGCGTCAGCTCGATCTTGCGGCCCGAGTGGACACCGATCCCCACGGTCTTCACGATGGATTTGATGGTGCGCTGCTTCAGCATGGTGTTCTTCGTCGTGATTGAAGAATTCAATCAGGAGTTATATTCGATAGGAGGGATTATAGCGTAATTCCCTATTCAGCGCAGTTTGAAACTGCGTATCAATCTGTTTCAGCCGTTTACCCTGGCGAATACGGGACGGGCCGATGCCCGGAACGGAGGCGTTTCCGGTCATCGGCCCGTGTTACAACTGCCCCGAAGGCCGGTGAGCAGCGTTGCCGGCAGGCAACGGCGCACCGCACGATCAGGACGTCAACGTCGCGAGAACACTCGCCGCATCGCTCACTTCGAATTTGCCCGGCGCCTCGACGGCCAGCGTCTTGACCACACCGCCGTCAATCACCATCGCGTAGCGCAGGGAACGAATTCCCATGCCACGCGCGGACAAATCCTGCGTCAGCCCCAGCGCATGAGTGAAAGCCGCGCTGCCGTCCGCCATCATGCGCACCTTGCCCGCGGTGTGCAGATCACGTCCCCATGCGCCCATCACGAATGCGTCGTTGACGGACACGCACCAGATCTCGTCGATGCCCGCCGAGCGCAGCTGCTCGGCGTGTTCGACGTAGCCCGGCACATGCTGCGCCGAGCAGGTCGGCGTGAAAGCGCCCGGCAATCCGAAGATCACCACCCGCTTCCCCGCAACCTGGTCGCGCACGCTGAAGGCATTCGGCCCCAGCGTGCACCCTTCGCGCGCGTCGTCGATGAATTCGAACAATTGCGCGTCGGGCAGCGCGTCGCCCACTTGAATCATGGCTGGTCCCTCATAGCGATACGGTTTTTCAGCGTGTTGCGGACAGCACGGCCCATCCCGCCTCGCATGAGCGAAGAGGGCACGTTTCCCGGCCCGGCGTCGCTGCCGACGCGGCCTGTCGTGGTCCGTAGCATCCGTCACGCCGGCGATACCGCGGCAGTCTCGCCGCGGCTTCGCCTGTGTTTGCGTCAGTCAGCCTGCTTGCGCAGGAATGCCGGGATGTCGTACGTGTCGACCCCCTTCTCCTGCAGCGCCTGCACGTGCGATGCCGCGGTTTCGCGCGAATTGCGCCACACCGCCGGCGTATCGAGCGCGCCGTAGTCGGCCGTGCTGACGTGATGCGTCGGGGCATAGCCGTGCGAGACCGCGCTGACCGGCTGGTTGTCCGTACCCGTGCGCAGCAGCGTCATCGGTGCCGACTGCTGCTTCTTCGCCGCACGGCCCAGACCCGTCGCCACGACCGTCACGCGCAGTGCATCGCCCATCGCATCGTCGTACACCGCACCGAAGATCACGGTCGCGTCTTCCGCCGCGTAGCTCTTGATCGTGTTCATCACTTCGCGCGTTTCCGACAGGCGCAGCGAACGGCTCGACGTGATGTTGACCAGCACGCCGCGCGCACCCGACAGATCGACGCCTTCGAGCAGCGGGCTCGCCACGGCCTGTTCCGCCGCGAGGCGTGCGCGATCGACGCCGGCAACCGTCGCCGTGCCCATCATCGCCTTGCCCTGCTCGCCCATCACCGTCTTCACGTCTTCGAAGTCGACGTTCACGAGGCCATCGACGTTGATGATTTCCGCGATGCCGGCCACTGCGTTGTTCAACACGTCGTCCGCGCACTGGAAGCACTTGTCCATCTCGGCATCGTCGCCCATCACGTCGAACAGCTTGTCGTTCAGAACGACGATCAGCGAGTCGACGTGATCCTCCAGTTGCTGCGAGCCGGCTTCGGCGACGCGCATGCGCTTGCCGCCTTCGAACTCGAACGGCTTGCTGACGACACCCACCGTCAGGATGCCCATCTCCTTCGCGATCTGCGCGACCACCGGCGCCGCGCCCGTGCCCGTGCCGCCGCCCATGCCGGCCGTGATGAAGACCATGTGCGCACCACGCAGCGCGTCGGCGATGCGCTCGCGCGCTTCTTCCGCTGCCGCACGGCCCATTTCCGGCTTCGCACCGGCGCCGAGGCCCGTGTTGCCGAGCTGGATCACCGACGATGCGCGCGAACGCGACAGCGCCTGCGCATCCGTGTTCATCACGATGAAGTCGACGCCCTGCACGCCGCGGTTGATCATGTGCTGGACGGCATTGCCGCCAGCGCCGCCAACGCCCACCACCTTGATGATGGTGCCGTTGGTTTCGGTTTCCAGCATTTCGAATTCCATTGTTGCCTCCGTCAAGAGAAATACTGCTACTCGGCCGTTATTCGGCAGGAGATCGGGCAACCCCCTGTCGCGCGCCAGCCGCCGGCACCGGCGCGAATTTCGATTCGGTTCTTCCTCGGAAAACGCCGGGCCGTCCCGGGCTTTCCCGCCCCCGGGGGGCTGGCTCGGCATGCCGAGCCGCTTGGATGCTTAAAAATTGCTCAGGAACCACTCCTTCATCCGCGAGAACACCTGCCCCGCGTTGCCGGACTGCACGGCGACCTTGCGGCCGCGCATGCGCTGCGCGCTGCCTTCGACGAGCAGCCCCATCGCCGTCGAATAGCGCGGATTGCGCACGACGTCGGACAGGCCGCCCGCATACTCCGGCGCGCCGATGCGCACCGGCTTCAGGAAAATGTCCTCGCCGAGCTCGACCATGCCCGGCATCATCGACGCACCGCCGGTAATGACCACGCCGGAGCTCAGCAGTTCTTCGTAACCCGATTCGCGCACCACCTGCTGCACGAGCGAGAACAGCTCCTCGACACGCGGCTCGATCACGGCCGCGAGCGCCTGGCGCGACAGCGTGCGCGGGCCGCGCTCGCCGAGCCCAGGCACTTCGACCATCTCGTCCGGATCGGCGAGCGCCTGCTTCGCGATCCCGTAGCCGACCTTGATGTCTTCCGCATCCGGCGTCGGCGTACGCAGCGCCATCGCGATGTCGCTCGTGATCTGGTCGCCGGCGATCGGAATCACCGCGGTATGGCGAATCGCGCCTTCGGCGAAGATCGCGATGTCCGTCGTGCCGCCGCCGATGTCGACCAGCACCACGCCGAGATCCTTTTCGTCTTCCGTCAGCACGGCCAGCGACGACGCGAGCGGCTGCAGGATCAGATCGTTCACTTCGAGCCCGCAGCGGCGCACGCACTTGACGATGTTCTGCGCGGCGCTCACCGCGCCCGTCACGATGTGCACCTTCACTTCCAGCCGGATGCCGCTCATCCCGATCGGCTCGCGCACGTCTTCCTGGCCGTCGATGATGAATTCCTGCGTGAGGATGTGCAGCACCTGCTGGTCGGTCGGGATGTTGATCGCCTTGGCGGTCTCGATCACGCGCGCGACGTCCGTCTGCGTGACTTCCTTGTCCTTGATCGCGACCATCCCGCTCGAGTTGAAGCTGCGGATGTGGCTGCCGGCGATCCCCGTGAACACGTTGGTGATCTTGCAGTCGGCCATCAGCTCGGCTTCCTCGAGCGCGCGCTGGATCGACTGCACGGTGGCCTCGATGTTGACCACCACACCTTTCTTCAGACCCTTCGACTCGCTCTGGCCGAGACCGATCACCTCGTAGTGACCCTCGCCCTTCAGCTCGGCGACGATGGCCACCACCTTCGACGTGCCGATGTCGAGGGAAACCAGCAGATCCTTGTAGTCTTTGCTCATAAAGTGCTCTTGCGTGTGATCTCTCGTTACTTCTTGCGCTTGTCGGTATCGGTCAGGAACCGCATGCCTGCCGCGCGAATCGCGAATCCGTTCGGATAGCGCAGGTCCGCGTACTCGATGTCGTTGCCCCAGCGCTCCGTGACGGCCGGCCACGCGGCCACCAGGCGCTGACTCCGGTCATGCAGGGTGTCGCTGTTGCGTTCCTTGCCCAGCTCGACCTGCATGCCGTTCGACAGCTTCACCGTCCACGCGTAGCGCGCCGACAGCGTCACTTCTTCCGGCGCCGCCTTCAGCGGCGCAAACCATTTCCCGAAGTCGCGATACCGCGTGACGACTTCCTTCGCACTGCCTTCCGGGCCGTCGAACGCCGGCAGTTCCTGTTCCAGCTCGCCCTGGTTCGCGGTAAACAGCTCGCCGTCGACGCTCACGAGCTGGTCGCTGCCCCAGGTCCCGAGCGGTTTGTACTCCTCGAGCGTGACAGCCAGCGCATTCGGCCACACCCGGCGCACGCTCGCGTGGCGCACCCACGGCATCTGCTCGAACGCGGTGCGCGCCGCATCGAGATCGACCGTGAAGAAATTGCCCTTCAGCCGGCCGACCACACCCGCGCGCACCGTCGGCGAATTGATGTGCTCGGTGTCGCCGTCGATGCGGATTTCCCGCAGCGCGAACGTCGGGCGCTGGATCAGCCAGTAGCAGCCGGCCGCCGCCAACACGAGCAGCAGCATCGCGTACAGCGCGCTGGCGGCAAGGTTGAGTTGGCGAACGTTGTTCCACATGACGTCTTTCCGTTCCTGCTTCAGTCGTTGAGCGTGAGCGCCAGCACTTTCACCACCAGCTCCGAGTAGCTGATGCCGACCGCGCGCGCCGCCTTCGGCGGCAGCGAGTGGTCGGTCATGCCCGGCGCGGTGTTCACTTCCAGGAAGTACGGGTTGCCGGCGGCGTCCAGCATGAAGTCCGCACGGCCCCAGTCGGTGCAGCCGAGCACGTCGAACGACCGGCGCGCGATGCGCTTCAGCTCCGCTTCCTGTTCGGCCGGCAGGCCGCACGGGATCAGGTACTGCGTGTCGTCGGCCACGTATTTCGCGTGGTAGTCGTAGAACTCGCCCGCCGGCACGATCTTGATCAGCGGCAGATCGAGATCGCCGGCGATGCACGCGGTGTATTCGCCCCCGCCTTCGATGCTCTTCTCGACGATCACGATCCTGTCGTGCTTCGCGGCTTCCTCGAGCGCGGCCGGCAGCGCGTCGGCCGTCTTCACCTTCAGCACCGCCACGCTCGAGCCTTCGCTCGCCGGCTTCACGAACAGCGGCAGCCCGAGCTTCGCGACGATGTCGGTCGCGCGTGCGGCGAGGTCGTCGCCGCGCATCACCGTCTCGAACGGCGGCGTCGGCACGCCCGTCTGCTGCCACACGAGCTTCGTGCGGAACTTGTCGAGCCCGAGCGCCGACCCGAGCACGCCGCTGCCCGTGTAGCGGATGCCATAGAAATCGAGCGCGCCCTGGATCTGGCCGTTCTCGCCGTAGCCGCCGTGCAGCGCGTTGAACGCGCGCACGAAGCCTTCGTCCTTCAGCGCCGACAGCGGCCGCTCGGCCGGGTCGAACGGATGCGCATCAACGCCCGCGTCACGCAGGCCCTGCAGCACGAGGCGGCCCGAGGTCAGCGACACCTCGCGCTCGGCGGATTCGCCGCCGAACAACACTGCCACCTTGCCGAAACGTTTCGGATCGATCCCGCTCATGTCATGCCTTCTGTTGAATGTGTTGCACGAGCTTCGCCGGCACGCCGCCGATCGAACCCGCGCCCATCGTGATCACCACGTCGCCGTTGCGCGCGACCTTCGCCAATGCATCCGGCACGTCGTCCACCGTCGCGACGAACACCGGGTCAACCTTCCCCACCTCGCGCAGCGCACGCGACAGCGCGTCGCCGTTGGCCGTCGAGATCGCGGCCTCGCCGGCCGCGTAGACTTCCGTCAGCACCAGCGCATCGACCGTCGACAGCACGTTGACGAAATCGTCGAAGCAGTCGCGCGTGCGCGTATAGCGATGCGGCTGGAACGCCAGCACGAGGCGGCGGCCCGGGAACGCGCCGCGCGCGGCCGCGATCGTCGCGGCCATCTCGACCGGGTGATGGCCGTAGTCGTCGATCAGCGTGTAGTGGCCGCCGTCCGCGCCCGGCACCTCGCCGTAACGCTGGAAGCGCCGGCCGACGCCGTTGAATTCGGCCAGCGCCTGCTGGATCGCGTCGTCGTCGACGCCGAGATCGGTCGCGATCGCGATCGCCGCCAGCGCGTTCTGCACGTTGTGCAGACCCGGCAGGTTCAGCACGACCGCGAGCGGCGCACGCCCTTCGCGGATGACCGTGAAGTGCATCCGGCCGTCGCGCGCATCGATGTCTTCCGCGCGCACCTGCGCGTCCGGCGACAGGCCGTAGCGCACCACCGGCTTCGAGATGAACGGGATGATCTGCCGCACGTTCGGATCGTCGACGCACACCACCGCGCTGCCGTAGAACGGCAGGCGCTGCGTGAATTCGATGAACGCCTGCTTGAGCCGCGCGAAATCGTGGCCGTAGGTGTCCATGTGGTCGGCATCGATGTTCGTGATGACTTCGATCACCGGATACAGGTTCAGGAACGACGCGTCCGACTCGTCGGCCTCGGCCACGATGAAATCGCCGGTGCCCAGCCGCGCATTCGCGCCGGCGCTGATCAGCCGCCCGCCGATCACGAAGGTCGGGTCGAGCCCGCCCGCCGCCAGCACGCTCGCGACGAGGCTCGTCGTCGTGGTCTTGCCGTGCGTGCCGGCGATCGCGATCCCCTGCTTCAGGCGCATCAGCTCCGCGAGCATCACCGCCCGCTGCACGATCGGCACGCGCCGGTGGCGCGCGGCGAGCACTTCCGGATTGTCCGAGCGCACCGCCGTCGACACGACGACCGCGTTCGCCCCCTCGATGTTTGCCGCGTCATGGCCGATCGCGATCCGTGCGCCGAGCGCCTGGAGACGATCGGTCACCGCATTGCGCGACAGGTCCGAGCCGCTGACCTCGTAGCCGAGGTTGACGAGCACCTCGGCGATGCCGCTCATGCCCGAGCCGCCGATTCCAACGAAATGAATGTGTTTGACGATATGTTTCATGTCAGCCTCCGCCGGGCCGCCGCATGCCCCGAAAGAGACGCATGGTGGGGACGGAAGGGTCGAGCCCTCCCGAGCGAGCGATGTGAGCGTGTGGGTTGTTTCATTGATGTTCTTCCAGGTTCGCGCCGGCCGCCTTCGCGCACACGCGCGCGACCTCGTCGGTGGCCTCGGGCTTCGCCAGCGAGCGCGAACGTTCCGCCATGTCCGCGAGCGATGCCCGCGACTGGCCGCGCAGCCAGTCGGCGAGCAGATCCGCCGACAGGTCGCGTTGTTGCACCAGCACCGCCGCGCCCGCATCGGCGAGGAACGCCGCGTTGCTCGTCTGGTGATCGTCGACCGCGTACGGGAACGGCACGAACAGCGCCGCCACGCCCACCGCCGCGATCTCCGACACCGTCATCGCGCCCGACCGGCAGATCACGAGATCCGCCGCCGCGTACGCGGCCGCCATGTCGTCGATGAACGGCACGAGCCGCACGTCCTCTCCGGCCGCGAAACCGGCTGCTTCGTAATTCGCCTTCAGTGCGTCGATGTGCTTCGCGCCGGCCTGATGCACGATGCGCGGGCGCTCGCCCGGCGCCAGCATCGCCAATGCGCGCGGCACGACTTCGTTCAGCGCGGCCGCACCGAGGCTGCCGCCGACGACCAGCACGTTCAGCGGGCCGCTGCGCGACGCGTAGCGTGCTTTGGGTGCTTCCGTGCCCGCAAGTTCCGCGCGAATCGGGTTGCCCGTCCATTCCGCGTGCGGCAGCGCGCCGGGAAATGCGACGAGCACGCGTTTCGCGAATTTCGCGAGCACCTTGTTCGTCAGGCCCGCGATCGAGTTCTGTTCATGCAGCACGAGCGGACGGCCCGACAGCGCGGTCATCACGCCCGCCGGGAACGTGATGTAGCCGCCCATTCCGAGCACGACGTCCGGCCGCACGCGGCGCAGCGCGCCGAGGCTCTGCCAGCACGCGCGCAGCAGATTGACCGGCAGCGTCAGCTTGGTCTTCAGCCCCTTGCCGCGCAGCCCGCCGAACCGAACGTATTCCATCGGAATGCCGTGCTTCGGCACGAGCGTCGCTTCCATCCCGGCCGGATTGCCGAGCCATACGACGCGCCAGCCCGCCGCTTCCATCCGGTGCGCGACCGCGAGCCCCGGGAACACGTGGCCCCCGGTGCCGCCCGCCATCACCATCAGCGTACGTCGCGACGCGGTCATACCTTCCCTCCGCGCATCAGCACCCGGTTTTCGTAGTCGACCCGCAGCAGCACCGCGAGGGCGATGCAGTTGAGCAGAATGCCCGAGCCGCCGTAGCTCACGAGCGGCAGCGTCAGCCCCTTGGTCGGCAGCAGCCCGAGGTTCACGCCCATGTTGATGAAGGTCTGCGCGCCGAACCAGATGCCGATGCCTTTCGCCGTCAGGCCCGCGAACGTGCGGTCGAGCGCGAGCGCCTGGCGGCCGATCTCGAACGCGCGGCGCACGATCCAGTAAAACAGCAGGATCACGACCAGCACGCCGACGAAGCCCAGTTCCTCGCCGATCACCGCGAGGATGAAGTCGGTATGCGCTTCAGGCAGGTAGTTCAGCTTCTCGACGCTGCCGCCGAGGCCGACGCCGAACCACTCGCCGCGCCCGAACGCGATCAGCGAGTGCGTGAGCTGGTACGCCTTGCCCTGCGCGTAGCGCTCGTCCCACGGATCGAGATACGCGAAGATCCGCTCGCGACGCCACGGCGACAACCACACGAGCATCGTGAAGGTGCCGACCGCCGTCGCGACGAGCCCGCCGAACAGCTTGCCGTTCACGCCGCCGAGGAACAGCACGCCCATCGCGATCGCCGCGACCACCATGAACGCGCCCATGTCCGGCTCGAGCAGCAGCAGCGCGCCGACCAGGCCGACCGCGAACGCCATCGGCAGGAAGCCCTTCGCGAAGCTCTGCATGTATTCCTGCTTGCGCACCGTGTAGTTCGCCGCGTAGATCGTCACCGCGAGCTTCATGATTTCCGACGGCTGCATGTTCGTGATGCCGAGCGGAATCCAGCGGCGCGCGCCGTTCACGCCCTTGCCGACGTGCGGAATCAGCACGATCACGAGGCCGACGAGCGCGATCAGGAAGAGATGCGGCGCGTACTTGTCCCACGTCGACACCGGCACGCGAAACGCGACCACCGCCGCGACGAACGCGACGACGAGCGACACGCAGTGGCGCATCAGGAACGCGTAATCGTGATACGACGCGTATTTCGGCGAATCGGGCATCGCGATCGACGCCGAATAGACCATCACGACGCCGAGCCCGAGCAGCGCGATCGCAACCCACAGCAGCGAATAGTCGAAGTCGAGCATTCGCGAACGGCTCGGGCGCACGCCGTTGACGACGCTCGCGAGGCCGCCCGTCGCGGCGCGCGTGGCCGATGCGACGCGACCGCCCGCGGCATTGCCGCCGGTATCGCGTCGGTCGTTGAAGCGGGAGACGAGGCGATCGGACCAGCTCATGGCGTCGCTCCTTTGTCGATGGCGATTTCGTCGACCGCCGCGCGGAACACCTCTGCGCGATGGGCGTAGTTCCTGAACATGTCGAGGCTTGCACACGCGGGCGACAGCAGTACGGCATCGCCCGGCTCCGCCAGCTCGGCCGCCGCACGCACCGCGCCTTCGAGCGTCTCGTGGCCGGCGAGCGGCACGCCCGTTTCGGCGAGCGTGTCGCGTAGCGCCGGCGCGTCGCGGCCGATCAGCATCACCGCGCGGCACCAGCGCGCCACCGGCGCGACCAGCGGCGCGAAGTCCTGTCCCTTGCCGTCCCCGCCCGCGATCAGCACGATCTTCTGCGCGAGCCCGTCGAGCGCGGCAACCGTCGCGCCGACGTTCGTGCCCTTGCTGTCGTCGACGTAGTCCACGTCGTCGATCGTCGCAATCACTTCGACACGATGCGCTTCGCCGCGATATTCGCGCAGCGCATGCAGCAGCGGCGCGGCCGGCAGGTCGATCGCCCGCGCGAGCGCGAATGCGGCCAACGCGTTCGCCGCGTTGTGCAGCCCGCGAATCCGCAGCGCGTCGACCGGCATCAGGCGCTTCTGCGCGATGTCGGGCGTGTGCGCGTCGCGCTTGCGCCGGCGGCTCGTCGCCGCCGCTTCATCCGGCGCCTCGCGATCGATGGCTTCCACCAGCCATGCGATGCCGTTGTCGCGGGTCAGCCCGTAATCGCCGTCCTGCGTCGGTTCGTTCAGGCCGAACGTGACCGTACGCGGCGCGTCGGCCGCGCCTGCGGCCGGCGCGAACTTCATCACGGCCGCGTCGTCGCGGTTCAGCACGCGCGTCGTCGTCGCGCCGAAGATCCGGCCCTTTGCCGTCGCATACGCGTCGAAGCTGCCGTGCCAGTCGAGATGATCCTGCGTGATGTTCAGGATCGCGGCCGCATCGGGCGCGAAGGTGCGCGCGGTCTCGAGCTGGAAGCTCGACAGTTCGAGCACCCACACGTCCGGAAGCGCCGTTTCGTCGATCGCGCCCGCCAGCCGGTCGAGCATCGCGGGGCTGATGTTGCCCGCGACGGCGACCTTCCTGCCCGAACGCTGGCACAGCAGGCCCGTGAGGCTCGTCGTCGTGGTCTTGCCGTTGGTGCCCGTGATCGCGAGCACCTTCGGCTGGTAGCCGCTCGTGCCGAGCGCGCGCAGCGCCTGCGCAAAGAACTCCAGTTCACCCCACACGGCGATCCCGCGCTCGTTCGCGGTCGCGACCAGCGCCGCGAGCGCCGGTTCGAGCGGCGACAGCCCGGGGCTCAGCCCGACGATCTCGACGCCGCCGTCGAGCAGCGCGGGCGCGAACGGCCCGCCGACGAATTCCGCATCGATGCCTTCGGCCTGCAGCGCGGCAAGGTTCGGCGGCGCCTCGCGGGTATCGGCAATGCGCAGCCGGCACCCGTGCCTCGCGCACCATCGCGCGATCGCGAGACCCGATTCCCCGAGCCCCAGTACGAGCACCATCGGCCGTTGCCGATCTCCAAACATCTCGCCAGACATCCTTGTTACCTTTCCTTTACCGCAGCTTGAGGGTGGTCAGACCGAACAGGCACAGCATCAGCGTGATGATCCAGAAACGCACGACCACCTGCGTTTCCTTCCAGCCGGACAATTCGAAATGGTGATGCAGCGGCGCCATCTTCAGCAGGCGCCGCCCTTCGCCGTAACGCTTCTTCGTGTACTTGAACCACGAAACCTGCAGCATCACCGACAGCGTTTCGGCCACGAAGATGCCGCCCATGATGAACAGCACGATTTCCTGGCGCACGATCACCGCGACCGTGCCGAGCGCGCCGCCGAGCGCCAGCGCGCCGACGTCGCCCATGAACACCTGCGCGGGGTGCGTGTTGTACCAGAGGAACGCGAGCCCTGCCCCGCCCATCGCGGAACAGAAGATCAGCAGTTCGCCCGCGCCCGGAATGTGCGGGAACAGCAGGTATTTTGAATAGACCGCGCTGCCCATCACGTACGCGAACACACCCAGCGACGCGCCGACCAGCACGACCGGCATGATCACGAGACCATCGAGGCCATCGGTCAGGTTCACCGCGTTGCTCGCGCCCACGATCACGAAGTAGGTCAGAACGATGAAGCCCCAGACGCCGAGCGGATAGCTGATCGACTTCAGGAACGGCAGCATCAGGTCGGCGCGCGCCGGCAGCCCCATCGACAGCCCGCTCCGCACCCACGCCATGAACAGGTCGAACACGCGCACGTTGTTCGCCTCGGACACGCTGAACGCGAGGTAGACGGCCGCGAACAGCCCGATCACCGATTGCCAGAAATACTTTTCACGCGACGACATCCCGCGCGGATCCTTGTGGACGACCTTGCGGTAATCGTCGACCCAGCCGATCACGCCGAAACCGAACGTGACGAGCATCACGATCCAGATGAAACGGTTCGTCAGGTCGCCCCAAAGCAGCGTCGCGACCGCGATGCCGATCAGGATCAGCACGCCGCCCATCGTCGGCGTGCCCGACTTGACGAGGTGCGTCTGCGGGCCGTCCTTGCGCACGGCCTGACCGACCTTCATTTGCGTCAGCTTGCGGATCACCCAGGGTCCGCACACGAGCCCGATCCCGAGCGCGGTGATGGTGGCCATCACCGCACGGAACGTGAGGTACGTGAACAAGCGCAAAAAGCTTGCGTCTCCTTGCAGCCATTGCGCCAGCGCCAGCAGCATGCTTCCTTCCTTCTACTCAGTGAGCGACGGGCGCCGTGCCCGCCGCGGGTTGATTCGTCAGCGCGTCGACCACGCGCTCCATCTTCATGTACCGCGAACCCTTCACGAGCACCGTCGCCTGCGCGCCGTAGCCCGCCGCGAGCAATGCGTCGACCAGCGCGCCGACATCGCCGAAATGGCGCGCCGCCTCGCCGTACGCCGCGCATGCATCGCGCGATGCGTCGCCGAGCGCGAACAGCGCGTCGATCCCGCGCTCGTGCGCGTAGGCGCCGATTTCGCGATGGAATGCCGGCCCTTCGTCGCCCACCTCGCCCATGTCGCCGATCACCAGCACGCGCGGCGACGGATGGGCGGCGAGTACGTCGATCGCGGCCCGCATCGAATCGGGATTCGCGTTGTACGTATCGTCGACGACCGTCGCGCCCGCGAGGTTGCCGGCGACCGCCCGCTTGACCTGCAGCCGGCCCTTGACCGGCTCGAACGCTTCGAGGCCCCGCTTGACCGCCGCCAACGCGACGCCGGCGCCCAGCGCCGCGGCTGTCGCGGCCAGCGCATTGCGCGCGTTGTGCTCGCCGAGCGCGCGCAACCGCACCGTGACGGCGCCCGCCGGCGTGTCGATCGCGAGTTCGCCGCCGTGCAGGCGGCCGATGACCTGCGCATCGTTCTGCCGCTCGGCGTCGTGCAGCGCGAAATCGAGGATCCGGTTGCCGGTCGCCGCGACACGCCAGATGCCCGCATACGCATCGTCGGCCGGGAACACCGCGACGCCGTCCGGCGGCAGCGCGTGAATCACGGACGCGTGTTCGAGGGCGACGGCTTCGACCGTCGCCATGAATTCCTGGTGCTCGCGCTGCGCGTTGTTGACGAGTGCGACCGTCGGCGCCGTGAGGCGCGCGAGGATTTCGGTCTCGCCCGGGTGGTTCATCCCGATCTCGATCACCGCGAGACGATGCGCGGCCGACAGGCGCAGCAGCGTCAGCGGCAGACCGACGTCGTTGTTCAGGTTGCCCGCCGTCGCGAGCCGTGCGTCGGCGCCGACCGCAGCCGCGAAGATCGACGCGATCATTTCCTTGACGGTCGTCTTGCCGTTGCTGCCCGTCACCGCGACGAGCGGCAACGGGAATCGTTTGCGCCAGCCGTGTGCAAGCGCGCCGAGCGCGGCACGTGTTTCACCGCCCACGATCGCCGGCATCGTCACGCCGGCCGGCACGTGCTCGACCAGCGCCGCGGCCGCGCCGCGCGCGGCGACATCGCCGAGGAACGCATGCGCATCGAAGCGCTCGCCCTTCAGCGCGACGAACAGGTCGCCCGGGCCGGCCGTGCGGCTGTCGGTCGACACGCGGTCGAACGTGACGCCCGCATCGCCGAGCACCGTTGCGCCCGGAATCAGACGGGCGGCTTCGCCGAGACTGAGCATCGTCATTCGGCGCCTCCCTTGCCGTGCGTCGCCCGCGCCGCCAGCGCGAGGCGCGCGTGATCCTGATCGGAGAACGTCCGTTTCTTGCCCATGATTTCCTGCGTGGCCTCGTGGCCCTTGCCGGCCAGCACGACGACATCCTCGCGCGCCGCGCTGCGCACGGCCTGCAGGATCGCGCTCGCGCGATCCTCGATGCGGCGCGCGTGTTCGGGCGCGGTCATGCCGGCGACGATCTGGTCGATGATGCGCTGCGGATCCTCGCTGCGCGGGTTGTCGCTCGTGACGACGGTTTCGTCGGCGAGCCGCTCCGCGATCGCGCCCATCAGCGGACGCTTCGTCGCGTCGCGATCGCCGCCGCAGCCGAACATGCAGACGAGCCGGCCGCCGCGCGCCGCCGCGATCGGGCGCAGCGCGTCGAGCGTCTTCTCGAGGGCGTCGGGCGTGTGCGCGTAATCGATCACGACGAGCGGTTCATCGTTCTGCAGCCGGCCACCGAGCCGCTGCATCCGGCCGTTGACCGACTCGAGCCGCGCGACCTCGGCAAGCGCCGCGTCGAACGGCACGTCGGCCGCGAGCAGCGAGCCGAGCACGGCGAGCAGGTTGCTGACGTTGAACATGCCGAGCGTGCCGACTTCGACGTCCGCGTCGCCCCATGACGAACGCAGCCGGAATGCGGTGCCCGTCGCGGTGGCGCGCACGTCGAGCGCGACCAGTTCGCGATCGGCATCGGGTGCCGGCGCGTCGCCGATCCCGTATGCGATCGTACGCACGCGGCCGGCCAGCTTCTCGAGCAGGCGGCGGCCGGCGGCGTCGTCGCGATTGACGACCGCCGCACGCAGGCCGCGCCACGCGAACAGCTTCGCCTTGGCGGCTTCGTACGCATCGAACGTGCCGTGATAGTCGAGGTGATCCTGCGTGAGGTTCGTAAACACCGCGATGTCGAATGCCGTCCCGTTCACGCGCCCCTGATGCAGCGCATGCGACGACACTTCCATTGCCACGGCCTTCGCACCGGCGTCGCGCAATTGCGCGAGGCTGCGCTGCAGCTGCGGCGCGTCGGGCGTCGTGAAACCGGTCGGCACGAGCTGGCCGGGCATCCCGGTGCCGAGCGTGCCGATCAGCGCGCACGGCTGGTGCAGCGCCGTCAGCGCGGTGGCGATCCAATGCGTGCACGACGTCTTGCCGTTCGTGCCGGTCACGCCAACCGTAAGCAGGCTGTCGCTCGGGTCGCCGTACCAGCCGCTCGCGATCTCGCCGGCGAGCTGGTCGAGCGCCGGCACCGCCAGCGAGACGGGCACGGCCGGCGCCGCGGCCAGCCCTTCCGGCTGGTACAGCACGGCAGCCGCGCCGCGCGCGACGGCGTCGATCGCGAACGCGCGATTGTCGGCCCCGTCGACCGCATAGGCGAGAAACACGTCGCCAGCCTTGAGGCTGCGCGTGTCGGCATGCAGTTGCGCTGCGGGGGCCACATGCTGACGCAGCCACGCAAGCGCGGCTGCGATCTGCTGATGCGCCGGATGAGAACTGCGGGCGGCGCTCATCGAACCACTCCTGGTGAATTACGTGTCGTGCTGGATACGATCATATGCTTCGCGCCGCTCCCCGCGGCCAGCTTTTGCGGGCCCGCTGCGGAAGGCGCCGCAGGCGAATCGTCGGACACGACGAGCTGCTTGATCGGCATGTTCGGCGGCACGTTCAGCGCCCGCATCGTGTCGCCGGCAATCGCCGAGAATACGGGGCCGGACACCTGGCCGCCGAAGTGGCTGCCGGCGGTCGGCTCGTCGACCGACACCGCGATCACGACGCGAGGATTCGGCATCGGCGCCATCCCGACGAACGACGCGCGGTACTTGCGTGTGTAGCCGTGACCTTCGTGCTTGTACGCGGTACCGCTCTTGCCGCCGACGCGGTAGCCGGGCACGGCTGCGTCAGGCGACGTGCCGCCCGGCGCGACCACCGTCTCGAGCATCGCACGCACTTCGCGCGCGGTGGTCGGCGTAAACACCTGCGTCCCCGTGATCGGCTGATTGGGGTCGGTCTTGAAAATGGTCACGGGCATCAGCTCGCCGTCGTGCGCGATCGCCGTGTAGGCACGCGCGAGCTGGAACAGCGACACCGACAGGCCGTAACCGTACGACATCGTCGCCTGCTCGATGCGCCGCCAGCTCTTCCACGGCCGCAGACGGCCGGCCACCGCGCCCGGAAACCCGACCTTCGGCGCCTGGCCGAGGCCGATGCTCGTATACATGTCCCACATTTCCTCGGGCCGCATCGTCATCGCGATCTTCGTCGCGCCGATGTTGCTCGATTTCTGGATCACGCCGCCGACCGTCAGCGTGCCGAAGCCCGCGTCGTCGGTGATCGGCGCGCCGTCGAGCACGAAATGCCCGTTACCCGTTTCGACGAGCGTGTTCGGCGTCACGCGATGCAGGTCGAGCGCGAGCGACACCGTAAACGGCTTCATGATCGAGCCCGGCTCGAACACGTCGGTCATGATCCGGTTGCGCAGCTGCTCGCCCGTCATGCGCGAGCGGTCGTTCGGGTTGTACGTCGGGTAGTTGACGAGCGCGAGCACCTCGCCGGTGCGCACGTCGACCACCATCGCCGCGCCCGCCTTCGCCTTGAACTTGTCGACGGCGGCCTTCAGGTTCGCGTATGCGATGTACTGGATCTTGCTGTCGATCGACAGGTCGACGTCGGTGCCGTTGTGCGGCGGGATCTGTTCGGCGACGTCCTCGACGATGTGCCCCATCCGGTCCTTGATCACGCGACGCACGCCCGACGTGCCGGACAGCAGCTTCTGGTCGCCGAGCTCGACGCCCTCCTGCCCTTCGTCCTCGACGTTCGTGAAACCGATCAGGTGGGCGGTGATCTCGCCTTCCGGATAGAAGCGCTTGTATTCGTTGCGCTGATAGATACCGGGAATGTCGAGCGCGGCGACCTTGTCCGCGACGTCGATCGGCACCTGGCGCTTCACGTAGACGAAACCCTTGTCTTCCGACAGTTTCACGCGCAGTTCCTTCGGCGTCATGCCGAGGAGCTGGCCGAGCTGGTTGACCTTGCCGGCGTCGAGATCGTCCGGCACCGCGTCGGGAATCGCCCAGATCGCGCGCACGGGCAGGCTCGTCGCGAGCACGAGCCCGTTACGGTCGAGGATCTTGCCGCGCGTCGCGGGCAGCTCGATCGTGCGCTGATAGCGGCTTTCACCCTGCTTCTGATAGAACGCGTTGCCGGGGCCCTGAATCCAGAATGCCCGCGCGGCCAGCGCGACGAACGCCATGAACAGCAGGAACACGACGAGCTTCGAGCGCCACATCGGCAGATGCACGCCCAGCACGGGGCTCGACGAGAACTTCACGTTCTGGCGTTTCGGCGACGGTTTCATCGCGCGCCCCCCTTGCCCTTGCCGGCCGCGTCGGCCGACGCCGGAATCGGCGCATCGGTCGCCTTCGCGGCGCCCGGCGACAGCGTCAGGTATTGCGTGCGGCCGGTCGAGATCGGCTGCATCTTCAGCGAATCGTTCGCGAGCTGCTCGATGCGCGACGTCTTCGACAACGCGCTCTGCTGATACTGGAGCTGCGCGTAGTCCTGCTGGAGCTGACGCTCCTGCGACTGCGCGCGCTGCAGCTGGATGAAGATCTGGCGCTGCTGGTTCGTCGAGTTGACGACCGACAGCGCGCAACCCATCACGATGATCAGCAGGAAGATGTTGAAGCGGCTCATGGCGTGACGCGCTCCGCAATGCGCATCACGGCCGAGCGGGCACGCGGATTCGCCGCCACTTCCGCTTCGCTCGGGAAATGACGGCCGATGATCTTGAGCGGCGGGCTCGGGAGGTCGACGGCACGGATCGGCAGGCGACGATCGACCGCGGGCGCGTTCGCGTGCGCCTGCATGAATCGCTTGACGATCCGGTCCTCGAGTGAATGAAAGCTGATGACCACCAGCCGCCCCCCTTGCTCCAGCAACGACAGTGCCGCGTCTAGTACGACTTGCAGGTCCGCAAGCTCTTGATTGACGTGAATCCGTATAGCCTGAAAGGTGCGGGTTGCCGGATCCTTGCCCTTCTCACGGGTTTTGACGACGTGACCCACGATTTGGGCAAGCTCGCCCGTGGTGTCGAGAGGCCCAAGACGGTCGGACTCTGCCCGGCGAGCAACAAGCGCCTTTGCAATCTGAAAAGCAAACCGTTCTTCCCCATAATCCCGTATCACCTCCGTCAATTCCTGCACCGAAGCCCGCGCGAGCCATTCCGCGGCCGACTCGCCGCGCGTCGGATCCATCCGCATGTCCAGCGGACCATCGGCGCGGAAGCTGAAGCCGCGCGCCGGATCGTCCACTTGCGGCGAGGACACGCCCAGATCGAGCAACACACCCGACACCTTCTCGACGCCGCGCGCCGCAAGCGCATCGCGCATCGATGCAAAGCTGTCATGCACGATCGAGAAGCGGGCATCCGCGATGCCCTCCGCCGTCTCGATCGCCCTCGGATCCTTGTCGAACGCGATCAGCCGCCCGGCCGGCGCCAGCCGCGCGAGCACCGCGCGACTATGACCGCCGCGCCCAAAGGTGCCGTCGACATACACGCCGTCCGGTCGCATCACGAGCGACTCGACCGCTTCGTCCAACAGCACCGTCCGATGCTGCAATTCGTTTCCCATCGCGGGCGTCTCCGTCACCGCAATCAGAACGTGAAATTCTTCAGCGCGTCGGGCATGCCCTGCGCCATCGCCGCCTGCTCCTTCGCGATGTAGGTCTGCGAATCCCACAGCTCGAAGTGACTACCCATTCCCAACAACATGACTTCCTTTTCCAGTCCGGCTGCCATGCGCAGCTCGGGCGATACAAGAATCCGGCCCGCGCTGTCGAGATCGACGTCCATCGCATTGCCGAGAAAAATTCGTCGCCACCAATGCGCGTCCATCGGCAGCGCGGCGATCTTGGCGCGGAATACTTCCCATTCGGGGCGCGGAAACAGCAACAGGCAGCCGTCCGGGTGCTTGGTCACAGTCACCCGTCCTTCTGCCTGTCCTTGCAGCGCTTCGCGATAGCGAGCCGGCACCGACATCCGCCCTTTCGCATCGAGCGTCAGCGCCGACGCCCCTTGGAACACTTTCCGCTCTCCCGTTCAGGGCACCGAAGCACCCGCTCCATGCTGAGAATTTAGCCGGAACAGCCCGCTAAATCACACAAAAATACACTTTCTCACACTGTCTCCCACTTTAGAGGAAGGGTGTGGCACGGTCAAGGGAGCGGCCCGCTTTTTTGACGAATTTTGTTAGTTAGAACAAGGACTTACGCGCACATGCTCATGCGACCCCTCATTCTAAAAACCGTTATAAATGAATGAACTAGTGCAACTTGTGAAGGTGATACGTGAGAAAGACGAGCCAGACGGGTGTGCGGGCGGGGCTTTCGGGGGCGGGAAAACGCGGAATAAACGGGCGGTATCGGGGGCGGTGAACCCGGGGCGGCGTCGCGCGTCGCCCCGGTGCAAATCTCACAGATAGTACGCAGTGCTCGTCATGACTTTCGACGCGGCGCGCATCAGCATCCGCGCGGGCAGCGGCAGCTCGGCCCCGCCCGCGTCGGTCGCGGCCTTGCCGTGCTTCACTTCGTCGATCCGCATCTGGTCGACGATCGCGCGCGACGCGGTATCGGCCGCCGGCAGCTCGGACAGATGGCCCTCGAGATGGCTCTCGACCTGCCGCTCCGTCTCGGCCATGAAGCCGAGGCTGACCTTGTCGCCGAGCGTACCGGCCGCCACGCCGATCGCGAGCGCGCCGGCATACCACAGCGGGTTCAGCAGGCTCGGACGCGAATCGAGCTCCTTGAGCCGGTGCGCCGTCCACGCGAGGTGATCCTCTTCCTCGCGCGCCGCTTCCTCGAACATCGCCTTCGCCGACGCCGTGCGCGCGGTGAATTTCTGAGCCTGGTAAAGCGCCTGCGCGCAGACCTCGCCGACGTGGTTCACGCGCATCAGCCCGGCGGCATGCGTGCGCTCGGCGGGCGTCAACTCGACGGCCGGCGCCTCCGCCGGCACGGGCACCGGCCGGCTCATCCGGCTAATGCCGGCCAGCGATCGCAGGCCGCGATCGAATTCGCTGATCAGTTCATCCAACACCATCCTGTTCTCCTGGCTGCATGTGTGCCGCCGCGAGCGGCAAGGGCACGAGTCCGCTGCGTAACCGACTTGATTATTCAGCGGAAATTGCGGTTAACCCGTGATTGTAACCATTGTTGCATAAAGGAAACATGGCGACCTTGAGCTGCGGCATTTCGCTTTGTGGCAAAAAACGGTTTTGCTACATTACGTGCGACTTCTTGCGAAGTTGATGGGGCCCGTCGACAGAACATAACTATCGGCCCCGCCAGAAAAATTCGGTAATTTTGGAGATCCGTTAATGAAAAAGTCGCTTCTCGCGCTCGTCGCGCTGGGCGCGTTCGCTGGCGCTGCCCATGCGCAAAGCAGCGTGACGCTTTACGGCATCATCGATGAAGGTCTGCTCTTCAACAACAACGCAGACGGCAAGCACCTGTACAGCATGGCCAGCGGCGTGATGCAAGGCAGCCGCTTCGGCCTGCGCGGCACCGAAGACCTCGGTGGCGGCCTGAAGGCGATCTTCACCCTCGAAAACGGTTTCGACGTGAACAGCGGCAAGCTCGGTCAGGGCGGCCTGATGTTCGGCCGTCAGGCTTACGTCGGCCTGTCGAGCAACTACGGCACGGTCACGCTGGGCCGCCAGTACGACTCCGTCGTCGACTTCGTCGGCCCGCTCGAGGCAGGCGACCAGTGGGGCGGCTACATCGCCGCTCACCCGGGCGACCTCGACAACTTCAACAACGCGTATCGCGTGAACAACGCAGTCAAGTTCACGAGCCAGACGTACAACGGCTTCTCGTTCGGCGGCCTGTACAGCTTCGGCGGCCAGGCAGGCCAGTTCTCGAAGAACCAGGTCTGGTCGCTCGGCGCAGGCTACAACAACGGCCCGTTGGTGTTGGGCGTCGGTTACTTGAACGCCCGCACGCCGAACCAGTTCGGCGGCATGTTCAACAACGGCTCCGCGTCGGCGTCGGTCTCGTCGCCGGTCTACGGCACGTACGCGAACAACGCGAACACGTACCAGGTCATCGGTGCCGGCGGTGCGTACACGTTCGGCGCAGCAACGGTCGGCGCGACGTACTCGAACACGAAGTTCAAGGGCTTCTCGGCCGGTCCGTTCGTGAACCAGACCGCAACGTTCAACAACGCCGAAGTCAACTTCAAGTACCAGCTGACCCCGGCGCTGATTCTGGGCGCAGCGTACGACTACACGCAAGGCAGCAAGATCGACGGCAATTCGGCAGCCAAGTACCACCAAGGCTCGCTGGGCGTCGACTACTTCCTGTCGAAGCGCACGGACGTCTACGCAATCGGCGTGTACCAGCACGCATCGGGCAACGTGCTCGACGCGGATGGCAACGTCATCCAGGCAACCGCTTCGATCAACGGTCTCACGGGCTCGAGCACCAGCAACCAGGTCGCAGCGCGCATCGGTATCCGTCACAAGTTCTAATCAGCTTGCCTGACAAGCCGCAGCATCTTGAAGGCGCCTTCGGGCGCCTTTTTCTTTTTCGCGGCACAGCCGCCCGGGCCCGCACGCCGGGGATCTGCCGGCCATGACGCGCTTCTTCGCACGAACAGCGCGCGGGGTGGTGGCTGGTGGCTGGTGGCTGGTGGCTGGTGGCTGGTGGCTCGTGGCTCGTGACTCGTGACTCGTGACTCGTGACTCGTGACTCGTGACTCGTGACTCGTGACTCGTGACTCGTGACTCGTGACTCGTGACTCGTGACTCGTGACTCGTGGCTCGTGGCTTGGCAACCGAGAACTTCACCTGTCCGATCCGTGCTTGCGCCACAAAACAAAAAAGCCCGGCGCGAGCCGGGCTTTCCGTTGAACCACATCGTTACGCGCGTCCGTCGCGCAACTCGCGCCGCAGGATTTTGCCGACGTTGGTCTTGGGCAACTCGGTGCGGAACTCGACCAGCTTCGGCCGCTTGTAACCGGTGAGCCGCTCCTTGCAGTACGCCAGGATGTCCTTGTCGGTGAGTGCCGGATCCTTCTTCACGACGAACAGCTTCACCGCCTCGCCGGAATGCTCGTCCGGCACGCCGACCGCCGCCACCTCGAACACGCCCGGGTGCGACGCCACCACGTCCTCGACTTCGTTCGGATAAACATTGAAGCCGGACACGAGGATCATGTCCTTCTTCCGGTCGACGATCTTCACGTAGCCGCGCGCATCCATCACGCCGACATCGCCCGTCTTGAAAAAGCCGTCGGGGAACATCACCTTCTCGGTCTCGTCCGGACGGTTCCAGTAGCCGGCCATCACCTGCGGCCCGCGGATGCAGATCTCGCCGGGTTCGCCCAGCGCGACGTCGTTGCCGGCATCGTCGCGGATCGCCACTTCGGTCGAAGGCAGCGGCAGACCGATCGTCCCGCTGTATTCGGTCGCGGTCACCGGGTTGCAGGTCGCCACCGGCGATGTTTCGGACAGGCCGTACCCTTCGATGATCGCCGTGTGCGTCTTTTCATACCAGCGCTTCGCGACGCCTTCCTGGATCGCCATCCCGCCGCCGTTGGCGATCACGAGCTTCGACAGGTCGAGCTGATTGAATTCGGGATGGTTCAGCAGCGCGTTGTACAGCGTGTTGACGGCCGGAATCGTCGAGATCTGATAGCCCTTCAATTCCTTGATCATGCCGGCGATGTCGCGCGGGTTCGGGATCAGGATGCCCATGCCGCCCGTACGCAGGGTCAGGAAACCGCAGACGGTCAGCGCGAACACGTGATACAGCGGCAACGCGACGACCGTCACGAACTGTTTCACCTCAGGGAATTTCTCGTGAGCCGGCTGGTGCCAGGCGCCGGCCTGCAGCACGTTCGACACGATGTTCCGGTGCAGCAGCGTCGCGCCCTTCGCGACACCGGTCGTACCACCCGTGTATTGCAGGAACGCGACGTCGTCGGGGCCGACCTTCTGCGGCTTGAACGACTGGCGCGCCCCTTCCGACAGGGCGGCCTTGAAGCGCGTGAACGACGGCAACTGCCACGCGGGCACCATCTTCTTCACGTTGCGCACGACATAGTTGACGAGCCACCCCTTGATGCCCAGCAGGTCGCCCATCGATGCGACGACGACGTGCTTGACGGCCGTATTGGCGATGACGGCCTGTAGCGTCGATGCGAAATTCTCCAGGATGACGATCGCTTCCGCGCCGCTGTCCTTCAACTGATGTTCGAGTTCGCGCGGCGTATAGAGCGGGTTCACGTTGACGACCGTGTAGCCGGCACGCAGTACCGCGGCGATTGCCACCGGATACTGCAGCACGTTCGGCATCATGATCGCGACGCGCGCGCCGCGCGCCAGCCCGCGCGATTGCAGCCAAGCGCCGAACTGGCGCGACAGCGTGTCGAGTTCGCCGTACGTGATGCCCTTGCCCATGCAGACGAACGCCGTGCGGTCGCGATACTGCCGGAAGCTTTCGTCGAGCAGGTCAGGAACGGAGGGGTAAGGAGACGCGTCAATTTCGGCTGGAACGCCGGGTGGGTACGATTTCAGCCAAATTTTGTCCATACTGCGCGTCTCCTCACAGATTTTCGAATGGTCGTGCTAAAACGCATCGTAACGGCTGGACCGCCCCGAGACAACAGGGTTAGATGTCCACTTCGAACTTCCGCCGATATTCGTCTGCTCATACGGTGATATTCGATCAAATTCGCTCAATCTCCACAAGGCAATCGTAAAAAGTCGCCGAATTGCCGAGATCGGTCAACGCCTGGCTCGTCACCTCGTTTGCATTCCGGCCGTCCGGCGACAGCTTCTTCCACCAGATCGACAATCCGACGACGAGCCCCGGACGTGCGCGATCGGTAATTCTCGCAAGCGCCTGCATCGATCCGCGGTCGTTGAAGATGCGGACGAGATCGCCGTCCGCAATGCCGCGCGCCCCGGCGTCGGACGGGTGAACGTCGAGATGCGGCTCCCCTTCCGTGTTGCGCAGACTGTCGACGTTCACGAACGTGCTGTTCAGGAAATGGCGGGCCGGCGGCGAAATCATCGCGAGCGGAAAGCGCGCGGCGAGCTCGGGCGCGGCCTCGGCGGATTCGAACGGCGGCAGGTAGTCGGGCACGGGATCCATGCCCATCTGCTCGAGTCGCGGGCTGTAGAACTCGCACTTGCCGGACGGCGTACGAAAACCGCCATTCGCGAACGGCGCCTCCGGCAGCTTGAGCTTCAACCAGCCGGCCTGTTTCAGCGTGTTCCAGTCGCTGTCGAGCGCGGGATCGTCCCAGCGGAGCGCCGCGCGCGCGACCTCCTCGTCACTGTCGTGGAGCGCAGGCTCTTCGAGGCCCATGCTGCGCGCGATGCCGCGAAAGATCTCCGTGTTCGGCCGCGCCTCACCCACCGGAGGAATCGCCGGCAGGTTCGCCATCACATAGGTATGCCCGTACGATTTATGGATGTCCAGATGCTCGAGTTGTGTGGTCGCCGGCAACACAATGTCGGCGAAATCGACGGTATCTGTCTTGAAATGCTCGAGAACGACCGTAAACAGATCCTCCCGCGCGAATCCGGCGGCGACCTTGGACGAATCCGGCGCAACCGCCACCGGGTTCGAGTTGTACACGACTATCGCTTCGACCTTCGGCCCGAAGATCGCATCTCCCGGGTGCAGCAGCGCGTCCCCGATCGCGTTCATGTTGACGATGCGCGGCAGCGTGTGCGGCCAGCCAGGCATCAGATCCGGGCGCAACAATGCCGCCTGGTTGACCGGCGCCGATTCCGATGACGAGAGCAGCAACCCGCCAGCCCGATCCCGCCACGCGCCCGTTAGCGCCGGCAAGCTTGCAATCGCGCGTACGGCGTTGCCACCGCCGCGAACGCGCTGCATGCCGTAGTTGAGGCGAATCGATGCCTTGCGCGTGGCGCCGTAACGACGGGCGAGATCGACCAGCTCCGTCGCGTCGATACCGCAGATCTGCGCGACGCGTTCGGGCGGATAGGACATCGCCCGCTCCTTGAGCGCGTCGAAGCCCAATGTATGGCTGGCGATATAGTCGTGGTCGAGCAGGTCTTCGACGATCAGCACATGCATCATGCCCAGGGCAAACGCCCCGTCGGTGCCCGGTTTCAGCGCGATATGCTGATGACACTTCTCCGCCGTCAGCGAACGATACGGATCGATGGCGACAAGACGCGCCCCGCGGCGCTTCGCTTCCTGCGCACGCGTCCAGAAGTGCAGGCTCGATGCGATCGGGTTCGCGCCCCATATCAGAATCAGTTCGCTTTCCTCGAAATGCTCGAGGTGCATGCCGAGACTGCCGCCATACGTGTACCGCAACCCCGCGGCACCGGCTGCCGCGCAAATCGTGCGCTCGAGCCGCGATGCGCCGAGCTTGTGAAAGAACCGCTGTGCAATGCCCTCGCCCTGCACGAGCCCCATCGTTCCCGCATAGCTGTAGGGCACGATCGCTTCCGGCGCGCGCGCCGCGATTTCCCCGAGACGGCGGCCGATCTCGTCCAGTGCCTCGTCCCAGCTGATCGGTGCAAAATGCCCGGCCCCTTTCGCGCCGACGCGCCTGAGCGGAACGGTGAGGCGGTCGGGGTGATGAACACGATCAGCGTATCGACTCACTTTCGTGCACAACACGCCTTGTGTCGGCGGGTGATCAGGATCGCCCGTGACCTTGATCGCCTTGCCATTTTCGACGGTCACGCGCATGGCGCACGTATCCGGACAATCATGCGGGCACACAGCCCGAGCTATCTGGGTGGCGGCGTTCATCGTTTCGAGTACAGGGATGGGGTTCGCAGATTTTACGTGGCCACACCGGCCAAGGCGTCTATTTCCTGCGAATTACGGGCTATTCGATCGGAAAATGCCTGGAGGAAAAGAGGGATGAGTTGCGGCCTTGACCGGGGATGCACGCGAAAAGCCGGAGGATCACGAATGATATCGGCTATTTATTGGTGATCCCCAGAACGACAACGAGCAAGACGAATGTGCAAATTCCGACTCGGTAACCGTCACGAATCCGCCCACATTTCCGCCGCTGAAATGCAAAAACCCCCGCCTTTTGGGCGGGGGTTTCTGGCTTAGGGAGCCTGACGATTACCTACTTTCACACGGGAATCCGCACTATCATCGGCGTAGAGTCGTTTCACGGTCCTGTTCGGGATGGGAAGGGGTGGGACCGACTCGCTATGGTCATCAGGCAAAGAGGGTTGTTGCGCTGGCTTCGCAGCACAACCAATCTTGGAAGAAGCAGTAATTTTGAGTTGTGTGTATCACACACGAGAATCCAACTTGTCGCTTTGGATCGCAGCCAGTGCTTGCGCACGGCGCCGATCTACAAGGCAGACTTGTTATAGGATCAAGCCTTACGGGCAATTAGTATCAGTTAGCTGAACGCATTACTGCGCTTACACACCTGACCTATCAACGTCCTGGTCTCGAACGACCCTTCAAGGGGATCTAGTCCCCAGGGATATCTCATCTTAAGGCGAGTTTCCCGCTTAGATGCTTTCAGCGGTTATCTCT
>NZ_JPGM01000018.1:0-2965 GCF_000731655.1 Burkholderia sp. MSh2 | reverse complement strand
CGCACGGCGCCGATCTACAAGGCAGACTTGTTATAGGATCAAGCCTTACGGGCAATTAGTATCAGTTAGCTGAACGCATTACTGCGCTTACACACCTGACCTATCAACGTCCTGGTCTCGAACGACCCTTCAAGGGGATCTAGTCCCCAGGGATATCTCATCTTAAGGCGAGTTTCCCGCTTAGATGCTTTCAGCGGTTATCTCTTCCGAACATAGCTACCCGGCGATGCCACTGGCGTGACAACCGGTACACCAGAGGTTCGTCCACTCCGGTCCTCTCGTACTAGGAGCAGCCCCCTTCAAATATCCAACGCCCACGGCAGATAGGGACCAAACTGTCTCACGACGTTTTAAACCCAGCTCACGTACCTCTTTAAATGGCGAACAGCCATACCCTTGGGACCGGCTACAGCCCCAGGATGAGATGAGCCGACATCGAGGTGCCAAACACCGCCGTCGATATGAACTCTTGGGCGGTATCAGCCTGTTATCCCCAGAGTACCTTTTATCCGTTGAGCGATGGCCCTTCCATACAGAACCACCGGATCACTATGACCTGCTTTCGCACCTGCTCGACTTGTCGGTCTCGCAGTTAAGCACGCTTATGCCATTGCACTATCAGCACGATTTCCGACCGTACCTAGCGTACCTTCGTACTCCTCCGTTACGCTTTGGGAGGAGACCGCCCCAGTCAAACTGCCTACCATGCACTGTCCCCGATCCGGATCACGGACCAAGGTTAGAACCTCAAACAAACCAGGGTGGTATTTCAAGGACGGCTCCACCGAAACTAGCGTTCCGGTTTCATAGCCTCCCACCTATCCTACACAGATCGGTTCAAAGTCCAATGCAAAGCTACAGTAAAGGTTCATGGGGTCTTTCCGTCTAGCCGCGGGTAGATTGCATCATCACAAACACTTCAACTTCGCTGAGTCTCGGGAGGAGACAGTGTGGCCATCGTTACGCCATTCGTGCAGGTCGGAACTTACCCGACAAGGAATTTCGCTACCTTAGGACCGTTATAGTTACGGCCGCCGTTTACCGGGACTTCAATCAAGAGCTTGCACCCCATCATTTAATCTTCCGGCACCGGGCAGGCGTCACACCCTATACGTCCACTTTCGTGTTTGCAGAGTGCTGTGTTTTTATTAAACAGTCGCAGCCACCAGTTTATTGCAACCCCTTCACCCTCCTGGCGCAGGCCAGTCAAGCTACAAGGGCGTACCTTATCCCGAAGTTACGGTACCAATTTGCCGAGTTCCTTCTCCCGAGTTCTCTCAAGCGCCTTAGAATACTCATCTCGCCCACCTGTGTCGGTTTGCGGTACGGTCATCGTTAGACTGAAGCTTAGAGGCTTTTCTTGGAACCACTTCCAATTGCTTCGCTCCCTAAGGAGCTCGCGCCACACCCTTGAATCCTGCGCCCGGATTTGCCTAAGCGCCTTCTCCAATGCAGCGACCGGGACTTCCAACACCCGGACAACCTTCCGCGATCCGTCCCCCCATCGCATCTAACAATGGTGCAGGAATATTGACCTGCTTCCCATCAGCTACGCATTTCTGCCTCGCCTTAGGGGCCGACTCACCCTACGCCGATGAACGTTGCGTAGGAAACCTTGGGCTTACGGCGAGGGGGCCTTTCACCCCCTTTATCGCTACTCATGTCAGCATTCGCACTTCCGATACCTCCAGCACGCTTTTCAACGCACCTTCGCAGGCTTACGGAACGCTCTCCTACCATGCGTGCCAAGCACGCATCCGCAGCTTCGGTATATAGCTTAGCCCCGTTACATCTTCCGCGCAGGACGACTCGATCAGTGAGCTATTACGCTTTCTTTAAAGGGTGGCTGCTTCTAAGCCAACCTCCTGACTGTTTTAGCCTTCCCACTTCGTTTCCCACTTAGCTATATTTGGGGACCTTAGCTGGCGGTCTGGGTTGTTTCCCTCTTGACACCGGACGTTAGCACCCGATGTCTGTCTCCCGTGATTGCACTCTTCGGTATTCGGAGTTTGCTATGGCGGGGTAATCTGCAATAGACCCCCCAACCATGACAGTGCTCTACCCCCGAAGGTGAGACACGAGGCACTACCTAAATAGTTTTCGGAGAGAACCAGCTATTTCCAAGTTTGTTTAGCCTTTCACCCCTATCCACAGCTCATCCCCTAACTTTTCAACGTTAGTGGGTTCGGACCTCCAGTACGTGTTACCGCACCTTCATCCTGGCCATGGATAGATCACTTGGTTTCGGGTCTACGCCCAGCAACTGAACGCCCTATTCGGACTCGCTTTCGCTACGCCTGCCCTATACGGTTAAGCTTGCTACTGAACGTAAGTCGCTGACCCATTATACAAAAGGTACGCCGTCACCCCTTACGAGGCTCCGACTGTTTGTATGCATGCGGTTTCAGGATCTATTTCACTCCCCTCCCGGGGTTCTTTTCGCCTTTCCCTCACGGTACTGGTTCACTATCGGTCGATCACGAGTATTTAGCCTTGGAGGATGGTCCCCCCATCTTCAGACAGGATTTCACGTGTCCCGCCCTACTTGTCGCACACCTAGTTCTTTCATACTGTTTTCGCCTACAGGGCTATCACCTGCTATGGCCGCACTTTCCAGAGCGTTCGGCTAACAATACAAATAAAGAGTGCAAGGCTCATCCCATTTCGCTCGCCACTACTTTGGGAATCTCGGTTGATTTCTTTTCCTGCGGTTACTTAGATGTTTCAGTTCACCGCGTTCGCTTCACTAGACCTATGTATTCAGTCTAGGATGACCCAAAAGGGCCGGGTTTCCCCATTCGGACATCTACGGATCAAAGCTTGTTTGCCAGCTCCCCGTAGCTTTTCGCAGGCTACCGCGTCCTTCATCGCCTGTGATCGCCAAGGCATCCACCACATGCACTTGTTCGCTTGACCCTATAACGAGTCTGTCTCATCGACAGTCGCTACAGGTTGAGTTCTCGCG
>NZ_JPGM01000017.1:0-695 GCF_000731655.1 Burkholderia sp. MSh2 | reverse complement strand
CCGGGTTTCCCCATTCGGACATCTACGGATCAAAGCTTGTTTGCCAGCTCCCCGTAGCTTTTCGCAGGCTACCGCGTCCTTCATCGCCTGTGATCGCCAAGGCATCCACCACATGCACTTGTTCGCTTGACCCTATAACGAGTCTGTCTCGTTACAGGTTGAGTTCTCGCGTTGTGCCGTATTCCAATTGAGTCAAACATAGAGTTCGAATCATCTTGAGATACATCGATACAATCACAACCCGGATAGTTTTCACGTCCATCTCATAGACGCTTCCGCTATCCAAATTACTTACTTCTTCCAGATTGTTAAAGAACGACAGCCGATACATACTACGTATCACTCTGACTGGCTCAATCGCCAATGACAAAGATTCGACCACGTCGAACGCTTGTCATTGAAGATTGGTGGAGGCAGACGGGATCGAACCGACGACCCCCTGCTTGCAAAGCAGGTGCTCTCCCAGCTGAGCTATGCCCCCATTTGAGTACAGATGACCTCAGGTGTGTTACCGCCAGACAATGGTGGGTCTGGTTGGATTCGAACCAACGACCCCCGCCTTATCAAGACGGTGCTCTAACCGACTGAGCTACAGACCCCTGAGTCTGTCTTTAATTTACAGCCGATAAGCGTGAGCGCTCAACTTTGCGAGAAGCTCTGGAAAGGAGGTGATCCAGCCGCACCTTCCGATACGG
>NZ_JPGM01000016.1:0-154240 GCF_000731655.1 Burkholderia sp. MSh2 | reverse complement strand
TCGCGCCTGCTGCTGGTCGTGCATCACCTGGCGGTGGACGGGGTGTCGTGGCGGGTGCTGCTCGAGGAGCTGGGCCAAGCCTACGAGCAAGTGTCGTCGGGCGCGCCGCTGGCGCTGCCGGAGCGCAGCATGAGCTGGAGCGAGTGGAGCGACGCGCTGGTGGCGCATGCACAGAGTGATGCGGTGCGCGGCGAGCTGGACACGTGGCGCACGCAACTGGCGCCGACGTCGGGCTGGGATGACGCACGACGCGCGCGTGGCGGCCTGCCGCTGGCGGCGGCGCTGACGGAAGTGGACGCGACGCTGGGCGCGAGCCGGCTGATTCGCCGGAGCCTGGATGCGGCGAGCACGCGCGCGCTGCTCCAGGACGTGCCGGGTGCGTATCGCAGCCGGGTGGACGAAGTGCTGGTTGCGGCGCTGGTCGACGCGTTGTCGACGTGGAGCGGCGAGCAGGGCGTGCTGGTGGAACTGGAAGGCCATGGCCGCGAGGACGTGGTGGAAGGCGCGGACCTGACGCGCACGGTGGGCTGGTTCACGACGCGCTACCCGGTGTGGTTCGCGTCGCAGGGAGAGGGCGCACGGACGCTGGCCGGAGTGAAGGCGGCGCTGCGCGCGGTGCCGCACAAGGGGATGCACTACGGGGTGCTGGAATACCTGGCGCCTGAAGCGGAGCGTTCGGCGGTGCGCGCCTTGCCGCGTGCGCAGGTGAGCTTCAACTACCTGGGCCAGTTCGGACAGGAAGGCGACCGGCGCGGCCCGATGCGGCTCGCCACCGGCGAACATGCCGGCGACGCGGCCAGCGCGGCCGGCCGCTGCGCGCACGCGCTGTCGTTCAACGCGTGGATCGTCGACGGCGCGCTGTCGATCGAATGGCGCCACGTGCCGGGCGCGCTCGACGCGACGGCCGCCGACACACTCGCGGCGGCGTTCGATGCGCGACTCGCGAGCCTGATCGCGCATTGCGCGGCCGCGCCGCGCGGCGCGACGGCCGCCGATTTCCCGCTCGCGGGCCTCGACGAAGCGGGCCTCGCGGCACTCGGCCTGCCGCTCGCGGAGATCGACGACATCTATCCGGCGACGCCGCTGCAGCAAGGGCTGATCTTCCACGCGCAACTGCGCCAGGGCAGCGGCACCTACGTGAACCAGCTTCGCCTCACGCTGACGGGCGCGCTCGATGCGACGCGCCTCGAGCAGGCGTGGCGCACGGCGGTCGCCCGCCATGACGTGCTGCGCACCGCCTTCGGCCATCGCGCCGACGGCGAACTGCTGCAGATCGTCCATCGCACGGCCGACCTGCCGTTCACGTGGCACGCGGCGCGCGATGACGGCAGCGGCGCGCGCTACGAGGATCGCATCCACGCCTGGTGTGCGCAGGATCTCGCGCAGGGCGTCGATCTCGACCGGGCGCCGCTGATGCGGATCAACGTGTTCGAGCGGCCCGACGGTGCGCACGACCTGATCTGGACGAGCCACCATGCGCTGACCGACGGCTGGAGCAGCTCGCGGCTGCTCGACGAAGTCGCCGTGCATTACGCGGCGGGGGCGGACGGTGCGGCGCGGCTGCCGGCGGCGGGCCGCTATCGCGACTACGTCGCGTGGCTCGCCGCGCAGCCGTCCGCGCGCGATGCGTGGCTCACGCGGTTCGCGCAGGCCGACGATCCGGTGATGCTGAAGGACGCGCTGGGCGCCGTCGCGCAGCCGCGCCAGGGGCTGTTCCATCTCGAACAGCCGCTGCCGGCCGACGCGGAAGCCGCACTGCGCGCGGCCGCGCAACGGGCGCAGGTCACGCTGAACACGCTGATCCAGGCCGGCTGGGCGCTGCTGCTCGCCCGCCGCGGCGGGCGCGACGCGGTCCGCTTCGGCGTGACGACGTCGGGGCGCAGCGCGGGCGACGCGCAGGTGCCCGGCATCGACACCATGCTCGGCCTTTTCATCAACAGCCTGCCGATCACGCTCGACGTGCCGGCCGCCTCCGCGCCGGCCGACTGGCTGCGCGAGATCCAGCACGCGAACGCGGCGCTGCGCGAGCACGAGCACGTGTCGCTCGCGCAGGTGCAGCGCTGGATCGGCGCGAGCGGCGACGCGCTGTTCGATTCGCTGCTCATCTTCGAAAACTACGACACGGGCGAGCCGCGCGACGCGCAGCCCGACAGCGGGCTCGCGGTGCGCGCCGCGTCGGCGGTGAACCGCACGCACTATCCGCTCACGCTCAGCGTGACGCCCGGCCGCGCGCTGACCTTCGAATGGGCATGGGATGGCGCGCACGTCGATCGCGCGACCGTCGAGCGGCTCGCGGCCGACTACCTCGACCTGCTCGCGCAACTGGCCGACGGCGCAATTGCGCATGTCGGCGCGATCGGCGTGCGCCATGCGCCGACGGCCGCGCCCGTCCGGCGCGAGACGCCCGGATTCGCGTCGCTGCCCGCGCGGATCGCGGCCACGGCCGCGCGGGACGGTGCGCGCATCGCGCTCGGCTGCGGCGACGCGCGACTCGACTACCGGACCTTCGACGCGCAGGTGCGCGCGATCGCGCAGCGGCTGCTCGACGCCGGCGTCACGCGCGAGGCGCGCGTCGGCGTATGCGTCGCGCGCAGCGAGCGGCTGCCCGTCGCGCTGGTCGGCGTGCTCGCGAGCGGCGGCTGCTACGTGCCGCTCGATCCCGACTATCCGGCCGCGCGCCTGCGGTTGATGATCGAGGACGCCGGCGTGACGATCCTCGTGACCGATGCGGACAGCCGCGCGCGGCTTGCGGAAGGCGGCGCGCTGCCCGACGGGGTCGCATGCATCGACGTCGACGCCGCGCGCGCGGCGCCGCCCGGCGCCGGCCTGCTGCCCGAGATCCACGCGGCGCAGCTCGCGTATGTGATCTACACGTCGGGGTCGACCGGCCGCCCGAAGGGCGTCGCGATCAGCCACGGCGCGCTCGACCGGTTCCTGCATTCGATGCTCGCGACGCCGGGCATCGCGCGCGACGACGTGCTGTTATCGGTGACGTCGCCTTCGTTCGACATCTTTGCGCTGGAGGCGTATGCGCCGCTGATCGTGGGGGCGCGCGTCGAGATCGCGGCGCGCGCGGACGTCGTCGACGGCGAACGGCTCGCGAAGCGGCTGGCCGCGACGGGCGCGACGGTGATGCAGGCGACGCCGAGCGGCTGGAAGCTGCTGCTCGCGTCCGACTGGCGCGCGGCGCCGGGCTTCCGCGCGCTGTGCGGCGGCGAGGCGCTTGCGGACGATCTCGCGGTCGCGCTGCGCGCACGCGGCGCGACGCTGTGGAACCTGTACGGCCCGACCGAGACGACCGTGTGGTCGAGCGTCGCGCGCGTCGACGCAGCCACGCCGATCACGCTGGGCGCACCGATCGACCATACGGCGCTGCGCGTGCTCGACGCGCACGGCCATCCGGTGCCGGCCGGCGGCGCCGGCGAGCTGTTCATCGGCGGCGACAACCTCGCGCGCGGCTATCTCGGCCGTGCGGCGCTGACGGCCGAACGCTTCGTGCCCGATCCGTTCGGGCCGCCCGGCGCGCGTCTGTATCGCACGGGCGACGGCTGCCGCGTCGGCGCCGACGGCGCGCTGCGCTACCTCGGCCGGCTCGACCAGCAGGTGAAGGTGCGCGGCCACCGGATCGAGATCGGCGAGATCGAGGCCGCGCTGCGCGCGCTGCCCGGCGTGCGCGATGCCGCCGTTGCGCTGGTCGACGACGGCCGCGTCGCGCGTCTGGCGGGCTGCATCGTGCCGGCCGCGGATGCGCGCGACGCCGCATCCGGCTGGCAGGCCGCCGCCGCGGCCGCACTGCCCGCGCACATGGTGCCCACCGTCTGGCGGGTGCTCGACACATTGCCGCAGACGCCGAACGGCAAACTCGATCGCCGTGCGCTCGCACAGGGCTGCGCGGCCGATGCGGCGCCGCTCGGCGAGCCGCGCGCGCCGCGCACCGAGAGCGAGCGGCGCGTGGTCGACATCTGGCAACGCGTACTCGGCGGCGTGCCGGTCGGCATCGACGACGACTTCTTCCAGATCGGCGGCGATTCGCTCGCGGCGATGCGCGTGATGGCGCAACTGCGTGCGGCCGGCGCCGGCGCGTGTCCGCTCGAGCTGCTGTTCGTGCGGCGCACGCCGGCTGAACTCGCGGCCGCGCTCGACGGGGCCGGCGCAAGCTGGCCCGACAATCTCGTCGCGCTGAACGACGCGCCCGGCGCGCGCGACACGCTGTTCTGCGTGCATCCCGGCTTCGGCCTCGTGAACGGCTACGCGCCGCTCGCGGCCGCGCTCGGCCAGGACGTGCGCGCGATCGGCGTGCAGTCGCCGCGCTACACGGATTCCGCATGGCAGCCGGCCGACTTCGACGCGTGGATCGCCGACTACGTCGAGCGGATCCGCGCCGCGCAGCCGCACGGCCCGTACCGGCTGCTCGGCTGGTCGCTCGGCGGGCTGCTCGCCGCGCAGATCGCCGCGGCGCTCGAACGCGCGGGCGAAACGGTCGCGTGGCTCGGCGTGCTCGACGCGCATCCCGCGCCGGCCGCCGTCGATCCGGCCGAAGCCGTGCTCGACGTCGACACGTTGCGCGGCTATCTCGCGCCGCGTTCCGCCCGGCGGGCGGCCGCGCTCGACACGCTGCCCGCTGCCGCGCGCACGGGCGACGCGCACGCGCTGCTCGACGCCGCGCAGGCGGCCGGCGTGATCGACGCCGACGAGCGCGCGACGCTCGACACGCTCGACGCCGTCGTGCGCACGCATCGCCGCCTGCTCGCGATGCCGCGCCGCGCGCCGCGCCTGCATGCCGACATCGACGTCTGGCACGTCGCCGGCGCGTCGCCCGCCGACGCGGCCGCATGGGCGCCGCTGACGGCCGGCGTCGCGCACGCGGTGGCCGCGCTCGACACGACGCACGACGCGATCGTCCATCACCCGGCGGTGCTTCGCGAGGCCGCCGCGCGGCTGCGCGCGGGCACCGCCGCCGAATCGGGGACGCCCTCGTGAGCGCGCCCTTCATCCAGACCCGCCGCATGAATTTCAACAGGAGTGCTTGAGCATGCCAATCGATCAATACGCACCCACGCCTGCCGTCGATCTGCTCGGCATCGGCTTCGGCCCGTCGAACCTCGCGCTCGCGATCGCGCTCGACGAAGCCGGCCGCGCATCCGGGCAGGCGCTGCAGGCCCGCTTCATCGAACGCAAGCCGTCGTTCGCGTGGCACAGCGGGATGCTGCTGCAGGACAGCCGGATGCAGATCTCGTTCCTGAAGGATCTCGTCACGCTGCGCGATCCGTGCAGCCCGTTCTCGTTCCTCAAGTATCTGCATGAGCAGGGGCGGCTCGAGGATTTCGTGAACCTGCGCAGTTTCCTGCCGACGCGCATCGAGTACGACGGTTATCTGCGCTGGGCCGCGGAAGCGTTCGCGGATCGCACGCACTATGGCGAATCGGTGCTCTCGGTGCGGCCGCGTTCGGCGGGCGGCAAGGTGCGCGCGCTCGAGGTCGTGTCGCGCCGCGCCGACGGCAGCGAGGTCGCGCGCACCGCGTCGAACCTCGTGCTGGCGGTCGGCGGCCGGCCGTCGCTGCCCGCGCCGCTGGCCGCGCTCGACGGCCCGAGCGCACGCCGGCTCGTGCATTCGTCCGCGTATCTGCCGTCGATCGACGGGGCGCTGCGCGAGAGCCGCGCCGAGGCCCGCGCGGCGGGCCGCCGCGTGCGCATCGCGGTGCTCGGCGGCGGGCAGAGCGGCGCCGAGATATTCCAGGATCTCGTGCAGCGCGGCGGCCTCGACGACGATCTCGACGTGACGCTCGCGATTCGCGGCTCCGCGCTCAAGCCGGCCGACGACAGCCCGTTCGTCAACGAGATCTTTCACGCCGACTTCACCGACGAGATCTATCACCGCAGCCCCGATGCGCGGCAGCGCTTCTTCGACGAGTACCGCGGCACCAACTATTCGGTCGTCGACATCGACCTGCTCGAGCGGCTGTATGAGCTGTTCTACATGCAGAAGGTCAGCGCGCAGCCGCGCCACACGCTGCTCACGCAGCGTCACCTGATCGCGGCGACGCCGGGCGCGCACGGCCTCGCGCTGACGTTCGACGACACCGCGCGCGGCGTGAGCGAAACGCGCGAATACGACATCGTCGTCGCGGCGACGGGCTATCGCCGCGACGATTACCGGAACCTGCTCGACGGCGTCGCGCCGTATCTCGGCGAATTCGAGGTGGGCCGCGACTACCGGCTGAAGGCGCGCGACGATTTCCAGCCGGGTATCTGGCTGCAGGGCGGCTGCGAGGCGACGCACGGGCTGAGCGATACGCTGCTGTCGATCCTGGCCGTTCGCTCGGCCGAAATCGGCGCGTCCGTGTACGACGCATGCGTGCGCCGCACCGAGCGCACGCCGGCCGTCGCCTGACCGGCCTTTTCCTTTCCCCCGACAAACCACACGGAACATGACGATGGACACCACCCTGATCCCGCTGCCGACGGCCGCGGCCACCGCCCCGGGCGCAATCGACGCCGACGCCGACGGCTTCCCGTCGTTCTCGCTCGTGCTGGCCGACGGCCGCGCGAGCCGCGTGCAGGTGCGGACGGGCGGCAGCGTTGCACTGCACGTCGACGGCGAACCGCGCGCACTGCTGCTCGCGCGCATCGACGCGACCCATGTCTCGATCGAGATCGCGCCCGGCGACGCGGGACGCCTCGAACGGCAGCCGCCCGAGGTCCTGCTGCCGCTCCTCGCCGAATATTTCAGCCGGCCCGTGAACGTGTCGTCGGTCGAATTCACGCTGCCGGTCGGCCATGCGTGGGCGGTCGACGCGGTGCGACGCGGCGTGTTCGACGAGATCGTCGATGGTGCCGCCGGCTGCCGGCTGCGCTGCCACCGCGCGACCTTCTGGCAGCATCCCGCGCCGTGGCTGCGTGCGACGAGCAGTGCCGGCTATCCGCCGCGCTACACGATCACGAACCATCATCGCCATCCGGTCCGGCCGCCGAAGCCGCAGGGGCTCGTCTACGAACGGCGCATGCCGCATCTCGACCTGACGTTCTCGCTGCGCACGCTCGACGTCGGTCGCGACGTCGAGACGTTCAACCGCTGGATGAACCTGCCGAGCGTGGCGCGCGTGTGGGATCAGGCCGACGACGTGAAGACCCATACCGAGTATCTGGCCGCGCAGGCGGCCGACCCGCATACGCTGACGCTGTTCGGCTGCTTCGACGACGAGCCGTTCGCGTATTTCGAGGTGTACTGGGTCAAGGAGGATCGCCTCGCGCCGTTTTGCGACGCGGGCGACTACGACCGCGGGCTGCACATCCTGGTCGGCAACCGGCGCCACCAGGGGCCGGCGAAGCTCGAGGCGTGGCTGCGCTCGCTGTTTCACTACATGTTCCTCGACGATCCGCGCACGCAGCGGCTGTTCGGCGAGCCGCGCATCGACAACGAGCGCTGGATCGCCTACATGCAGGAGCAGGGCGGCTCGAAGCTGAAGGAGTTCGACTTTCCGCACAAGCGGGCCGCGCTCGTCAGCATCTCGCGCGAAACCTACTTCGAATCCTATGGCCCGCGCTGACCGGCGCGGCGCATGCCGGAGCGTACCGATCCCCGGATCGGGCCGCCCGGCCGTCAATGAAATGTCACTTGACAGCGATTTCGAGATAATAGTTAAATGCAAATCATTCTCATGTAGAGTCGTATTTCGTAATGACCTCGGGAGCCGGTCCGATCGCGCCATGCGGTGTCTCGCCGGCCCTCGCGGCGAGGGAAAGGTATGACGGCGGAACGCGCCACCTTGTTTTGCCTGCCGTTCGCGGGAGGGAGTAGCGCCGTTTTCAATCCGTGGCGCGCGCTCGCGCCGGCAGGGGTTCACGTCGCGCCGCTCGCGGTGCCGGGGCGCGGCGCGCAGTGGCGGGAGCCGCTGCTGTCGCAGTGGGCGCCGCTGGTCGATCGCCTGCTCGACCAGGTCGCACCTCACGTGTTTTCCCGTTATGCACTGTTCGGCCACAGCATGGGCGCGCTGCTCGCATTCGAACTCGCGCATCGCCTGCGCGCGTGCGGGCTGCCCGCGCCGGCGCTGGTCGTCGTGTCCGCGTGCCGGCCGCCGCGCAGCGCGCACCGCCTGTCGGGCGTCGACTGGCTGCACTGCCCGGAGCAGCGTGTGCTCGACGAGCTCACGTCGATCGATGCACCGGACGACGCGCTCGCGCACGACGAATTGCGCGCGCTGATGCTGCCGATCGTGCGCAACGATTTCCAGCTTTGCGCCAACTACCGTTATGTGCCGCGCACGCCGCTCGCGACACCGATCCACGCGCTCGCGGGCAGCCGCGACGCCGGCTGCCCGTTCGACGCGATGCGCGACGGCTGGCGGGCCGAAACGCTCGGATCGTTCTCGGGCGACGAACTCGACGGCGGTCACCTGTACCTGCGAGACGATCCTGCACGCACGTTTCTGGCGGTGTGCGACGCGCTCGATGCGCACGTACCGACCGCGCAACGCAGTCCAATTTGATAGGAGTCAACATGTCGATCGATGTTCGCGAAGCCCCGCCCGGGACTCGAATGGATGCGACGGTTTTCCAGCACGGCGACACTCGCCTGCCGGTGCTGTCGGCGCCTGGCGCCGACATTCTCGACGAGATGCTGCGCGATGCGATCGCCGGGCACCTGAATCGCGAGGGCGGCGTGCTGCTGCGCGGATTCGCCGGCATGAGCATCGAGCGCTTCCACGATTTCGCGAAAAGCTTCGGCTCGCCGCTGCTGTCGTACGAATTCGGCTCGACGCCGCGCAGCGAAGTGAAGAAGGGCGTGTATTCGTCGACCGAATACCCCGCGCATCAGTGGATTCCGCAACACAACGAGCAGGCGTACACGACGCAGTGGCCGATGAAGATCTGGTTCTACTGCGACGTCGAGCCGGTCGATCGCGGCGAGACGCCCGTGGCGGACGCCCGCGCGGTCTATCGCGACCTCGACGCCGCGCTGCGCGAGCGCTTCGCGACCCGCCGGCTGATGTACGTGCGCAATTACGGCGGCGGGCTCGACCTGTCGTGGCAGCAGGTGTTCAACACCGACGACGTCGCGACGGTGGAGGCGTATTGCCGTGCGCAGCAGATCGAGTGGGAGTGGAAGGAAGACGGCAACCTGCGCACGCGCCAGATCTGCCAGGCGGTCGCGAAGCATCCGCGCACCGGCGAGGACGTGTGGTTCAACCAGGCGCACCTGTTTCACGTCTCGTCGCTCGAAGAGGCGACGCGCGAGGCGCTGCTCGACATCGTCGACGAGGAAGACCTGCCGCGCAACGTGTACTACGGCGACGGCACGCCGATCGCCGACGACGAACTCGATGCGGTGCGCGCCGTCTACGATGCGCACCGGCTCGATTTTGCGTGGTGCCAGGGCGACGTGATGATGCTCGACAACATGCTGCTCACGCACGGCCGTGCGCCTTTCTCCGGCCCGCGCCGGATCGTCGTCGCCATGGCGGAACCGCATGGGGTTTGACATGGGCTGCATCGACATCGATCGGGGCCCGGCCGTGCAGGAGCCGATCGGCGGCCGCGGGCAGGAGCTGACGCATGCGCTGCTGGCGTCGCGCCGCGCGTTGATCGATACGGCCACGCGCATCGTCGGATGCCGGCGGCGCGGCGAGGACGTCGTGCACGACGTGTGGGTCAAGCTCGAGGAAGGATGCGAGGCCTGCGACGTGCGGCAGCCGGGCGGATACGTGGCGCGGATGGTGCGCAACCACGCGATCGACCGGTGCCGGCGGATGAATCTCGAGGCGTGTCACTGGGCGCCCGAGGAGGCCGGGCTCGAGGTGCCGGCCGAAGCGCCGTCGCCCGAGCAGACCAACATGGTGCGGGAAGCGATGTGCGAGTTGTCCGACGCGCTCGACGCACTGCCCGAACGCTCCCGTACCGCGTTCTGCATGTACTACGTATATGGCTATACGCAGCGGGAGATTTCCGACCAGCTCGGCGTGTCGTCGACGCTCGTCAACTGCATGGTGCGGGACGCGACGGCGCATTGCCGTTCGCGGCTCGAGCCGTATTACCGCGCGGACCGGATGTGATGCGCGCCATCGCGATTCCGGTGCCGGACGTTTCATTCAATCAGGAGTTTTCATCATGAGTTTCGACAACGACAACGCGACCTTCCAGGTGGTCATCAATCACGAAGAACAGTATTCGATCTGGCCGGATTTCAAGGAAGTGCCCGCCGGCTGGCGCAAGGTGGGCGTGCAGGGGACCAAGCAGGTCTGCCTCGACCACATCGAGCAGGTCTGGACCGACATGCGCCCGCTCAGCCTGCGCCAGGCGCTCGGCGAGGCGCCCGCCGCCTGACGGTGCGCGGTGCGCGGTGGGGCCCGCTTCGCGCGACGGGCGGCTCGATCGCGCTCCCCGAGGGGCTTGCCCGTCAGCCGGATTCGGGCAGGCGGCGATCCGGCAAGCCGCCTCCTGGTGGGACAGCGTCCGGTGCGCGCTGGGTCCGGGCCTGGTTGTATCCCAGGACCGCCGACGACGCGATGTCGGGGCGGTGCGCGACGTTGGTCGCGATGGTCGTCAGCGGGGCGCGAAGCCGCGCGGCGTACACCGACGTGACGGGGCTGTCGCCGGGGCGGGCGGTCTTGCGGCTGTCGGCGTCGGCAGGCTGCCGCGCGCCTGGCGTGAAGGATGCGTCGGGCATGTTCGTCAGGATCTCGTTACGGGTGTGACACGATGGAATGCGAGGCAGGATCGCCGGCGGCGATGCCCTCCCCCCGACGCGACGTCGTCGAGGGGAGGGCGGCCCTTACATGGCTGCCTGGAAGATCTCGACGACCTGGTTGAGCGTGGCCTTGCGCGGATTGGTGAGCATGCACGCGTCCTTCTGCGCGTTGTGCGCCATCACCTCGTGGTCTTCCGCCTTCACGCCCAGGCCGGCCAGGCCCGACGGGATGCCGATGGCGCCCGACAGGCCGCGGATGGCGGCGATCGCCGCCGCCGCCGCGTCCGTGGTGGACAGTCCGGCCGTGTTCGCGCCCAGCAGCGCGGCAATGCGCGCGAAGCGCTCGGGCGCGGCGATCAGGTTGAACGCCGACACGTGCGGCAGCAGGATCGCGTTGCACACGCCGTGGGGCAGGTTGTAGAAGCCGCCGAGCTGGTGCGCCATCGCGTGCACGTAGCCCAGCGACGCGTTGTTGAACGCCATGCCCGCGAGGTACTGCGCGTAGCACATCGCCGCGCGCGCCTCCATCGATTCGCCGTTGGCCACCGCCTTCGGCAGCCACTCGCCGATCAGTGCGATGGCCTTCTCCGCGCAGGCGTCGGTGATCGGCGTCGCCGCGGTCGAAACGTAGGCCTCGATCGCGTGCGTGAGCGCATCCATGCCGGTGGCCGCGGTCAGCGCCGGCGGCATCGCGACCATCAGGCGTGGATCGTCGATCGCGATGAGCGGCGTGCAGCGCCAGTCGACGATCGCCATCTTCACGTGATTGCTGGAGTTCGTGATGATGCAGAAGCGCGTCATTTCCGCGGCCGTGCCCGCCGTGGTGTTGATCGAGATCAGCGGCGTCATCGGCACGGTGGACTTGTCCACGCCCTCGTAGTCGCGGATGTGGCCGCCCCCTGCGGTGACGAGGCCGATCCCCTTGGCGCAGTCATGCGATGAACCGCCGCCCAGCGACACGATGAAATCGCAGCCTTCCTGCTGATACAGCTTGACCCCGTCATGGACGTTGACGTCGGTGGGGTTGGGCTCCGCGCCGGCGAAGATCGCGGCCTGCAGGCCCGCTTCGCGGAGGTAGCCCGCGAGGGTTCCGGACAGCCCCATCTTGTGCAGGCCCGCGTCGGTCACGATGAGCGCCTTCCTGGCGCCCAGCGACTTCGCGCGCGAGCCGGTCTCGCGTGCGCAGCCGGGACCGATGAGGGTGACGCAGGGAATGAAGAAGCTGTCGGTACGATCGGCGATGCTCAGGTAGCTCATGTCGTCTCCAGGGATTGTGGGGGTGTCTCGGCACCCGCATGAGCTTTCGCACGAACCGTACCAGGGGCTTGAAGTCCCGGATTCAGGTGTGGGCATGCCGCCCGCAGCCCGGTTCGGCTGTTCCTGTTCGACACACCTGTTCACTTTCGACACAGGGGGAGGGGGTGCCCTGGGGGCACGTTTTCGCTGGCTCCGGATGTGCCGGATGTGCCGGATGTGCCGGATGTGCGCGCGGCTATCGCCTCGATCCGGAGGAGCACGGTCGATCGCCGGTGGAGCGGTGCGGTGCGCATCCGCTGACCGTCGTCTGCGTGCACCCGTCGCCTGCGCGGTTCGCCTTGTCGCCGCGCGCCTGCCGCGATTGCGCGGAATCGATTCGCCCCGGACGCGTCATCGAAGTCCTGTCCCAACTGGTCAGCCTTCATGGTGCGCCTCGTTACTTGCGTTCGGGCAATGGCCCATAATTCGTATCGCGGGCCATCCTGAAGTGGGCTGCACGGAACGGCATGGACATGGCGCTTAGCGATCCGCAGCATCCCCGGCAACGCGGCACGAACGAAAACACGAACGGGCTTCCTGGACAGTACGTCCCAAAAGGAACGGACCTCTCTGCCTACTCGCAAGCCAGGCTTGACGCCATTGCCCGACGGCTCAACGAACGTCCACGCAAGACACTAAACTTCGATACACCGGCTGAACGATTCCATCACGCTGTTGCATCGACCGGTTGAATCCACCATGTGCTTACGCCGATGGATGGGGTTGAGTCCCTGGTTTCTGCTTCAACGCTGCGGCGATTTCTGTCGCCGTTTTCTGCAACTCGGGCACATAGCGGCGAGTGGCGTCTGCGAGACTGACCGCGCGCGACAGGAAGACGATGTTGAGACTCGCGATCACGCGTTCGTCCGCGCTGATCGCGACCGCCACTGCACCGATTTTCGCCTGTGCGGTCCAGTCTCCGTGATTTGATCCGAAACCATCCTCGCGCACACGCCGGATCAGCTTGCGCACGAGCGCATCGTTTCTCGCGAACGCCTGTTGCTCTTCGCCGCCCGCGCCGGAGCGCAACAGGTCGAGAATCTCCTCGCGCTCCTCGTTGGGGCACATCGCGAAGTAGGCGCGGCCCGCTGCCGTCAGCAAGATCGGCAAACGCCGCCCGACCATCGCCCGATGAAACGACAGCCGGCTGAAGCGATGCGTCGTCTCGCGGATGATCATCGCATCGCCATCGGGCGTGGTCAGATCGGATGGCCATGCAACGCGCTGCAGTAGCTGCCCCATGATCGGCGGCGCCACGGTCGCGATACGCTCGGTATCGGTGAAGCCCTCGCTCAACGCACGCACGGCGAGCGTCAGGCGGAAGCTGTCGTCCGATGGGCTGCGGCGTACGAACCCTTCCTCCATCAACGTTTCGAGCAGACGGCGCACCGTGGTGCGATGCAGGCCGGTCAGATCGGCGATCTGTTGACTCGTTGCGCGCCCGTCTTCCATTGCATTCAGCGCGCGCAGCACCTGAAGGCCGCGCGCCAGTCCGCGCACGTTCGTGTAGGTCGTCACGTCAAAAATACCATTGAAATCAACTATGTGCATTCTATGCACATTCTGGAGATTTTGTTGAGGGCGCTTTCGGCGGTCCATAAACTGCATTCATAAGCTGAACGACCGGGCGCCAGACGCTTCGCCGGTTCAGCACATCGGACAAGCCCAGTCAGGAGACAAGCATGCGCCCCGCCTTTGAACCGGCGGCCGGCAACGGCCGCGCTCATCCTCGCGAAACGCCCCATCGTTCGATCGACGCCGATGTCGCCATCGTCGGCGCGGGCCCGGTCGGCCTGATGAGCGCGAACATTCTCGGCCTGCAGGGCGTGCGCGTCGTCGTGATCGAGAAGCTCGCGCAGATCATCGACTATCCGCGCGCCATCGGCCTCGATGACGAGGCACTGCGCGTATTTCAGTCGGTCGGCCTGGTCGACGAGTTGCTTCCTCACACCACGCCGAATCACTGGATGCGCTTCACGCTGAAAGGGAAGTGCTTCGCGTCGATCGAGCCGCGCACCGACGAGTTCGGATGGCCGCGCCGTAATGCATTCATCCAGCCGCTCGCCGATCAGATTCTGTACCGCGGTCTCGAGCGCTTCGAACATGTGTCGACGCTGCTTGGCCACAGCGTTGACAGCTTCGTGCAGGACGAATGCGATGTGACCATCGCCGCGACCGACGCGCATGGCGTGACGACAACTATCCGCGCCGCATACCTGATCGGCGCGGACGGCGGCAACAGCATTGTCCGCCGCACGCTCGACGTGCCATTCGAAGGCCGCACGAAGCCGAATCAATGGATTGTGATCGACGTGCGCAACGATCCGATCGGCTCGCCGCATGTCTATCTGCATTGCGACGCACGGCGTCCCTACGTGTCGGCGGCATTGCCGCACGGCATCCGGCGCTTCGAATTCATGGTGATGCCTGGCGAGACGGAGGCGGAACTGTCGAAGCCGGAGAACATGGCGGCGCTGGTGCGCGGGGTGGTCGACGATCCTGACAAGGTCGACTACATTCGTCAGCGGGTCTATACCCACAACGCGCGGCTCGCAAGCACGTTCCGCGTGAAGCGCATTCTGCTCGCGGGGGACGCCGCGCACATCATGCCGGTGTGGCAGGGGCAAGGTTACAACAGCGGCATTCGCGACGCGAGCAATCTCGGCTGGAAGCTCGCTATGGTCGTGAAAGGCACGGCGGACGATGCGCTGCTCGATACCTACACGATGGAGCGGCGCGCCCACGCGCGCTCGATGATCCACCTCTCGGAAGTCGCGGGCGATATCTTCGCGCCGACGAGCTTCTTCGGATCGAAACTGCGCGACGCGTTCGTACGCTGCTTCGATGTGTTGCCTGCAATGAAGCGCTATTTCGTCGAGATGCGCTTCAAGCCGATGCCGCGCTATGAAGAGGGCGCCGTGCTGCTGGCGCGACGCGAGCGTTCCGACGGCCTGCTCGCGCGCCTGATCGCGAAGCGCGGACACGGCGCGTTCGGGCGGCTCATCGGCCTGATGAGCGAGAAACCCGAATCGCTGATAGGGCGGATGGTGCATGGCCGCGATGCACAGGCAGGCACCCCTGTGGGCCGCATGTTCATCCAGCCGCGCGTGCGTCTTGCGGATGGCGGCATTGTCAGGTTCGACGATGCGATCGGCAACCGCTTCGCGATCGTTTGCTGGGGCACCGACCCGACCTTCGGTCTGACGCCCGAGGCGCGCCGTCTCTGGAGCGTGCTGGGGGGATGCTTCGTGCTCGCGAAGCCCGATCCGCAACTCGCCTTCCATGATGACGTACCCGAAAACGTGATCGCCATGGGCGATGTCGACTCGCGCCTGCGCGACTGGTTCGCGCGCGTGCCGGAAGCGGTCGTGCTGTTGCGGCCCGACCGCTTCGTGGCCGGCATGTGTTCGCCTCAATGCGTATCGGATTGCGTGTTGCAACTCGCGGAAAGGCTGTCGCTGCCCACGACAACCGGCGCGACGTTCGCGCATGCCGCCGACCTGGTGGGAGCCTGAGATGCCGATCCATCTCGAATGCATGTCCCACACGCCTTTGTACGGTTATGTCAATCCCGCGCCGGCGGTCGTCGCGGAAGTCGAACGGGTGCAGCGCGCGGCGCGCGAGCGGGTCGATGCGTTCGATCCGGAGTTGGTAATCGTGTTCGCACCGGATCACTACAACGGATTTTTCTATGACGTGATGCCGCAGTTCTGCATCGGTGTGAGTGCGACGGCGATCGGCGATTTCGGCAGCGCGGCCGGCCCGCTGCCCGTCGCGCGCGAGGTGGCGCTCGCGCTTGCCGATGCCACGCTCGCGAGCGAGATCGACGTAGCCGTGTCGTATCGCATGCAGGTCGATCACGGCTGCGCGCAGGCGCTCGAGGTGCTCACCGGTGGCATCGACCGTTATCCGGTAGTCCCCGTTTTCATCAACTCGGTTGCGCCGCCGATGGCGTCGTGCCGGCGCGCCCGGCTGCTCGGCGATGCGATTGGCCGCGCCGTTGCGCATATGAACCGGCGCGTGTTGCTGATCGGCTCGGGCGGTATTTCCCACGAGCCGCCGGTACCGGAAATCGCCGGTGCGGATGATGTCGTCGCGGAGCGATTGATCGCGGGGCGCAACCCGTCACCGGAGTCGCGCGATGCGCGCCAGTCGCGTACCGTCGCGGCGGCAAAGGCATTCGCGGCGGGTGACAGCCGCCTGCATCCGCTCAATCCCGCATGGGACCGCATGTTTCTCGAACTGCTCGAGCGCGGCGAACTCACCGCCGCCGATGGCCTCACGAACGAAGCGATCACGCGTGATGCAGGCAAGTCCGCGCACGAGATCCGCACGTGGGTCGCCGCATTCGGTGCGCTCGCGGCGAGTGGCCCTTACGCGGCATCGATCGATTACTACCGCGCGATTCCGGAGTGGATCGCGGGTTTCGGCGCGATGCATGCGTGCGAACAGACCCATTTCAGGAGAGAAAACCATGTCGGCTGACAACAGCATGCTTTCGATGGCCGCACGCCTGCGTGAAGCGCAGGCCTCGCGCCGGGCGATCGCGCCGCTGCGCGAGACGTGTCCCGAAGGCGACGCGACACTCGCTTACGCGATCCAGCAGATCAACAACGACTTGCGCATGACTAACGGCGAGCGTGTCGTCGGCAGGAAGGTCGGCCTGACTTCGCCCGCGGTGCAGAAGCAACTTGGCGTCGATCAGCCGGACTTCGGCGCGCTGTTCGCGTCGATGGCGTATGGCGACAGCCAGCCGATGCCGCTTGCCTCGTTGATCCAGCCGAAGGTCGAAGCGGAGATCGCGCTCGTGCTCGAACGCGACCTGGCCGCCGAAAGACACACCTTCGCGGATCTGATGTCCGCGATCGCGTATGCGGTGGCCGCGATCGAGGTCGTCGACAGTCGGATCAGCGACTGGGACATCCGGTTTTTCGACACCGTCGCGGACAACGCGTCGAGCGGGCTGTTCGTACTCGGCAGCCGCCCGGTCCTGCTGCGCGATATCGAGTTGACCGCGTGCGCGATGACGCTCACGCAGGACGCCGAAGTCCTGTCACGTGGCAATGGCGGCGCGTGCCTCGGCAATCCGCTGAATGCGGCAGCGTGGCTCGCGGATCGGATGGTTCGACTCGGCACGCCGCTGCGTGCGGGCGACATCGTGCTGACGGGCGCGCTTGGCCCGATGGTCGCGGTGAAGGCGGCCGGCACTTATACGGCGCATATCGAAGGGCTCGGCAGTGTGCGCGCCAGTTTCGGCGAATGACGGACGGAGACATTTCCATGGCAACAGACAACACCAGGTGCAAAGCCGCGATCATCGGATCCGGCAACATCGGCACCGACCTGATGATCAAGATCATGCGTCGCAGCAAGCATCTCGACGTCGCGGCGATGGTCGGCATCGATCCGGCCTCGGACGGCCTCGCGCGCGCCGCGAGGCTCGGCGTGGCGACGACGCATGAAGGCGTGGAAGGGCTCGCGCGCCTGCCCGTGTTCGACGAGATCGACTTCGTGTTCGATGCGACGTCCGCCGGCGCGCATGTGAAGAACGACGCGTTCCTGCGCACGCTCAAGCCCGGAATTCGCGTGATCGACCTGACGCCCGCTGCCATCGGCCCGTACTGCGTGCCGGTGGTGAACCTCGACGCGCATCTCGATGCGCCGAACGTGAACATGGTCACGTGTGGCGGACAGGCGACGATCCCGATGGTCGCCGCCGTGTCGCGGGTCGCAAAGGTGCATTACGCGGAGATCGTCGCGTCGATCAGCAGCAAGTCGGCGGGACCGGGCACGCGCGCGAACATCGACGAGTTCACCGAGACGACGTCGAAGGCGATCGAAGCAGTCGGCGGCGCCGGCAAGGGCAAGGCGATCATCGTGCTCAATCCGGCCGAGCCGCCGCTCATGATGCGCGACACGGTCTATGTGCTGTCGGAAGCGGCAGACCGGGCGCTGATCGAAGCATCGGTCAGCCAGATGGCCGCTGCGGTCCAGGCCTATGTGCCCGGCTATCGCCTGAAGCAATCCGTGCAGTTCGACGACATCCCCGCCGCTGCGCCGTTGCATATCCCCGGACTCGGCCAATTCAGCGGACTCAAGACCTCGATCTTCATCGAAGTGGAAGGCGCGGCCCATTATCTGCCGGCCTACGCGGGCAATCTCGACATCATGACGTCCGCCGCGCTGGCCACGGCCGAGCGGATGGCCGCGTCGCTCGTGAACGCCTGACGCAAGGAGCACCCGATCATGGACAAGAAACTCTATATCTCCGATGTGACGCTGCGCGACGGCATGCACGCGATCCATCATCAGTATTCGATTCAGAACGTGCAGGACATCGCCCGTGCGCTGGACGAGGCGAAGGTCGACAGCATCGAGGTCGCGCATGGCGATGGCCTGCAGGGTTCGAGCTTCAACTACGGCTTCGGCGCGCACAGCGACCTGGAATGGATCGAGGCGGTCGCCGACGTGGTGAAGCACGCAACAATCGCGACGCTGCTGTTGCCCGGCATCGGCACGATTCACGATCTGAAGGCCGCGTACGACGCGGGCGCGCGCGTCGTACGTGTCGCGACCCATTGCACGGAAGCGGACATTTCGAAGCAGCACATCGAGTATGCGCGCAGCCTCGGCATGGACACCGTCGGCTTTCTGATGATGAGCCACATGACCACGCCCGACAACCTTGCGATCGAGGCGAAGAAGATGGAAAGCTACGGCGCGACCTGCGTATACGTGGTCGATTCCGGCGGCGCGATGAACATGAGCGACATCCGTGCGCGCTTCAGGGCGCTCAAGGCGGTGCTGCGCCCCGAGACTCAAACCGGCATGCACGCCCATCACAACCTGAGCTTAGGCGTTGCCAACTCGATCGTTGCGGTCGAGGAGGGCTGCGACCGCATCGATGCGAGCCTGGCGGGCATGGGGGCGGGCGCGGGCAATGCCCCGCTCGAAGTGTTCATCGCGGCGGCCGAGCGCCTTGGCTGGCATCACGGCACCGATCTCCATCGCCTGCTCGATGCGGCCGACGATATCGTGCGCCCGTTGCAGGACCGGCCGGTGCGCGTGGATCGCGAAACGCTCGCGCTTGGCTATGCGGGCGTGTATTCGAGCTTCCTGCGGCATTCCGAAGTCGCGGCGATGAAGTATGGCCTGAAAGCCGTCGACATTCTCGTGGAACTGGGCAAGCGGCGCATGGTGGGCGGTCAGGAAGACATGATCGTTGACGTCGCGCTCGATCTGAAGAAGCGCGAAGCGCGCGCCTGAACCATCCGTCATGCCACGCGCCATGAAGAGCGCTGCATCGTCCAACCTGGAGACATCAATGAAAACGTCAACGGCTTCTCCCCCGCGCGCCGGCGGCGCCATCACCATCGGCCTCTGCCTCATGGTCGCGCTCCTCGAAGGGCTCGACTTGCAATCCACCGGTATCGCCGCGCCGCGCATGGCACGCGAGTTTCATCTCGCGGTCGCGCAGCTCGGCTGGGCATTCGGCATTGGCGCGCTCGGTCTGTTGCCGGGCGCGGCGATGGGCGGCAGGCTCGCGGATCGCATCGGCCGCAAGCGCGTGCTGATGATGTCGGTCGCGTTGTTCGGGATATTTTCGATTGCAACGACCCAGGTGTGGGATCTGCAAAGCCTGCTCGCCGCGCGCTTTCTCACGGGCCTCGGTCTCGGCGCCGCAATGCCGAACCTGATCGCGCTGTGCGCTGAAGCGGCGGCGCCCGGACAACGCAGCACGGCGGTCGGCGCGATGTACTGCGGGATGCCGTTCGGCGCGGCGCTCGCGGCAGTGATCGGCATCGTCAGCCCGGGCGCCGAGGGCTGGCGGCACATTTTCTATGTTGGCGGAATCGGACCGCTGCTGACCTTGCCGCTGCTGGCGCTCTTCTTGAAGGAGTCGACGCACTTCGTTGCGGCACGCCAAGGTGCGACCCGCGAGTCGACGGAAGGCATCCTGCGCGCGCTCTTCAGTAACCGGCGCGCGATGACGACCATCGCGTTGTGGCTCAGCTACCTGGGAACGCTGATTGTGCTGTATTTCCTGATGAACTGGTTGCCGTCGATGGTGCTCTCGCGCGGCCTCACGCCGGTACAGGCAAGCGTCGTGCAGATGATGTTCAACATCGGCGGCGGCGTCGGCGCGATTGTGATCGCGGGGCTGATGGATCGCATGGGCAAGCGACCGGTCGTGGTAGGCATGTATGCGGGCATCGCGATTGCGTTATTGGCGCTCGCTGGCGCGACGGGCAGCGTGTCGATGGCCTGGGGCGGCCTGCTGGCGGGACTGTTTCTCGTCGGCGCGCAGTCGGTGCTGTATGCGCTCGCAGGTGCAACGTATCCGACGCGCGTGCGCGGCACGGGCGTCGGCGCTGCAGTGGCCGTCGGCCGTGTAGGTTCGATGGTCGGCCCGCTGATCGCCGGGCAACTGCTGGCGTTGGGCCAGAGCGCGTCGATGCTCGTGATCTCGAGCATTCCGCTCATCGTGATCGCGGCGCTCGGCGCGCTCGCGGTGGTCGCGAAATCTCCGCGCGAGCCGGCCAACGGCTCGCACACACTTGGAACCGAATCGATCTGACGAAGGACATCGACATGACTGACACCGTGATTCATTCAGAGGCTGCGACCAGCAAGTTTGTGAACGTGATGGAAGGCGGCACGGAACTGCGCGTGCACTACAACGACACCGGCGCAGGGTCGGAAACGCTGGTGCTGCTGCACGGTTCCGGCCCGGGCGCGAGCGGCTGGGCCAATTTCTATCGCAACGTCGACGTGTTCGCTCGCGCAGGCTACCGTGTGATCCTTGTCGACTGTCCCGGCTGGGGCAAGAGCGATTCGATCGTCTGCACCGGCTCGCGCTCCGACCTCAACGCGCGCGTGCTGAAGGGCGTGCTGGATACGCTCGGTATCGAACGCGCGCATCTCGTCGGCAACTCGATGGGCGGACATAGCGCAGTGGCATTCGCGCTGTCGTTTCCGGAGCGTGTCGGCAAGCTGGTGCTGATGGGTGGGGGCACGGGTGGGCCGAGCCAGTTCGTGCCGATGCCGACCGAAGGCATCAAGCTGCTGCAGGGACTGTATCGCGAGCCGACGCTAGAGAACCTTCAGAAAATGCTCAACGTCTTCGTCTACGACGCGAGAACGATGACGGAAGAGCTGATGCAGACGCGGCTCGATAACATGCTTGCGCGGCGCGATCATCTCGAGAACTTCGTGAAAAGTCTGGCGGCCAATCCGAAGCAGTTTCCGGACTATGGTCACCGGTTGAACGAGATCAAGTCGCCCGCGCTCGTGATCTGGGGGCGGGACGATCGTTTCGTGCCGATGGATGTGGGGTTGCGTCTCGTGTGGGGCATGCCGAATGCCCAACTGCATGTATTCGGGCGATGCGGGCACTGGGCGCAGTGGGAGCATGCGGACGCATTCAATCGCATGGTGCTCGACTTTCTGCAAAGCTGAGCGTGCAGGCACTCGCGGTCGTCGCGGGTGCCGCGCCTCTTCTGCAAGCGGAGTGATGGCCGCAGCACGTTCGGAGAAGCCGCTTTTACCGGGTTGCCCGAGGCGCGGAACGGGTACGTTCCGTTCGGTGCGGATGAGCAGGCGTCGAGAGATCGCACGGTCTTGTTGCTGGCGGGCGCTCATGATGTTGCTGCCACCGTCTGCACAATCCATTGCCATCTGCTTGCGATCGCATTTGCCTGTTTTACGGCGCAACCGGCCGAATGGCTGCGCGCCGGCAACCCCATCGAGCGTCACAAGGAGTCGGACATGAGCGCAGCACCCATGGAGGGCGCAGGTGCCAGTGGATCCAGCAAGCTGAAACTCGTCACCATCGTCGCAGGAGCAGCAATCGGCATGGCTCTGGGTTATGCCCCGGTATTCAATGCGACTGCCGGCGTATTCGCGCCCGTCATGCTGCGTGAATTTCACTGGACGCGGGAACAGGCTGCCATGTCCTACGCGGCGTCGATGGGCGGGCTCGCTGTGGCGAGCCCGTTCGTCGGCATGTTGATGGATCGCCTTGGCGTGCGCCGCGTGATTCTCGCTTCTGCAATCGCCTTCAGTCTTGCCGTGGCATGCATGGGGCTGCAGAGCGGTGCCATTGGAGCGTGGATTGCGCTATCGCTGGCGATCGGCGTGTCGGGAGCCGCAACGTCGGTGCTCGGTTACCTTGCGATTCTTCCGCAGTGGTTCGACCGGCGTCTCGGGCTCGCGACGGGTTGCGCAATGGTCGGACTCGGTGTGGGCACGGCCGCCGCGCCCACGGTCACCCAGCACCTCATCGCCGCATTCCACTGGCGCCACGCCTACCAGATCATCGCGTGCGTGTCGCTCGGGGGCTCGCTCCTTGCCTGTGCGCTGATCCGGGAGCGAAAGGTGGCGCGACGGCCACAAGCGGACGATCGCCTTGCCGATATCACCGGCGCAGAGCAGACATTCCCGGCGGTCAAACTCGGCACGATCGTCGTGGTCGCCTTTCTCGCTTCGAGTGCGACACTCTCGCTCAATCCGCATTTGCCGGTGCTTCTAGCGGATCGCGGCCTGTCACCCGGGGCTGCGGCGAACTGCGCGTCGCTTGTCGGCGTCGGGATACTCGTCGGGCGCCTGATTTCCGGCGTACTGATCGATTACCTTCATGCGCCGCTCGTCGGCGCGGGTTTCCTGCTTGCCGGCGCGTTGGGGTACCTGCTGCTCATGAACGCTGCGTCCCTGCCATCCGTGCTGCTCGCGTGCGCCTGCATCGGCGTCGCGATAGGGGTGGAAGGTGATCTGCTTTCCTATCTCGTCCGTGCCTATCTGGGGTTGAGGCGTTTCGGTCTCCACTACGGGATCGCGTTCGCGGGCTATGGTGTCGGCGCAGTCGTGGGCCCCCTCGTGGCGGGACGCTATTTCGACCTGTATCGCAACTACGCGTTACCGCTCCGGCTCGCTCCGATCGTGCTGGTCATCGCCAGCGTGCTGCTCGTTTCGCTCGGCAAATATCGCACGTTGCGATCGGATCGGCCGAAGGGCAAGTTCGTGAGCGCAGACACCTGAATGGCAGGGGCGGCGGAGGGAAGAACCCGCTGTTGACCCAACGTGGAAGCGCACGAGAAAAAAGGGGCGCCGGCATCCGTTGCCCCAAACTTCTTCTTACCCCGCCGCCAGTCGCGGGAACAGACGTTCCGCGTTACCGCGATAAATTGCGTGTTGCTGCGCTTCCGTCAGCGCAAATGCTTCGAGCATCCGGGTGAAATCGACTGACCGGTCCTTGCTGGCATACGGCCAGTCGCTTCCGAACGTGATCCGGGACGGATCGGCGAAGGCAAGCAACGCCGGCAATGCGTAAGGGCTGCTCGAGAGCGCCGTGTCGAAGTAAAAGCGCCTGAGACGCGCCAGGCCGGCCTCGTTGCTGTCGTCGGGTGACACGACGCGCGCAATTCGCTGTGCTGCGTAGGGGACAAACCCGCCTGCGTGCGACAGTATGAATTTCACGTCAGGAAAGCGCTCGAGCCAACCGGCTTTCGCAATGTTGATCGCCGCGCGAGTCGTGTCGAGCAGAAAGTCTGCCGCATACGGGGGAATCCCGGGCACCGGCTCACAGGGCAGGTCGCCGGGGTGAATGAAGACGACTGCCTGACGGTGGTTCAACTCATCGAACAGCGGTGCCCAGGATTCATCACCCAGGTACGTGCCTCGTACGTTACCGATCAGCACCACGCCGTCCGCACGGAGCGTATCCATCGCATAGGTCGTCTCCGCGATTGCGCCCTCGACATCCGGTAGCGTCAGCGTCGCGAAGAATCCGAAGCGGCCGGGGTATCGTGAGACAACGCCGGCCGCGAATTCGTTGACCTCCCGCGCCTTCTCGCGCGCCTCGATGTCGTCGCCCAGATGAACCCCCGGCGTCGATACGGAGAAAATGCCCGTGGCCGTCCCCTCTGCGTCCATGAGCTCGAGGGCTCCTTCTTCGCTCCAGTGCGGGATCGCGAGACCTCCCGCTGTTATGCCGCGACTTTCCAGCCACGCTGCATAGGATGGCGGCACGATGTGATGGTGCGTATCGATTTTCCTGGGCATGTTGCCTCTCCTGGTTGTGCTATGCGACGCGAGGTCTTCGCGCGCTCGGCGGATCTTCCACACCAGTCTAAGGACGCCGGCAGGACCGTCAAATCATTCTCCGGCGTGTGCAAGGAGTGCACCGACAAACCGCTTTCGATGTCCATCGACGACATCGACGAAGGGGGGGCATAGGTGCACCGAGGCGAGGTGAATCGAAGCGATGACGGCTCGCGGGCGGTGACGCCATGTTGATCGCGTGCCGGTTCTGGTTGTCCGATGCTTCGCCGGCGTCCCGCGATTGCTTGCCATTCCGGATCGTGGGCCCACGCTGGGATGGACGATTGACGCAGCTCATCCGGGTTGCCTGTCGTCGTTTGCAGCAGGTCCAATCGCTCCCGGTTCGATTCAGGCTGCGTACTACGGGTTGGTGGATTCGTCCGAAAGAACGCGGGGGCTACTGCTACGTGAAGCAATAGGCGCCCGCGAATGATGGCGCATGGATGGCCGGGTTGAGTCGCCTCGATCGGCGGTTCCGCCTGATGGCGTGCCGCGAGGCGGTCGATCATGACCGGGGGGCGGGTGTCTTCGCCGCACGCACACGTCCCCGCTCCAGCAGTGACGTTTCAGGCGGCGTGACCAGCGTCAGTTGGTCCAGCACGAGTCTCTGCGCTTCCTCTCCGTCGACACCCAGGCCGCGCAGAATCGCGGCAACGATCTGTTCGGGCGATTCGGCCACCTCACCGTTTTCGCTGAATCGATGAATCGTCGTGAGGGCGGTTCCTGCAATCATGTCGAGCGCCAGATCGACCGTCACACCCTGAAATCGGCCGGTCGCCAGGCCTTGATGGATGTGGACCGGCAGGTACACGTAGATCAGGCTGCTCGGGCCGACGGCATGGACGCCAGCTGCTGAAATGAAGCGGGCAAGCAGCGGATAGGCGCGTGCGGCATACAGAAACATCCGGACGCCGCACGCAATTCTTCGGGCTGGATCGTCGTACACGCCCACGACCGCTTCGATCAAGCGAAGCAACTCGTCGTTGAGCTCCTGCGTCACTGCCTCGAGCAGTTCTTCATTCGTCCGGAAGTAGTTGTAGAAGGTGCCTTGCGACACATCGGCTGCCGCAATGACGTCCTGGATGACACTGGCGCCAATCCCTTTCTCGGCAAAAACGAGCATCGCGCTTTCGATCAGCCGCGCGCGCATCCGTTCGCGGCGCTGCGCAGCAACACGAGTCCGATGATCAATGGTCGTGGATTCACTCATGTATCGATTATACGGTGCGGCTGACGGACGTCCGACCACGCGCTAGGTAAAAACGAGAGTATTGTCATAATGACATTTGTCTCAGTAGAATAATTCACACCTCGCGAAATCAGGAGCAGTCGACGCCATGGACACCCCCGCCATCACGCACGCAATGCGCCAACGCACCGTCACGGTCGGCACGCGGCAAATTTTTCTATCGGAAGCAGGCGATGGGCCCGCCTTACTGATGCTGCATGGCGGTGGGCCGGGCGCATCGGGCCTGTCGAACTACGCGCGGAACATCGAGGCGCTCGCGCAGCATTTTCGGGTGCTGGTGCCCGACATGCCCGGGTTCGGTCGGTCCACGAAAGGCGTCGACCGCAACGATCCATTTGGAGATCTCGCGGAAGGCATGCTCGGCATGCTGGACGCGCTCGGTATCCCGAATGCGCACGCGATCGGGAATTCTCTCGGCGGGGCCTGTGCACTTCGCATGGCGCTGGAGTGCCCTCAAGCGGTGGGCCGACTCGTGTTGATGGGCCCCGGCGGAGTGAATACGACGCGTCAGGTTCCCACGCCGGGCCTCAAGCGTTTGCTGAACTATTACAAGGGCAATGGCCCGAGCCTCGGGAAGCTCACGACGTTCATTCGCGGCGATCTCGTTTTCGATGGCAGTCTCGTGCCGCAATCGATGATCGAGGAGCGCTTTCGGGCCAGCATCGACCCCGCCGTTGTCGCGAGCCCGCCATTGCTGGGCCCCAAGGGCATTCCGAAGTTCAGCCATATCGACTTCACGCGGGATGCGCGACTGGCATCCGTGCGCAATCCGACGCTCGTGTTGTGGGGCGTGGATGACAAGGTCAACCGAGCCAGCGGCGCGTATGCGCTCCAGAAACGCATGCCGAACTGTGACGTCTACCTGTTCAGCAATACCGGACACTGGGTCCAGTGGGAGCGGTCGAGCGAATTCAACGCCGCCGTACTGGCATTCCTTGCGCAGAGCGATGCGAAAGCGCGCGTCGTCGCTGCCCGTTGATCGAGGGAGATGTCATGCCGACTATCGTCAGCCCGCGGTCCTCACCAGGCAGCCTGTTCGGTCGTGTCCGGATGGGCTATCTGCTGGCCGAATCGTCCCGGCTTCGCGAATGGACGAAATTCGCGTCGGAAGGCTTGGGGCTTCACGTGGATACCTCCAGTCCCGGCGTGGTCGCATGCCGCATCGACTCGCACGATCGGCGTTTGATCATCCGTGACGGCACGGCCGAGGATGTCATTGCAATCGGATGGCAGCTTGATGACCAAGATGCGCTCGAACTTGCCGTCGCGCGAATCTCCGCGCTCGGGGTTCGTGTGGAGGAGGGGAGCAGGGAAGAAGCTGCCATGCGCGGAGTGAGGCGATTCTGGTTTTTTGCCGGGCCGAAGAAGCTGCGCACGGAATTGTTCACGGAGCCGGTCATCAGCGATCTTCCGTTGCGCATGAGTGCGACGGGCTTTGTGACAGGCGCGTCGGGGATGGGGCATGTCGCCGTCACGACCCGGCAACCGGAGGTGATGCAGCAGTTCTGGAAAGATGTGTTCGATGCGCGCCTTTCCGACGAAATCGAAGACAGGATGCAAGGCCTGAATCTCGATTTCGCGTTCCTCAGATTCAACGAACGACATCATTCGTTCGCCACTGCATCGACACGTGGTATTCGCCTGAATCCCCTGCGCACGCAGATCCATCACATGAATCTTCAATGCGCATCGCTCGACGATGTGACGCAGGCGTACCTCAGGTGCCGGGCGATGGGCTATCCGATCGCGAATGCAATCGGCCAGCATCCCAATGATCGTGAACTCTCTTTCTACGTTCAGACGCCGTCGGGCTTCGAGATCGAGCTCGGCTGGAACCCGATTGTGGTCGACGAACAAACGTGGCGTCCGGCGATTTATCGAGGCATCAGTCTATGGGGCCATCGTCCCGAAAACATGAGCCTTGGCGTGAGGTTGGGGCGCGCTCGCCGCGCGCTTGCATCGCTGACGCGTCCGGAATTTTTTCTACAAGGAGAACGGTCATGAACGGAGCACATCCGAATGATGGGTGCGATGTCGCGATCGTCGGATTGGGGCCGACTGGCCTCATTCTCGCGCACATGCTCGGCCAGGCTGGCCACCAGGTCGTCGTGCTGGAGCGCGAACCCGTGTTCTACGGTAACGCGCGAGCGGTATACACCGACGACGAGTGCATGCGGATTTTCCAGCATCTCGACGTGGCCGACGAAATCCAGTCGCGGATGATGATGGAAACGCCCGTTCAGCTCGTTCGGCGCGACGGCACGCCGATTACCCAATACATGCCGCGCAAGCGTCCGTTCGGCTGGCCGGTGATCAACTTCTTTTACCAGCCGTACCTGGAAACGACGCTGGCCGAGACGCTCGCACGTTATCCGAACGTCGACGTGCGGCGGGGCCGCGAAGTCGTCGACTTCGCCCAGGACGCAGACGGCGTGAGCGTCACGCATCAGGCGACGCGCGAAGCGCGGTTCAGCGACAGTCACGATGCGCGCGTGCACATGGAAGGCGATCCCGATGTCAGAACACTGCGGGCGCGCTACATGGTCGGCGCCGACGGCGGCCGGAGCATCGTTCGCACGAAGCTCGGGATCGAGATGTCCGGCAAGAGCTTCCCTGAGCCGTGGCTCGTCGTGGACCTCGAACGCAGGCCCGGAACCGACGCATTGCGTCATCTGCCGTACTTCAACTTCGTCGTCGACCCAAAGTTGCCGGTCGTGAGTTGCGTTCAGCCCGGAAAATTCCACCGGTTCGAATTCATGTTGATGCCGGGCGAAACGAAGGAAAACATGGAGCGGCCGGAGACGGTCCGGCAATATCTGTCGCTGTTCGTCGATCCCGATCAGTTCGTGATCAAGCGCAAGCTCGTCTATACGTTCAACGCACTGATCGCGTCGCAGTGGCGGGTCGGACGCGTGCTGCTCGGCGGCGACGCGGCTCACATGACGCCGCAGTTCATGGGGCAGGGCGCGAGTTCCGGCGTGCGCGACGCGTACAACCTCGGCTGGAAGCTCGATCTCGTCTTGCGCGGCCTCGCGGCCGACGCGCTGCTGGACACATACCAGTCGGAACGGCATGCGCACGCGAAGGCGATGATCGACACGTCTGTCCTGCTCAAGAACGTCGTATCGGCACGCAGTCTGTCCGCCACGCTGGTGCGGGACACGTCCCTGGGCATTATCCGGGCCATACCGCCGCTTAGGCGCTGGCTTGAGGGAGGCGGATTCAAGCCGATGCCCATCTATCGCAAGAATGCGTACCTGGGTTTGCCGCGCCGTCGCCGACGCGGTCCGGAGGGCGCGTTGATTCCACAACCCGAGGTGCGCCTTTTCAACGGTGACAGGAAGAAGCTGGACGACCTGCTCGGCCACGGTTTTTCGCTGATCGGATTGAACGTCGATCCCTCTCGCTGCATGGACGATGTGTCACGGGCAACGCTCGGCGCATTGTCGGTGCGCAGCGTGACGATGTACGCGTACGGTGGCCGCCCGCAAGGGCTCGAAGGCGTCAATCGGGACAATGCGATCGAGGTGGCCGAAGTCGAGGATATCGATGGCGAGATGATCGCGTGGTTCAACAAGGCGGGGTTCAAGACGCAGGCCGTTGCGGTATTGAGACCCGACCGCTTTGCCTTTGCCGTCGTTTCCGTCAGCGAGCTCGACGGGACCATTCGCCAGCTACGGGAGCGGCTCGGATTCAGGGCCGACGCAGGCGACGGATTCGCCCGCATGTCAAAGACCGCGCCGGCCGTCGCGCAAGCGGCCTGATCCACGATGTCAAATTCCTCCGCCATGTCTCATTCATTCGACCAGGCAGCCGTTCAGGCGGCTGCGAAAGTTTTGCGCGACGCGCGTGAATCACGCACACCGGTCGACCCGATCGCCACGCGGTTCGGCATTGCCGGTCTCGATGCGGCGTATGCCGTCTCGGCACTCAACACCGCGGCTCGGATCGCCGACGGACGACGCATCGTCGGCAAGAAGATCGGCCTGACGTCGGTTGCCGTCCAGCAGCAGTTGCGAGTCGATCAGCCCGATTTCGGCGTGCTGTTCGACGACATGGAATACCTCGATGGCGACGAAGTGCCGCTGAGTCGCCTGATGCAGCCGAAGATCGAGGCGGAAGTGGCGTTCGTCGTCGGGCGCGACATGGCCGATGAAGCACCGAGCTATGGACAGGTACTGTCGGCGCTCGACTATGCGCTGCCGGCACTCGAGATCGTCGACAGCGCGATCTCGGACTGGCGCATCGCGCTCGAGGATACGGTTGCCGACAACGCATCCTGCGGCCTCTACGTGCTCGGCGATCAACCGGTGTCGCTCGGTGGCATTTCCATCGGGGATCTGGGCATGTCGATGATGCGCGACGGAAAGACCGTGTCGACCGGAACGGGTGCCGCGTGCCTCGGCCATCCGTTGCGGGCCGTGTACTGGCTGGCCCGCATGATGGCGCGGCACGGGCAGATTTTGCGTGAGGGCGACGTGATCCTGTCGGGTGCACTGGGTCCGATGGTGCCGGTTGGCGCCGGAGACACGATTCACGCGCAGATCGGTGCACTCGGCAGCGTCAGCTGCCGTATCGGACAAGGGCAAGCTCGATGAGCAAGAAACGGAAAGTCGCGATTATCGGCAGCGGGAATATCGGCACCGACCTGATGATCAAGATCCTGCGTCACGGCGAGCATCTCGAGATGGGCGTCGTGGCAGGGATCGACGCGGCGTCGGACGGGCTGCAGCGCGCGGCGCGCCTGGGCGTTGCGACGACGCACGAAGGTGTCGAAGGACTGGCACGCATGCCCGTGTTCGACGAGATCGACATCGTGTTCGATGCGACGTCGGCCACGGCGCATACGCGGAACGATGCGTTCCTGCGCACCGTCAAGCCCGGCATTCGCGTCGTGGACCTGACGCCGGCCGCGATCGGGCCGTATTGCATCCCGGTGGTGAACGGGGAGCATCATCTCGACGCACTGAACGTCAACATGGTGACGTGCGGCGGGCAGGCCACGATTCCGATGATCGCCGCGGTATCGCGGGTCGCGAAAGTGCACTACGGCGAGATTGTCGCGTCCATCTCGAGCCGGAGTGCCGGGCCAGGCACGCGCGCCAGCATCGACGAATTCACCGAGACGACATCACGGGCGATCGAAGAGGTCGGCGGCGCCGTGAAGGGGAAGGCGATCATCGTGCTCAATCCCGCCGAGCCCCCGCTGATGATGCGCGATACGGTGTACACGCTGAGCGACTTCGCCGATGAGCGCGAAATCGAGGCATCGGTCGCCGGGATGGTGGAAGCCGTTCAGTCGTATGTGCCTGGGTATCGACTGAAACAGCGTGTCCAGTTCGATCGCATCGAGGCCGAGCGGCCGATCCGGATCCCGGGCGTCGGCGAGCGAATGGTCGGCCTCAAGACCTCGATCCTTCTGGAAGTCGAAGGGGCTGCGCACTACTTGCCGTCTTATGCAGGCAACCTCGACATCATGACGAGCGCAGCCACGGCCGCGGCAGAACGGATCGCGGCCCGCCTCGGAGCCAATCAACAGTGAGTGCCTTTCCGATGGACAAGAAGCTCCATATCTCCGACGTGACGCTGCGCGACGGTAGTCATGCCATCCGCCATCAGTACAGCCTCGCGCAAGTGCGAGAGATCGCCGCGGCACTCGATGCGGCCGGGGTCGATTCGATCGAAGTCGCGCATGGCGACGGGTTGCAAGGCAGCAGCTTCAATTACGGATTCGGCGCGCATACGGACGTCGAGTGGATCGAGGCCGTGGCTGGTGTCGTCACGCACGCGAAGGTCGCGACGCTACTGCTGCCCGGGATCGGCACCGTCCATGATCTGAGGGCCGCATACGACGCCGGTGCGCGGATCGTTCGCGTTGCGACCCACTGTACCGAAGCCGATATTTCACGCCAGCATATCGAGTACGCGCGGGAACTCGGGATGGACGCAGTGGGTTTCCTGATGATGAGCCACATGCAGACGCCTCGAGCGCTGGCGGAGCAGGCAAGGTTGATGGAGCGCTACGGCGCTACCTGCTGCTACGTGGTGGATTCGGGCGGCGCGATGAACATGAACGACATCCGCGACCGGATGCGTGCATTCAAGGACACGCTGAAGCCCGAAACCCGGACGGGGATCCATGCGCATCACAACTTGAGTCTGGGTGTCGCGAATTCGATCGTCGCGGTTGAAGAGGGCTGCGACCGGATCGACGCCAGTCTTGCAGGCATGGGAGCAGGCGCCGGCAACGCACCGCTCGAGGTGTTCGTCGCGGCAGCCGATCGCCTTGGCTGGCGGCATGGTACCGACCTTTACCGCCTGATGGACGCGGCCGACGACATCGTACGCCCGCTCCAGGATCGCCCGGTGCGGGTCGATCGCGAGACCCTTGCATTGGGTTACGCCGGCGTGTATTCGAGCTTCCTGCGTCACGCGGAGCGGGCCGCCGCGAAGTACGGGCTCAAGACCATGGAAATTCTCGTGGAGCTGGGTCGGCGCGGCATGGTCGGTGGACAGGAGGACATGATCGTCGACGTTGCCCTGGACCTCGCGAGCGCGTCCGGGACTGTACGCGGCGCGTCGGCTTCCTCGATCTAGGGCGCAGGTGTTCACTCCGCTCGACGAAGCGGGCGGCATGCTTTTATTTGGTTCGGACTATATATTATTTTTAATTGGAGAATAGGGTGGGCCGTATCGACGTTCATCATCACTTTGTTCCACCCGTATATCGGGCCGCCATGTCCAGGCGAGGCCTGGCAAAGGTTGCGGGTGCCGATCTCCCCGCCTGGACCGAGAAGGAATCGCTGGCGGTGATGGACGCCCATGCCATTCAAGTCGCGTTGCTGTCGATCTCGGCGCCGGGCGTGTATTTCGGTAATCTCGATGAAGCGTGTTCGCTTGCCCGAGAATGCAACGAGTACGCGGCCGAACTGCGTCAACGACATCCCGATCGTTTTGGGTCATTTGCGGTCTTGCCCATGCCGTTTACCGATCGGGCATGCAGCGAGGCGATTCATGCTCTTGATGTGCTCGGGGCAGACGGCATCGTCCTGCTAGGGAGTACCGAGGGGCGCTTTCTGGGTTCGCCGGAATTCGACGAGCTGATGGCCGAGCTGGACAGGCGGCAGGCGGTTGTATTCGTGCATCCGAACCTGCATCGGTCAAGCGAAGAGATCGGGTTGATCGCCCCGGGCTTTCTGATCGAGTTTATGTGCGATACGACGCGTGCGGCGTTGAACCTCGTCCTGACCGGCACGATGGAGCGCTATCCCGATATCCGCTGGATTCTGCCGCATGCGGGCGGCTTCGTTCCGTATGTCGCGTGGCGTCTGTCGCTCGCCAATCTTCTTCCCGAGTTCGTATCGAGCATGCCGGCAGGCATGCTGACCTATATCCGGAGATTCCACTTCGACACTGCGCTCTCTCCGGCCGACTTTCCACAAGCGGCGCTGCGCGAACTGGTCGATCCGTCCCAGGTGCTGTTCGGCAGCGATTTCCCGTTCGCGCCTGCACCGGTGACAGCCATGCAATGCGACACGCTGGAGCATTCGAATGTTTGGGGTGCCGATGCACGCGCGCTGATCGAATCGGGTAATGCTCAACGGCTGTTTCCCCGCCTGGGGGGCTTGCACGTGAGCGCGCCCACGAATCGTACCGATCCGTTGACGTCCCTGAAGCGGGTTGCTGCCGTGACGAGCGTGCGCGTGATCAGCTGGCTTAGAAATCGTTGACCGATATTCCGATGTGTCTTGCGACGGAATATTCGGGACCTGGCGGACTCCCCGCCAGGTCCCGAATGACGAATCCTGCATCACTGGAAATACCTTTATAACAACCTCTGGAGGCCATATGAAGCATGCGAGCGCGGCAATACTCTTGTCGATGTCAGTCGTTTCGTCCGTTTATGCACAATCTTCGGGACAACTGATGATAAACGCGGGGTGGTTGCACATGGCGCCTCAGGATTCCAGCGAACCGTTGACGGTCAATGCCCTCGGCCGGTCGAACACGATGGCCGGAAGCGGAGCGAGCATCTCGGATGCCGATACGGTTGCACTTACGGCGACCTACTTCGTGACCGACCATATTGCGTTGGAGACGATACTGGGCGTTCCGCCGAAGCTCCGTCTCACCGGTACGGGGACGCTTGCGGGGCTGGGGGAGTTGGGAACGGCGCGAGCCTGGAGCCCGGCGATCATCGCGCAGTACCATTTCGGCGAGCCGTCGGCACGTTTACGGCCGTATGTGGGCGCGGGGATTTCTTATGTCTGGTTCAATGGCATTGACCTGAGCAATCCGGTTGCTTCGGGCAAGCTCCTGTACTCGCCCACCTTCGGCACGCGCCTCGAAGGGCCTACATCGGTATCACTGAGCAAGTCCTTTGCCCCGATTCTCAACGTAGGCCTGACCTACAACATCGATACTCACTGGTCCATCGGTGCTTCGTTTGCGTACGCGTGGTTATCCACGAAGGCGACGATCACGACGCACTCGCCTGTCGGGACCGTTACGAGCACGACACGATTGAAGATCAATCCAATCATGACCTTTGCGTCGCTTGGCTATCGCTTCTGATCGAAAGCTGCACAAGGACTGTTCGTCCGCGCCCAGTTCCCTCAGGCGCGGATTAAGGTACGACATATGGCAGGGGCCGGTCCGCGATGTGATCAGCCCTGTCGCGCGAAATGCGGAGGATCTACAGGACAGCAATGCGGTACGCAATTCCTCGCGTGCAAGCACCCGGCACAGGAATTCTCCAAACTGAAGCAGGATCGCCGCCCGTACAAATTCGCTGCAGCTTTCCTGATGGAAAGTCTACCGCTCGTCATGGAATTCACGGCTGTCTGGGGCCACGAGTGCAATGCCGATGAGGTCACAGTTCAGAAAATCAGTGAACTCGGTTTTCACAAAGAGGTGCAATGACAGCGAGGATTTCTCCATCGGCCTGGCGTCAGTGTGCAGCCGCCAGCCAGGCTGTAGTTTTGCGGAAAATACCGTCGCCAAGCGCCGTATGTGACCCTCGACGGTAGCACGCGTTATTCGGAACGTTCCTGCGTCAACGTGAGGAAGGGTGCGTCTAGCAAGGAAGCAAGTGTAATTTCAGGTTTACGCCTGCCGTTGCACGCGGAATTGGCGCAATTTTAGTTCGTCGGACTTCGGACTACAAGGTTTCAACTTGGACGAAAAAATCCAAGTTGGGTGCATCTCGACACCTTCGCTATTTTTCCGACGACCGGGGTTGCGGTTTACCCGCTTGTCCTCGTGAAATTGCCGTGCTAATTTTTCATGAAATTTCTCGGCGTAAATTTCACGGGAGTCCGCATGTTCGTGCAGTCCGACCGTCACGTCGCCAGCTACTACGCCGGTACCTACCCGGCGCCGATCCCGCATCGTCCGGAACTGGACGCGCGCATCGACGCCGACGTGCTCGTCGTCGGCGCGGGCTTCAGCGGGCTGCATACCGCGTTGCGTCTCGCGCTGGCGGGCAAGCGCGTCGTCGTGCTCGAGGCGAGCCGCGTCGCGTGGGCCGCATCGGGCCGCAACGGCGGGCAGGCGCTGCTCGGCTGGTCGTGCGACATGCAGCCGCTCGAGGATTCGCTCGGCCGCGACGGCGCGCGCCTGCTGTGGGACAGCATGCGCTGGGCCGCGGCCGAAGTGCGCGAATTGCCCGCGCGGCACGGTTTCGACATCGACTACCGGCCCGGCAGCCTGTGGGCCGCCGTGCGGCCGCGGCGCGTCGCGATGCTCGCGCAGGCCCGCGACGAGGCGGCCGAACGTTGGGGCTACGATCGGCTGCGCGTGATCGAGCGGGCCGAGATGCCCGAATGGATCGGCGGCACGCGCTATCTCGCGGCGCTTTACGATCCCGAGGCAGGGCACCTGAATCCGCTGAAGCTCGCGCTTGGCCTCGCGCAGACGATCGAGCGCACGGGCGGCCGCATCTTCGAGCAGAGCCGCGTGCTCGACTGCCGCGAGACGCCCGGTGGTTACGTGGCCCGCACGGCGCGCGGCGAAGTGCGCGCGGACGTGCTCGTGCTGGCCTGCAACGCGTACGTCGACCGGCTCGACCGCGACCTCGCGCGCCGGTTGCTGCCGGTCGGCACGTACCAGGTGGCGACCGCACCGCTCGCGCCCGACGTGGCGCGTTCGCTGCTGCCGCAGAACAGTTGCGTGATCGACAACCAGTTCGTGCCCGACTATTTCCGCCTGAGCCCCGACAGCCGTCTGTTGTTCGGCGGCGGCTGCACGTATCTCGGCGGCATCCCTGCCGATATCGCGGCGGCCACGCGCCCGCACCTCGAACGCGTGTTTCCGCAACTGGCCGGCGTGCCGCTCGATTACGCGTGGGGCGGCCATATCGACATCAGCATGCGCCGCACGCCGGACATCGGCCGCCACGGCCAGCGTTTCTGGCTGCAGGGCTTCTCGGGCCACGGCGTGCTGCCGACACTCGCGGGCGCGCGTGCGGTGGCCGACGCGGTGCTCGGCGATGAACGCCTGCTCGCGCAGTACCAGCGCATCCGCAATCCGCGCTTCCCCGGCGGCGACCGGCTCGCCGCGCCGCTGGAAGCGATCGGCAAGGCCTGGTACCGTCTGCGCGATACCGTCTGACCGCACCGGAACCCATCATGAACGAACAGGAAGAGATAGAAAGTCTGGCGATCCTGATCCGCGACCTGCGCAAGCACCGCAAGGTCACGCTCAACGATCTCGCGGAGCGGATCGGCCGCTCGGTCGGCTTTCTGTCGCAGGTGGAGCGCGGGCTGTCGCGCCCGACAGTCGCCGATCTCACCGCGATCGGCGAGGCGCTCGGCGTGCCGACCACCTATTTCTACAGCCTGAGCAAGCCGCGCAGCGTGCCGTGGGTCACGCGGCCCGACGAGCGGCGCACCGTGTATTACGCGGCCGGCATCACCGACATCCTCGTATCGCCGAACATGCGCTCGCGCTTCTCGGTCCTCGAAAGCCATCTTGCGCCCGGCGCGAGCAGCGGCGAGCGGCCCGTCGACGACAGCGACGAGCAGGGCGGTTTCATCCTCGAAGGAGAACTGACGATCTGGATCGACGGCGACGACACACCCGTCACGCTCGGCCCCAACGACGCATTCCAGCTTCCCGCGCACAAGCGCTTCCGTTATGCCAACCTGACCGACGCGCCGACGCGCGTGATCTGGGTATTCACCTGAGTTGTCGGCGGGGCGGGCGGCATCGCAGGCCGTCGCGCCACGCAGCCTGTTTGCAGTACTGACTTGAATGCGGCGCCCGCGATCCGGCGTGCCGCATGAATCCGGTCTGCCGCGCCGCGGCACCGCCAAACAAGACATGGAAAGGATGAGACATGGCTGACGTCGTTCCCGCGCTGGTCGGTGAGGTCCGCGCATTCCGGCAGGCGCATCCCGAGATCCGTTATGTCGACCTGATCTGCCTCGACCTGCCCGGACACTTTTACGGCAAGCGCTACCCGATCGATGCGCTCGAGAAGGTCGCCTCCGGCTCGCTGCTGAAGCTGCCGCAGAACTGCGTGCTGCTCGGCACGCAGGGCGGCCTCTACAAGATCGGCGACTACTGCTTCAACGACGGCGACCCGGACGCGCCGCGCCGGCTGATTCCCGGCACGCTGAAGCCCGTGCGCTGGGAGCGGCAGCCGCTCGCGCAGATGCTGATCAGCTCGGACGGCACCGACGCGCCGATCGAGTTCGAGCCGCGCGAGGTGCTCGCGCGCGTGCTGCGGCGTTTCGCGGCGCGCGGCATCCGGCCGGTCGTCGCGTTCGAGCTGGAGTTCTACCTGTTCGCCGCGCAGCTCGCGGAAGGGCTGCCGCAGTATCCGCGCGACCGCCTGAGCGACGACCGCGACGATCAGCCGAACATGCATATCGAGCGCCTGTCGCGCTTCTCCGACGTGCTGCACGAGATGGTCGAGGCCGCGTGCGAGCAGGGCGTCGACGCGACGGTGATCACCGCCGAGCTCGGGCCCGGCCAGTTCGAGATCAATTTCGGTCACACCGACGACGCGCTGCGCGCGGCCGACTGGTCGGCGCTGTTCTGCCGCAGCACGCGCGGCGTCGCGCTGCGGCACGGCTATCGCGCGAGCTTCATGGGCAAGCCGTACCTGCATGCGCCGGGCAGCGGCATGCACGTGCACGTGAGCCTGTACGACGACGCGGGGCGAAACCTGCTCGCGGCGGACGGGCAGCGGCCGCTGCGGCACGCGGTGGCCGGCTGCCTCGCGCTGCTGCCGCACTGCATGCCCGTGTTCGCGCCGAATCACAATGCGTTCCGGCGCTACGGCTCGATGGTGAATGCCGCGAGCCGCGCGAGCTGGGGCTTCGAGGATCGCGACGCATGCATCCGGATTCCCGAATCGGACGCGCGCAACCTGCGGATCGAGCACCGGCTCGCGAGTGCGGACGCGAACCCGTATCTGGTGCTCGCCGCGATTCTCACCGGGATGGAGCACGGGCTCGACGCGCGGCGCGAGCCGATTGCGCCGCTCAACGAGGATCGCGGCAGCGGGATCGATTTCCCGAAGGAGATGCTGTCGGCCGTCGCGGCGATGCAGGATCACGCGGCCGTGCGCGACGGGCTCGGCAGCGAGTTCGTGATGGTGTATTGCGAGAACAAGCGGCAGGAGGAGCTGGATTTTCGCAACGAGATCGGCGCGCGGGAGTATCGGTGGTTTCTGTGAGCGGATGTCGACGCTCACGCATCCTGCCGCTCGCGCACCTGCGCCATCGGCAGGTGCGCGCCCCACGCGTTCGTCAGGGCCTCGATTTCCGCGACCGGTTCGATCTGTTGTCGCGCGCTTTCGTTCACGTTCTCGCCGAATAGCAGGTGTGCAAAATCGCGCGCACGTTCGGTGATCGCCGCGGTTTTCGGGCGGCGCCGCATCGTGAAGGATACGAGCGCGGCCTCGAGGTCACTGCCGTTGCCGGCCCCGTGCTCGTCGAGGCAACGGGCAAGATGCCACGCGTCCTCGAGCGCCTGGCAGGCGCCTTGTCCGGAGGTCGGTAGCGGCGCGTGCGCCGCATCGCCGATCAGCAGCACGTTGCCGCGGTGCCATACGTCGACCGGATCGAGATCGTGCACGCGGATCTTCGTGATCGTGTCCGACGGTGTCGCACGTATCACGTCCGCGACGGGGGCCGGCCACGTCGCGAAGCGCCGTTCCAGCATCGCGCCGGGATCGCGTTCCGTCGCGTCGCCCGGATCGGTTTCGGGCCATGCCGCCGCCCAATACATCCGATGCCGGTCCACCGCGACGATGCCGAAACGCTCGCGCACGCCCCAGTAGTCGAATATCGACACCTCGTCGACCAGCGGCGCATCGCGCTGCGCGATACCGATCCAGTTGACGAATCCCTGGTAGACGGGCGTGTTGTGGCCGACCACGTAGTGTCGCGCGACGGAGTTCATGCGGCCGTCCGCGCCGATCACGAGATCGGGGGCGACCGTCGTTCCGTTGTCGAAGCGAACGACGGCGCGGCCGTCCGTTCCGGTTTCGATGGCCGTCGCACCGTGGCCGAAGCGGACGTCGATGCCGCGCGCGGCGAGGTGCCGTGTCAGCACGGCCTGCAGGTCGCGCCGCAGGATCGAATGCGTGGGGAATCCCATGCGGCGGTCGAGTGCGCGGATATCGGTGACCTTGAGCGGGGCGCCGTGCCGGTCGATGCAGCGCATCGCATGCAGGTGGCCGCCGACCTCGACGATGTCCGGCAGCAGGCCGAGTTGCGCGAGCACGAAGCCGGCGTTCGGCCACAGCACGACGCCCGCGCCCATCGTCGATTCCGACGGCCGGCGTTCGTACAGGCTGATCCGGTGTCCGCGCCCGGCGAGTGCGAGTGCGGTGCTCATGCCGGCCACGCCGGCGCCCAGAATGGCGATTTCCATCTTGCTCCTTCCTTGTGTCGTGCGCGCTCGCCGCCGCGCGGGTTCGCGTGTCGGCGTCGCATTGACGGGATGAGCATCGTAAATTATGGTTTCGGGCGGGATAAGCCGTGAAAATCGGCACGCTTTGATACCTGGAATGGGCGAATGATGCGGAGCAAGCTGGATCTGAACGCGGTGCGGGTGTTCGTGTCGGTCGTCGACGAAGGCAGCTTTGCCGGCGCCGCGCGCGTGCTCGCGATGCCGGGTTCCAACGTGAGCCGCCACGTGGCGCAACTGGAGTCGAGGCTCGGCGTGCGTCTGCTCGAGCGCAGCACGCGGCACCTGCGCATGACCGAGGCCGGGCGGCTGCTGCACGAGCGCGCGCGACCGATGCTCGATGCGCTGACGCAGGCCGAATTCGAACTGACGTCGCAGCACACGGAGCTGCGCGGCGTGCTGAAGCTCTGCGTGCCCGGCGAAATCGGGCCGCGCATGCTCGGGCCGATCGTCGCGGATTTCGCGAGGCGTCACCCCCGCGTCGAAATCGACTGCGATACCAGCCTCGCGGGCATGTCGACGCTGCGCGACGATATCGACCTGTCGATCATCGTCAATCGCGGGAAGCTGGACGACAGCGCATTCGTCGTCAGGCCGCTCGTGCGTTTGCCGAGCGTCGTCGTGGCCGCGCCGTCGCTCGTCGAGCGGACCGGGTTGCCGGCCCGGACGGAGCAGCTCAGGCAACTGCCGTGCATCACGACGTTGAGCACGCTGAAAGGGCGACCGTGGCAATTTTCCGACGGTGAAGGGCGGATTCACAAGATTCCGGTGGCAAGCCGGTATCGCGTCAATAGCGGCGAGATGGCAGGACTGGCCGCGGTGAACGGGATCGGTTTTGCGATTCTCGTCGAGCGCATGTGCGCGGTCGAGCTGGCCGAAGGGCGGCTGGTGCGCGTGCCGCTGGAGATGACGCCCGCGCCGCTGGAACTGCATGCCGCTTATGCGAGCCGGAATTCGGTCAATGCGAAGATCCGCGAGTTGCTGCAGATGATGCAGGCGCGGCTGGCGGAATGGGGGACGAGCCTTTCATGACGATCGTGTCGCCGTCCTGGCGGGCGACGGGTGCCGGTTCGTGCGCTTGCCCGGTGTTTCGTTATCCAGGCGGGTTGCTCGCGCCGTAACGGGAATAAAACCGGTACGGCAGATCGGCGAGTTCGCTTTCGACGTGATCGTGCCGGCCAAGCGACTGAAGCCAATCGAGGAATGTGGCTTCGGTCATCACCGCTCGCAACGTGTCGACCGCCGCGTCGCGATTCGCGGAAGGGACGAATTCAAGGGGCGTGGCGTCGCGGTCGGTCGAGCCGCTCAAGTAGCGCGCGCCCTGCCAGTCGATGCGCGGATAGTCGAGGGGGCTGAATCCGGATGGCTGCCGGACGCGGCCGCGGAGCATGTCGTCCGCTCCGACGAACCAGATCATCAACTGCGCGCGCCAGAGCGGATCGTCGATGGCGAGCACCGATGTCAGCCACGGGCGAATTTCCGGCGTTTCGAGGTATTTGACGCAAAGGAACATCGATGACGAGAATTTTCCGCTTGCATTGAACCAGTCTCCGGTGCCGGATTGCCGGTCGGGATGCCGGTTGAAGCACGCCGCTGGATCGAGTGCGCCCGACGGCCAGCATCCGGGGTCCATCAGGCTTTGCCCGAGCGTATCGAGCACGTCGCGGCGATACCCCGGATAGGGTTCGGACGAGATGCGACCGGGATGCTGCGAAACGAACGCGGCGATCAGCCATTCCAGCAGGGCATGCTGTTGCCTTTCGTGGCAGCGCGGCATCAGTTGCACCAGCAGGTAGTGATACCACTGCCGCCACTCGTCGAGGGGGCCGAACGAAGTCGTGCCGATCACGATTTCTTCGAGCGGCGTGTCCAGCCGCGCGATGTCGATCGACTGGAGGTCGTCCTGCAACTCGGCGCATGTCCGTCGCGATTCGCCCATGAACCACGCTTCGCCCATCGGCGTCTTCGGGCGCGGAAATGCCGCGCTCAGTCTCGCCGATGCCGAAGCGGAGCGCCCGGCCCCGGGAATCCAGCGAAACGGGGTGGGCCGGGCCGGCTCAAGATGTTGCCGCCTCGCCATGCGCCGCGCCCGGTAGCGCGCGCCAATAGCGCACCTCTTCGATAGGGCTCCCGTCGATCTCGAACGTCTTGATGTCGTCTTCGGCGATGAAGCCTTCGCGTTCGTAGAATGCCCGCGCGCGCCGGTTTTCCGCCAGCACCCAGAGCGACGCCCAGCCGTGGCCCATGTCGCGCAGCGAGCGGCAGGCATGGTCGACCAGCGCCGCGCCGATGCCTTGCCCGCAATGCGAGGGATGCAGATAGATCGCCTCGATCTCGCCCCAGCCGCGATCCTTGTCGGCGTCGCGCGTCGGGCCGTACGCGATCCAGCCGGCTATCCCGTCCTGCGTGCACGCGAGCGCGACGCGCGGCCGCCCGGCGTCGAGCGCGCCGCGCCACGCGGCGGTGCGCCGTTCGACCGACAGGCCGGAGAGGAACGGGGCCGGCATGATGCCCGCATAGGTTGCCTGCCACGAGGCGACGTGAATGGCCGCAATCGCCGGCGCGTCGGCGGGCGTGGCCAGGCGGATGTCGATCGTCGTCGTATTCGGTGCCATGTCTCCTCTGCCTGATCGGTGGCCGCGCGTCGCGTTGTCGCGCGCGGAATTCAGTGTGCCGGGTCCGGACTGTCGTCGATCGCGAAGCGGTATCCGATGTCGACCTGCGACGCGTCCTGCGGCGTGTCGGTTTTCGTCAGCACGAACTCGAACGCGGGCTCGAACCCGCCGTTGCGCGGCACTTCCCCGCCGAGCACCTCGACGTCGTACCAGCCGTTGTCGACCTCGATCGCGGGCCGGCCCGGTTCGCGGTAGCGCGCGAGCAATGCGTCGACGGTTGCGTCGGTGAAGCGTTCCAGGATGCGCCACGTGTAGAGCATGACCGAACGGTGTTCGACGCGCAGCACGTAGCCGCCGCGTCGGTGCCGCAGGCGGCTTCCGGTCTTCAGCAGTTCGGGCGTGTCGCCGTCCAGCGTGAAGACGATCGTGTACGGGTGGTTCTCGATGCCGGCCAGCGGAATGACGACGCCTTCCAGCACGGCGCGATCGCCGCTGTCGTCCGTCGTGAACGCCGCCGCGAGGTTGTCCGGCAACCCGTTGCGCGCCTTGAAGCGCTTCAGCAGCAGAAGATCGCCGACCAGAAAATAGTCGATCAGGTCGTTGAGGACTTCGGAGAATTCGTGTCGCATTGCCAATCCTTTCGTGGCGCCGGGGCCGACGGGCAAGGGACGATGCGTCGCCCCGTGCCCGCCGGGCCCCGACGCCCCGGCTGCCTTACTCGCCGAGCTTCGACGCCACGCACCCGGTGCTCGAGCATTCCCGCTCGCGCTCGCGCAGGAACGACAGCCGCGACTGCGTCATGTCGGTCGCGCACTGGATGTCCACGAGGTAGCTGGTGTTGCGCGTCTCGCTGCATTGCGCATCGCGTTGCTTCAGCCACGCGAGCTGGCCGGCCTTCAGCGTGGCCTGCTGGTCGCCGCTCAGTTGCTTGCGCAGGCGGCCGTACTCGTCGTTCAGATCGCGGTCGGACTGCGAGAACTGGTTGCTGGTGCAGTACACCTGGTCGAACGCGCTGTGCGGTTTTGCACAGCCGGCCGCCTGCGCGGCGAACGGCATGGCGAGCGCGAGCAGCGCGCAGGATGCGAACAGGTTCTTGTTTTTCATGACGATGCTCCTGACTGGGTGAAAACCGATGGGCCCGAAGGGCGGTACCGCCGTTTATTGCGGCGTCGTGCACGCGTCGATGCCGCCCGCGATCGCGGCGGACAGGCGCTGGATCGTCTCGCGTCGCGCAAGCCGAGCTTCCTCGTCCGGATTGACGATCACGCCCGCCTCGACGAGCACGGCCGGAATCGGCGCGGTGCGCAGCACGACGAGATCGTCGAAGCGGTGGATGCCGAGTTGCGGGTCGAGCAGCGGGCGGTTCTCGCCGCGGATCGGCTGCGCGTGATACAGCGACGGCCGTTCGCCGGCCGCGACCAGCCGCTCGGCGATCGCCTTCGCGCAACGCAGGCTTTCCGCATAGTGCGGATTGCGCTGCGACACGAACACCGCGAAGCCGCGGAATTCGCGCTGCCGGCCCGCGTCGATGAACTGTTGCTGCATCGAGTCGTGATGGATCGAGACGAACAGGTTCGCGTCGGGCGCCTGCGTCGAACGCTGGTCGAGCGCGATCTCGCGGCCGTCGGCCGACGTGCGCAGCACGCGGTCGCCGTGCGCGGCGAGCCGTTCGGCGACCGCCGCGGACAGGTCGAGGTTGTACAGGTATTCGACGCGGCCGCTCGCGCCGGTGGAGCCCGGGTGAGCCGGCGTATGGCCGGTGTCGACGACGATGTAGCGCCCGGAGGCGGGCGCGGCGTCGGCGGCGACGTCGGCCGCATGCAGCGCCGGCGGGGCGCCGAGCAGCGGGGCGCATGCGAGCGCGCGCACGGCGGCGCGCGCGAACGGGCGAAGGCGTCGGAAGGTTCGGTTCGTCATTGTTGTTGTCGAGGAGGGCTACGGCGCGTCTGGCGGTGCGGCTCCGTCGGCCTGCTCGATGCAGTCGGAATGTCGCGCGATTATAGCGGGTGGCGGCGTCGCCGCCATGACGGATGTCGACCGTCAGGCCAGCACGCGCCGGGCCGCGAGCATGCCCCAGTACGACGCTTCCTCGAACAGCGACAACCCGGACAGGTCCGCATGCGCGAACACGACCGGGCCGTCGGCGTCGCGCAGCGCGAGCAGCCCCGGCCGGCTCAGGAAGCCGACGTCGGGCGTCGCCATCGCGTGGCCGCGCACGGTGATCTCGAGCGCCGTCGCATGCTTCCACAGTTCGCGCCCGTAGACGGCCTGCAGGTCGATCGCCGCCTGCTCGCGCAGCGCGTCGGGCTTCGCCTGCGCGAGCCAGCGCCGCGTGTCGTCGGGCGAGCGGGTGCTCAGCGCCTGGTAGGCGGAGAACACCGAGCGCGTCGGCGGCGACATCCGGATCAACTGGTGGGTCGAGACGACGTAGCCGAGCCCCGCGCCGTCGTAGACGACGTTGTCCCACGCGAGCGGCACGCCGGCCTCCTCGGCCGGCATGCCGTCGAGCAGGAAGTTCGACACGAGCCATGGCGCGCGCGGCGGCAGGTCGCGCGCGGGATCGAAGCCGTAGGCGGAAAGCTGCGGAAACACGCGCGCCGCGACGAACAGCGGCATCGCGCAGACGACGCGCCGCGCCTTCAGCGTGAACGTCGACAGCGCGCCGTCGTCGCCGAGGCGCGCGCACAGTACGTCGACGCCGCCCGCGCGTTCGGTGGCGCGCACCGCGAAGCCGTCGCGCGACCACACGTTCGAGCCGGTGCGCGCGCCGATCGAATCGCACAGCTTCGTCACCATCGTGTGCAGCCCGTCGGGCCAGGTGAGCACCGCGCCGTCGCCCGCGTCGCCCGCGTGGCCGCCTCGCGACGAGAAATAGTGCAGGCCGGCCCAGGCCGACACGCGCTCGTAGCCGGCGCCGTAGTCGTCGCGGCAGCAGTAGTTCAGATACCAGTGCAGCGCCTGCGCGGTGTAGCCCTCGTCGAGCAGCCACTGCCGGAACGAGCGCCGGTCGAGCGCACGCCAGCGCGGGTCGCGCGACGATTCCGCGATCGGGATGCAGAACACCTTGCGGTCGTCCGCGCCGCGCGCGGTGCGCAGCCCGTCCGTGTACGCGAAGAAGCGCGCCTGCTGCGCGAGCGCGTCGGCCCCGAGGCCGGCCGTCGGCACGATGCCGTCCTGCCACTGCCCGGCGATGAAGAGCCGTTCGTCGGGCGCATGGACGAGCACGCGCTCGTCGAACACGGGGCGCGTGGAGAACGGGGCCGATTCGATTACGCCGAGATCGGCGAGCATGTCGCGCAGATGCGCGGATTCGAGCGACGGCAGCGGCAGGTAGTGCGCGCCTTTCGGATAGCCGAGATCGCCGAAGCGGCCGCCGGCCGCATTGCCGCCGAATTCGGGGCCCGCGAGCACGGTGAAGCGCGTGTGGCCCGCGCGCGCGAGCTGCCAGGCGCACGACAGCCCGGCAGCTCCCGCGCCGAGGATCGCGACGTCCGTCTCGAGCGTGCCGGACGGCGGCGGCAGCGCGGCATGGTCGCGCAGCGCGTGGCCTTCCCGCATGCCGGGGTAGTCGACGCGCGGCGTCGTTTCGATCCAGCCGGTGCGCCCGCACGCGGCGAGCGACGCGGCCGCCGATGCGACCAGGAAGGTGCGGCGGTCCATCAGCGCAGCACGTGTTTCCAGTCGTCGTCGAAACGGCGCACGAGCGGCTGGTCGTTGAGTTCGTTCGGCGACATCGGCAGCGCCGGCATGTCGGCCGGGAAGTGGAACATCTCGACGGCCGTCTGCGCGTCGAGCCAGCGCGTCGGCACCGAGTAGTGCGTCGGGATCGTGAAATCGCGGCGCTTGCCGGCGATCACGAAGCCCCAGTCGCCGAACGACGGCACGTAGCAGTGGTACGGCCAGGTGTTGAGCCCGGCTTCGTGCAGCGTCGCAATGATGGTCCAGTACGCGTGCGGCGCGAAATACGGCGACGTCGACTGGATCACCGCATAGCCGTTCTCCGACAGGTGGCGTGCGAGCAGCCGGAACACGGGTACCGAATACAGCCGGCCGAGCCCGAAGTTGGTCGGATCGGGGAAGTCCACGACGATCGCGTCGTACACGTCGGCGTTCGATTCGAGCCAGCGCACCGCGTCGTCGTTGATCACGTGCACGCGCGGGTCCTTCAGCGAGCCCTGGTTCAGCCTGACGAGCGGCGCGGACGTCGAGAACAGCTTCGTCATCGCGGGATCGAGATCGACGAGCGTGATCTGCTCGAGGTTGCGGTGCTTGAGCAGCTCGCGCACCGCGAGACCGTCGCCGCCGCCGAGCACGAGCACGCGCCGCGCCCACGGCAGCGCCTCGATCGTCGGATGGATCAGCGCCTCGTGATAGCGGTGCTCGTCGCGCGTCGAGAACTGCAGGTTGCCGTTCAGGTACAGCCGCATGTCGTCGTGCCACTGCGTGAGCACGATGCGCTGGTACGGCGTCGTTTCGGAATAGATCGTCTCGTCGCCGTACACGCCGTGCTCGGCCCAGTGCGTGATGCGGTCGGAGAGCGCGAAGCCGGCGACCAGCAGCCCGATCACGAGCGACGCGCGCATCAGCTTGCCGCGCACGTTGCGGATCTCGTCGCGGAACAGGTGGGTCGTCCACAGGGCGACGAATGCGTTCAGGAGGCCGAACAGGAAGCTGGTGCGCAGCAGGCCGAGCCGCGGCGCGAGCACCAGCGGGAAGATCAGCGACACGGCGAGCGAGCCGAGATAGTCGAAGGTCAGCACTTCGCTGACGGTGTGGCGGAAGGCCTGGCGCCGCTGCTGGAACGCGCGCATCACGAGCGGGATCTCCATCCCGATCAGCATGCCGAGCGCCAGCACGAGCGCATAGAGCGCCGCGCGGAACGGCGCGGCGAGCCACGCGAACACCGCGAACAGCAGCGCGGCCGATACGCCGCCGAGCAGCCCGACGAGCAGCTCGATGTCGACGAAGCGGTCGAGCACGTCGTCGTCCTCGACGAACTTCGCGAGCCACGAGCCGATCCCCATCGCGAACAGGTAGCAGCCGATCACCGACGAGAACTGCAGGATCGAATCGCCGAGCAGGTAGCTCGACAGCGCGCTGCTGATCAGTTCGTAGCCGAGCCCGCACGACGCGAGCACGAGAATCGACAGGACGAGCGCGCGCCTATGCAGCATGGCGGGTCCGTTGTGCGGTGCTCGGCAATGTGGATATACTGGCGCGGAATTTTGTCCGTGGGCCCGGTGCGGGTCGGCCGGCGGCGGGGCGGCGAACCGAGCACAAAACCCGAGGGAAAGAATGAATAGTGCCTATCTTTATGCGGTTCATTTACTGTCGGCGTTCGTGCTGCTTCTCGTGTTCGCGGCAGTGTACCTGAAGGTCACGCCGTTCGACGAGCTGGCGCTGATCCGCGACGGCAACACGGCCGCGACGCTGTCGTTCGGCGGCGCGCTGATCGGCTTCTGCCTGACGCTCGCGTCCAGCATCGCGCACAACTCGACGCTCGGCGAGGTCGTGATCTGGGCCGTCGGCGCGATGGCCGTGCAGCTGATCACGTATGCGGCGCTGACCCGCCTGATGCCGGGCATGAATCACGCGATCGAGGATCGCAACGTGGCGATGGGCGGCCTGATGGGCACCGCGTCGCTTGTCGTCGGCATCATCAATGCCGCCTGCCTGACCTGACGCGCCACGCGCTTCGAGGAGACCGACATGAGTCTGGGATCGTTTATCCGCAAGCAGTTCGTCGACGTCCTGCAATGGACGGAAGACACCGACGGCGTGCTGGCCTGGCGCTATCCGATGGAAGACCAGGAAATCCGCTACGGCGCCAAGCTGACCGTGCGCGAGACGCAGGTCGCGATCTTCGTCAACGAGGGCAAGGTCGCCGACATCTTCCAGCCGGGGCTGTTCACGCTGGAAACGCAGACGCTGCCGGTGCTCACCTACCTGAAGAACTGGGACAAACTCTTTCAGTCGCCTTTCAAGTCGGACGTCTATTTCTTCAGCACGCGGCTGCAGCTCGGCCGGCGCTGGGGCACCGCGCAGCCGGTGACGATCCGCGACCGCGAGTTCGGCATCGTGCAGCTGCGCGCGTTCGGCATCTACTCGTACCGGATCGTCGACGCGGGCGCGTTTCATCGCGAGGTCAGCGGCACGCGCGCGCAGTACACGGTCGACGATCTCGAACAGCAACTGCGCAACCTGGTCGTCACCGCGATGAGCACGACGTTCGGCTCGTCCGACGTGCCGTTCGTCGACATGGCCGCGAACCAGTCGCTGCTGTCGCAGCGCATCGCCGAGGCGCTGGCGCCGGTGTTCACGCGCTACGGCCTCGCGCTCGACGCGTTCGCGGTCGAGAGCGTGTCGCTGCCGGCGGAGCTGCAGAAGGCGCTCGACCTGCGGATCGGCGCGGGGATGGCCGGCGATCTCGCACGGGCCACGCAGTACCAGACCGCGCAGGCGATTCCGCTCGCCGCGCAGAATCCGGGCGGCCTCGCGGGCGTCGGCGCGGGGCTTGCCGCGGGCGCGGCGATCGGGCAGGCGATGGCCGGCCAGATCGCGGGCGCCGCGCAACCGGCGCCGGCGGCCCAGCCCGCGCCCGCCGCGCAGCCCGCCGCGCCGGCCGACGGCACCGACTACGTGCAGCGGCTCGAGCAGTTGAAGGCGCTGTTCGACAAGGGGCTCGTGACCGAAGACGAATATTCGCGCGCGAAGGCCGAGATCCTCGCCAAGCTCACCCGGTAAGCGTCGCGCATGTTCAGTACTTCGTGTCCCCAGTGCGGCGCGCAGGTCGAGTTCCGCTCGGCGGCGGCCGTGATGGCCGTCTGTGCGTTCTGCCGCAGCACGCTGCTCAAGCGCGGCACCGACGTCGAGCGGATCGGCGAGCTGGCCGCGGTGCTCGACGATGCGTCGCCGATCCAGATCGGCACGGCCGGGCGCTACGGCAAGCGTACGTTCACGGTGCTCGGGCGCATCCAGATGACCTACGACGCCGGCGCGTGGAGCGAGTGGTATGTCGTGTTCGACGACGGCGCGTTCGGCTGGCTGTCGGATGCGTCGGGCCAGTACGCGGTCACGGTGCGCGAGCCGGACGACACGTCCGGCGGCGCGTGGCCGGCGTTCGGCACGCTGGAGCCGGGCATGCGGATCGACCACGGCGGCCGCGCGTTTCTCGTGTCCGACGTCCGCACCGCACGCTGCACGGGCGGCGACGGCGAACTGCCGTTCCGCGTCGATGCCGGCTGGGAGGCGCGGGTCGTCGATCTGCGGACCGGCAGCGCATTTGCGACCTACGACTATTCCGACGCGGACGCGAACGGCGGGAGCCCGGTCGTCTATTCGGGCGAGGCGCTGGCTTTCGACGCGCTCGCCTTCACGGGGCTGCGCGATACCGACGCCGATACGCGCGAGAAGCGCGGCGCGGAGATGGTGCCGTTCGCATGCCCGAGCTGCGGTGCGCCGCTGTCGTATGCGCCGAACCTGGCCGACTACGTCGTGTGCGGCAGTTGCCATGCGGGCGTGCAGTGCACGGCCGAACAGCAGACGGTGTTCGCCGCGCAGCGCAGGCTCGATGCGGTGAAGGGCGCGCTGGCGCTCGGTGCGACCGGCGCGTTCGACGGCGTGAAGTACACGGTGATCGGCATGATGCGCTGCCGCGTGCCGGGCGATGCCGAGACGTGGGACGAATACCTGTTGCTGAACCCGAAGCGCGGCTTACTGTGGCTCGTGCAGAGCGAAGGGCGCTGGGAGCGCGTGCAGGTGCTCGACGCATGGCCGACGATCGGCGGCGAGGCCGACGTGACCGACGGCGGCAAGACCTACCGGCAGCGCGAGGCATACGACTCGGAGGTCGTGTACGTGGTCGGCGCGTTCAACTGGCGCGTGCAGGTCGGCGATCGCACGCAGATCGTCGACTACGGCTGGCAGAAGGACAAGCTGACGCGCGAGCGCAGCGACGCGGAGATCGTCTGGTCGCGCGCACGGCCGCTGTCGGCCGGCACGCTCGCCGAACGCTTCGGCACGCCGGCGCTCGCGACGGCCGCGGTGGCGACCGGCGCCGCCGCGTCGACGGGCCTGTTCGGCCGGAAAGGCCCGCACAGTTTCGCGCCGCTGCCGCTCGTGTTCAGCGCGTTGCTCGTGATCCTGAACATGGGCGCGCTGTTCTCGTTCAGCGGCCGCTCCGTCTTCGTGCTGATCGGCCTGCTGGTGCTGTGGCTGCCTGAATGGCTGTGGAAGGGCTTTGCGTCGGACGGAGGGAGCACGTGATCCGCTACGTCCTCTACGGCATCTACGGGCTGATCGTCGTCACGCTGTTCAGCTGCGCGTCGATCGGCGGCAGCGGATCGGGCGGCAGCGGCTGGGGCAGTTCATCGGCCCGCAGCGGCTACTCGTCGTACGGGTCGCACAAATGACCGCGCGCGACGGGATCGCGCCGCCGCGCGCGGCGCTCGGCTCGCACGTGCTGGCCGACCTGGCCGGCGTCGACCCGGCGCTGCTGCGCGACGCCGCGCGGCTTGAGGCGATCCTCGCCGACGCGGCGCAACGGGCCGGCGCGCGCGTGATCGGCGCGCATTTTCATCATTTCGGCGGCGAGCACGGCGTGACGGGTGTCGTGCTGCTTGCCGAGTCGCACATCACGATCCATACGTGGCCCGAGCATCGCTTCGCGGCCGTCGACGCATTCATGTGCGGCGCGGCCCGCGCGGCCGATGCGGTCGACGCGATCGCCGCCGCGCTCGGCGCGCGGGCGCAGGTCCGGCAGCAGGTCGAGCGCGGCGGCGCGCCGGCGTGAGCGCGCATTTCACTTCCCCTACCGATATGCACAACAGAATACGATTCACCGCGTTGCTCGGCTTCGCGCTGCTGGCCGGCAATGCTGCCGCCGACGTGCCGCCGAAGCCGCCGGGGCCGGTCGTGACGGTCCACTTCGATTACGACGAGAAGGACGATGCGCGCCTTCATGCGCTGGAACGCCGGCTGGATCGGGCGGTGAAGCAGGCGGGCGCCGGCGAGCTGGGCGAGACCGAGCTGCATCGCGACGGCAACGACGGCTATCTGTACCTGTACGGCGCGAGCGCCGACCGGCTGTACGCGGTGGCGCGCCCGATCCTGAAATCGTCAGGATGGCTGACCGGCATGGAGGTCACGCTGCGCCGTTCGTCCGGCGCGGAAACCTTCCCGCTGCGACGTTCCCGCTAGCGGTCGAACCGGAACGTCGACACGCTGTGCATCGTGGCGTCGTCGGTGCCGATGACGCCCTCCGTATTGACGACGGCTGCCCGCCTGCCGTTGCTCAGCACGGCCCAGTAGCAATCGCCGCCGGCGGCGTGAAAGCCGGAGTCCGGGTCGCTGATGCCGCACGTGATCGTCGCGCGCATGCCGCGCCAGCCGGCGCCGGCGAAGCGCTCGACCGTCTGCGGGATGCCGGGGCCGTTGGTGGTCGTCCAGGAGCCGTCGTCCTGCCGTTCGAAGCCGGCCTTCTGTTCCGCGACCGGCTCCAGCGCGCCGTCGACGATCTCGAACGCGATGAGGTAGTCGCTGCCGTTCATGTTGCGGCCGACGATCGCCACGCAGCGGTCGCCGCCTAGCACGGGGCACGGCTTCTTCACCTGCCGGTTCGCGAGATATTCGAACGAGATGCCGAGCGCCGGATCGCGGTAGGTGTTCCAGCCGGCGTGCTTCACCTGCTTCAGCGCCGCGGTGCGGTCGCGGTAGGCGGTCGAGATGCATGCGGCGTCGGCGCACGCGTCGCGCCGTGCGAGCCATGCGCGTTGCGACCGGATCACGGCCGGCGGATCGGCGGCGAGGGCGAGCGTGTCGTCGTAGGCGCCCGACAGCGCGTTGTCGGTCGATACGAGCGCCTTGTCGGCGCAGATCAGGTGCTCGGTGCGCGTCCTGGCGCGCGTGCAATCGATGCCGCCGGCGTGGGCCGGCAACGCCAGGCCGAGCGCGGCCAGCACGAGACAAAGGCGAATGCCGAACATCGGCGGCTCCTCATCGGGTTCGAACGGCGGCCGTCGCGCGGCCGCAAGGCGATGCCGCGGCGCACGCGGTGCAGGCCGCGTCGCGCACCGGGGCGATGCGGCGCGGCCGGGCGCGATCAGCGATTGATCTCGTCCGCCGAGATCAGCTCGGCCACCAGCACCGGCGCGGGCCCCTGCAGGTAGTACTCGTGCTCGAGCGGTTCCCGCAGCCTCATGAACGTTTCCGCGCCGATCTGCATCGTTTCGCCCGCATGCATGCGGGCGCCGCTTTCCAGCAGGTAGTGCATCACGTTGTTGAAGATGCCCGAATAGCGTTCGCCTTCGTGATGGCCCTGCGCGAGCGCGGCGAAATCGGGCAGGCCGAACACGTCGGCGCCGTAGGTGCGCATCCACACGCCCTCGACGCCTTCCACGTCGTACTTCACGAAGCCGCAGAAGAACAGGTTCAGCGGGATCGCGCGCAGCACTTCGAGGCTTTCCTCGCCGAGTTCCTTCGCGTTGAAGATGCCGGCCGGCAGCGACGTATGCGCGTGCTCGTTCAGCACCGCGAGGCCGTTCTGTTCGGCGAGCGCGCCGGCCACCGCCGCCAGCGCGACGTACTGGTCGAGCGGGTTCGCTTCGTGGCCGGCGTAGTAGAGGATCACGTGGCTGCGGCTCGCGCGCACCTGCTGCTTCAGGTCCTGCCCGTAGTGGGCGGGCGCGACGCACGCCTCCAGCGCTTCGGCCGGATAGGGCGCATCGAAGCCGACCAGCCGGACGACATGGTTGCCCCAGCCGGCGAGGCCGAATACCTGCTCCAGCGTCGGCTCGGTTTCGACGCGCGCCTGCTTCATGCTCGGATGGTAGGCGCGCAGCGCGGCGGTCAGCGATGCGATATCGACCTGCAGCGGGCCGTCGAAGACGACCGTCACGCTCAGCGGGTGTTCGATGTCGGATGCCGCGACCAGCGCGGCGGTGTTGTCGGGTTCTTCCTTGCGGCCGAAGAATCGGGAAATCAGGCTCATGGGATCGTGTTGGTGTCGAAGCCGGTCAGGGGGCGTGCCCCGTTCTCTCGGTCGGGGCCGGCCGTCGGGGTGACGGCCGCCGCTAGTTTCCACGGGTTCGGCGAATCTGGCAAATGCGCGGCGCGCGCCCGACGGTGCGTTCGGGCGGCATTCGGGCCGCATTCGTGCAGCGGCGTCGGCACGCGGGCGCATGCCTCGCGGCAGCGCCGGTCAGCGCGGCAGGGCTTCGGTTTCGGCCCAGCGCTTGAACGAGTCGAGACGCCGGCGCGTCTGCACGAGATAGAACGCGCCGATCAGCGGTTCGAGCAGCCAGCGCAGCCACGCCGGCTGCACGCGGAAGTTGTACGTGAACTTCACCTCGGTCGTGCCCGGCGTGTGCTCGGTGAAGTTCCAGCTGCCGCTGAAGCGTTCGAGCACTTTCGGCCCGTCGACCATTTCGACGGCGGCGACTTGCGGCGGACGGTACGAGATGTAGCGCGACACCATCGTCGCGCCCGACTGGCTGCGACAGAACGCATCGACGCCGACATCGGCCGTCATCCCGTCGAGCAGGTAGGCGTCGGCGAGGAAGCTGTCCCACACGAGCCGCCGCGCGTAGTCCTGCGACCACGTGAAGAGGCGCCTGCGATCGACGCCGACGGTCCGGCTGACTGAGATCCTCATGATGGCGGGCGCATGCGCGGATTGGGATGCCGTCGAGTGTAACCCGCGCGGGCCGTGCATTTCGTCAGACTTGGTCAAGTCGGGCGCGGGCCCGGTTGACGCCCTCCGGGATTTCCCCTAGGATTCTCGTCAATCCTTCGGGAAAGACCCGAAGCGTTTCCATCTCTTGAGGGAGCCTCATGAGTACGCAACAGAACCGGCGCTTCGACGCGCTCGTTTTCATTGGTCGTTTCCAGCCTCCGCATCGTGGTCACCTGAACGTGCTGAAGTCGGCACTGAGCCGGGCCGAGCGCGTGTGCGTGCTGATCGGCTCGACCGACAAGCCCCGCACCGTCAAGGATCCGTTCTCGTTCGACGAGCGCCGCCAGATGCTGGCTTCGCTGCTCGACGCGCCCGAACGCGGCCGCGTGACGATCGCGCCGTTGCAGGATTCGACCTACAACGACGGCGACTGGGTGCGCTGGGTGCAGGATGCCGTCGCGTCCGCGCTCGGCGACGTCGCGCAGCGCAAGGTCGGGATGATCGGCCACGAGAAGGACGCCACCTCGTATTACCTGCGGATGTTCCCGCAATGGGAATTCGTCGATGTCGACGCGACGGAAGACATTTCCGCCACCGAGATCCGCGACCAGTATTTCGCCGAGCGTTCGAACAGCTTCGTGCAGTGGGCCGTGCCGGAGCCGGTATACGGCTGGCTCGAGCGCTTCCGCACGCAGCCGGAATTCGCGCAGCTGAAGTCGGAAGCCGAGTTCATCGCCGCGTATCGCAAGGCATGGGCGGCCGCACCGTATCCCGTCACGTTCGTGACGGTCGACGCCGTGGTCGTGCACTCGGGGCACATCCTGCTCGTGCGCCGCCGCAGCGAACCGGGCCGCGGCCTGTGGGCGCTGCCGGGCGGGTTCGTGAACCAGGACGAGCGGCTCGACGCGGCCTGCATTCGCGAGCTGCGCGAGGAAACCGGCCTGAAGCTGCCGGAGCCCGTGCTGCGCGGGTCGATCAAGGATCGCCAGGTGTTCGATCACCCGACGCGCTCGCTGCGCGGCCGCACGATCACGCATGCGTGCCTGTTCAACTTCCCGACCGGCGAGCTGCCGCGCGTGAAGGGCAGCGACGACGCGGACAAGGCGCGCTGGGTGCCGCTGAACGAATTCGCGCAGATGCGCAACGTGATGTTCGAGGATCACTTCGACATCGCGTATCACTTCCTGGGGAAGCTGTAATCCGCTGATTCCCCGCATTCCGGTCCGCCGCGACAGACGCGGCGGCATTCCAACGGCCTAGAGGAGCTCTAGCCATGCAACACGATTCCGGCAGTTTCGCCGCGGTTCTCGCCAATCCGATCCTCAACACGGATTCGTACAAGGCTTCCCACTTCCTGCAATATCCGCCCGACGCATCGGCGATGTTCTCGTACGTCGAATCGCGTGGCGGCCGCTACGACCGCACGCTGTTCTTCGGCCTGCAGATGCTGCTGAAGACGTATCTGAACACGCCGGTCACGCACGCGATGGTCGACGACGCGCGCGATTTCTTCACGGTGCACGGCGAGCCGTTCAACGAGGCCGGCTGGCGCTACATCGTCGAGCGCTACGACGGCCGTCTGCCGGTGAAGATCCGCGCGGTGCCCGAGGGGTCGGTCGTGCCGGTGCACAACGTGCTGATGACGGTCGAGTGCGACGATCCGCAGGTGTTCTGGCTCGCGTCGTATCTCGAGACGATGCTGCTGCGCGTGTGGTATCCGGTGACGGTCGCGACGCGCAGCTGGCACCTGCGCCAGACGATCCGCCGCTTTCTCGAGCGGACCGACGACGATCTCGCGCAACTGCCGTTCAAGCTGCACGACTTCGGCGCGCGCGGCGTGTCGAGCGCGGAATCGGCCGCGATCGGCGGCGCGGCGCACCTGGTGAGCTTCATGGGTTCGGACACGGTGCTCGGCGTACTGGCCGCGAACCGCTTCTATCGCGAGCCGATGGCCGCGTACTCGGTGCCGGCGGCCGAGCACAGCACGATCACGTCGTGGGGGCGCGAGGGCGAGGCCGACGCGTACCGGAACATGATCCGGCGCTTCGGCTTGCCGGGCGCGATCGTGTCGGTCGTGTCGGACTCCTACGATCTGTTCGCGGCGCTCAACCTGTGGGGCGGCGAGCTGCGGCAGGCCGTGCTCGATTCGGGCGCGACGCTGGTCGTGCGCCCCGATTCGGGCGACCCGGTGACGATCGTGCTGCAGACCGTGCGCGCGCTCGACGCGTCGTTCGGCTCGACCGTGAACGGCAAGGGGCGGCGCGTGCTGAATCGCGTGCGCGTGATCCAGGGCGACGGCGTCGACGAGCTGTCGATCGAGGCGATCCTGTCCGCGCTCGACGACGCGGGCTATGCGGCCGGCAACGTCGTGTTCGGGATGGGCGGCGCGCTGCTGCAGCAGGTGAATCGCGATACGCAGCGCTTCGCGATGAAGTGCTCGGCGATCCGGCGCGGCGGCGTGTGGCACGACGTCCGCAAGGACCCGGTCACCGATCAGGGCAAGCGGTCGAAGAAGGGGCGGCTCACGTTGCTGCGCAATCGCCGCACCGGCGAGTATCGGACCGTGACGCTGCCGGTTGCGTGGGACGACCGGATGGTCGAGGGCGAGTGGGACGAGGCGCTCGAAACGGTGTTCGATACGGGGCGCCTGCTCGTCGATACGTCGTTCGCGGACGTGCGGGCGAGGGCGCACGCCGGGGAGCGGTGATCCGCCGCCGGGCGCGGCGCGGCGGCAGGTGCCGTGCTCCGGCGAGGCGGGCGTTCGGTCGCGACGCCGCGCGCGATTCGCGCGAGCGGCGCGCGCCGGACGCCGTCGCGCCGATCAGCCGCCCGGCAGGCCGCAACTGCCCTTGCAGAACATCAGCCCGAACGGCGCAATCGCATGCCGGACGGATTCGCCTGCCCGGTTGAACGGCGCTTTCATCGTCTTGATCGCCTTTCCGGTCGCGGTGTCCGGAACCCGGACGATCACGTTGCTGGTGGTGGTCTGGCCGATCGAGAAGGGATCCATGCCGTCCCGCTTCGCGCGCGCATCGAGCGCGGCGTCGTCCAGCGGCGCTTCTCTCGTGCCGTTCATCGGCACGTTCTTGCACAGGATGTCGTCGCCGGAGGCGGCCGAAAACCCCGCGCCGTGCAACGCCTGCCGTTCGTTCGATGAAAGCCCGGGATCGAGGTGTCCGAAGCAGATCACCAGGTGGGTGCTGAACGAGGTTGCGGTTGCATCGGCCTGGATGTCGGAAACATAGGGCCGCCAGGCCATGTCCGGGTTGCCGATCGCCCGCAGGTCGGGGGTCACGCTGTTCGCGCTTCGAAACGTGTAGGTATGCGAATAAGTGCTCATCAGCAACGTCTTGCCGTCATGGCCGAGGAAGGTGGGCCCTCGTGCCTCCTCGACATATTCGTTGTGGTCCGGGTATTCGATGACGTTCTCGGCGATCGCGTGCGAGGCCGGGATCAGGGCGGCCAGCAGCAGGAGTGTCTTGACGGGATTCAGTGGCATTGTTCGTACCTTCCGATGCGGGCAGGCGGCATCGTGCGATGGGTGGTTTCGGCCCGCACGTCCAGGGTGCGGGCCCGCAGCGCGACAGGACGGGCGGCGCGCCGTCCTAGGTCGCGCCATGCGGATCGAATGCGAACGCGTCGCCCCGACCGGGCAAGGTTCCCTCGTCCGGCGAAACAGGCCGAGGCGCATCGGTCGACGCCCGTGCCGCCTCCATCGCCCGCGCCAGTGCGTCGAACACCGCCGGCCCCTTGCAGCGCGACACGTTGAAGCGCAGGTACGACGTCGCGCTGCGCGACGCGCTGAACACGTTGCCGGGCGCCAGCACCACTTCGTGATCGAGCGCGTGGCGCGCGACGCGCGCGGCGTCCAGCCCGTCGGGCAGCTCGGCCCACACGAACAGCCCGCCGCGCGGCTCCGTCCAGACCCGGAGCCCGGCGCGTGCGATGCGCCGGATCGTTTCGCCCATTGCGTCCGCGAGACGCGTGCGCAGGCTGTCGACGTGGCGCCGGTAAGTGCCGTCGACCAGCAGCCGGTGCACGACGTTCGCGCCGATCTGCGCGTGGCCGAACGACGTCGCGAGCTTCAGGTCGACGAGCGCGTCGATCCATTCCGGGCGCGCGGCGACGTAGCCGCAACGGATCGCGGCCGACAGCGTCTTCGAGAAGCTGCCGATCGACACGACGCGCGACAGCCCGTCGAAGGCGGCGAGGCGCGGTGCGGGCGTGCTCTCGAAATCCGCGAAGATGTCGTCCTCGACGATCAGCAGGCCGTGCTCGGCCGCGAGCGTCAGCAGCCGGTGCGCGACGGGCGCCGCGAGCGTCGCGCCGGTCGGGTTGTGCAGCGCCGAGTTGGTGATGTACAGGCGCGGCCGATGCTCGGCGAGCACCTGCTGGAAGCGTGCGAGATCGGGGCCGTTCGGCGTGTACGGCACGCTGACGATCCGCGCGCGGTGCGCGCGCAGCAGCGCCTGGAAGTTGAAGTAGCACGGATCGTCGAGCACGACCGTGTCGCCCGGCTCCAGCAGCAGGCGGCAGACGAGATCGAGCGCGTGCGAGCCGCCGTCGGTCACCATGATCTGCGCGGGTTCGGCCTGGACGCCGTGCTGCGCGAGCCGCCATGCGAGCTGCTGGCGCAGCGCGGGCAGGCCGAGCGGCGTCGCGTAGTCGGTCAGCGCGTCGGGTTCGTCGCGCGACACGGCGCGCAGCGCGCGGCGCAGGCTCTCGTCCGGCAGCCACGACGGCGGCAGCCATCCGCAGCCGGGTTTCACCGACGTCGGCGCCGCCTCGAGCGACTGGCGCGACAGCCACAGCGGATCGAGCTCGCGATCGAGGCGCGGGCCGAGCGAGGCGAGCGTGAGCGGCGGCGCGTGGCCCGACACATAGAAACCCGAGCCGCGCCGCGCGACGAGCACGCCTTCGCTCGCGAGCCGCTCGTATGCGTCGACGACCGTCGATTTGGACACGCCCAGCCCGTCGGCCATCATCCGGATCGACGGCACGCGCGCGCCGGGCATCAGCGCGCGGCTCGCGATCCGCGCACGCAGGGTATCCATCACGGTTTCCACGCGCGTGCGCGACGCGGCGGGCGGAACGGGGGGCGGGGCGGCCTGGCTCATGGTGAAGAATGAACTGTACGGCCGGTTGTCCAGTACAGTTTGTCCGAATTGTATTGGGCTGTAGCTTACGCGCTTTTCGCGGGCGGCGGATCATCGGTGATCCCCTTTCCCCGTTCAGGAATTCCCGTGCAAAAGACGACCGACGGATGGCTCAGCGGCCTGCTGGGCGTGATCATCTTCAGTGGCTCGCTGCCCGCGACGCGTGTCGCGGTGCAGGGGCTCGACCCGCTGTTCCTCACGTTCGCGCGTGCGACGATCGCCGGCGTGCTCGGCCTGCTGTTGCTGGTCGCGCTGAAGCAGCGGCGGCCGACGCTGGCCGAGGCCGTGTCGCTGGTCATCGTCGCGCTCGGGGTCGTGGTCGGGTTTCCGCTGCTGACGGCGCTCGCGCTGAAGCACGTGACCTCCGCGCACGCGATCGTATTCGTCGGGCTGCTGCCGCTTTCGACCGCGCTGTTCGGCGTGTGGCGCGGCGGTGAACGGCCGCGGTTGCCGTTCTGGATCTTCTCGATCGTCGGCAGCGGCGCGGTGGCCGCGTTTGCGCTGCGCAACGGCGGCCAGGCGTCGGTGGCCGGCGACGCGCTGATGCTGGCCGCGATCGTCGCGTGCGGGCTGGGCTACGCGGAGGGCGCGCGCCTGTCGCGCCAGCTCGGCGGCTGGCAGGTGATCTCGTGGGCGCTCGTGCTGTCCCTGCCGCTGATGCTGCCGCTCACGGCGCTCACGTGGCCCGCGTCGTTCGCCGGCGTCGACGCCGGGGCGCTGTGGGGGCTCGCGTACGTGTCGCTGTTCAGCATGCTGATCGGCTTCGTGTTCTGGTACCGCGGGCTCGCGCTCGGCGGGATCGCGGGTGTCGGCCAGTTGCAGCTGCTGCAGCCGTTCTTCGGCCTGCTGCTGGCGGCCGGGCTGCTGCACGAGACGGTGCCGCCGTCGATGGTCGCGGTGACGGTCGTGGTGGTCGGCTGCGTGGCGGGCGCGAAGTACTTCTCGAAGATGGTGCCCGTGCAGCGCACGGGGTGACGTGCCGCACGGGGCGGCGGGCGGGCGCCGTCGCCGGCCCGCCGCGCCGGGCTCATTCGTCGGGCGTGCACACCCGCAACCGGTGGCCGTCCGGATCGAGCGCGACGAACGTCAGCCCGAACACCGCCGCCGTCGGCGCCTGTTCGAACGGCACGCCGAGCGCGCGCCATGCGTCGTACAGGCGCTGCACGTCGCGATCGTCGTCGACGATGAATGCCAGCTCCGACCGGTGGCCGGCGCCGCCCGATACGAAATCGCGTGCATGGGTCGACCACAGCCCCAGCGTCAGCCCGCTGTCGAACGTGAATGCCGCATAGGTCGGAAACGCGGCGACGGGCGGGCGTTCGAACAGGCGCTCGTAGAACCGCGCGCTGCGCGTCGGGTCCTCGACATACAGAAGAACGAGATTCGGGGAGATCATGCGGGGCCGTCCTGGTATCGATTAAGATGCGTTCCATTCTACGAACGGATGCTGTCAGAAAATGGCAGCATGGAACGATGACGCGTGCCGAACGATTGCTCTCGCTGCTGCAGGTGCTGCGGCGTCACCGCCGCCCGGTGAGCGGGCGCGTGCTGGCCGGGGAACTCGGCATCAGTCTCCGTACGGTCTATCGCGACATCGCGTCGCTGCAGGCGCAGGGCGCGGATATCGAGGGCGAGCCGGGCGTCGGCTATGTGCTGCATGCCGGGTTCATGCTGCCGCCGCTGATGTTCTCGCAACCGGAACTGGAGGCGCTGATGCTGGGCTTTCGCTGGGTCGGGAAGTTCGCGGATGCGCAGCTCACGGCGGCCGCCGCCGACGCGCTCGCGAAGATTTCCGCGGTGCTGCCGGCCGACCTGCGCCGGGAGATGGAATGCATGACGTTGCTCGTCGGCCCGCGCACCGTCGAGGATCGGGAAACCGTCGACCTGGGCGGCGTGCGCACGGCCATCCGTACCGAAAGCAAGATCCGGATCCGCTATGCGGGCGAGGGCCGGCGCAAGGCCGACGAACGGATCGTCTGGCCGTTCGCGCTCGGCTATTTCAATGACGTGCGGATTCTGGCCGCGTGGTGCGAGCGCCGGAACGATTTCCGGCATTTCCGCACGGATCGGATCGTCGCGCTCGAGCGGCTGGATGTGCGCTACCCGCGGCGGCGCGCGGCGTTGCTGAAGGCGTGGCGCGCGGCGGGCGCCGATGTGCGGGTGGCGGTGAGGTAGCGCGAACGGGGCGCGCGCCCCGTTTCACGCTGCACGCGTTACTCGAACGTCTCGAGCGCGAGCAGTTCCGCGATCGTCTGCCGGCGGCGAATCAGCCGCGGCGTGCCGCGATCGACGAGCACTTCCGGCGCGAGCGGCCGGCTGTTGTAGTTCGACGACATCGATGCGCCGTACGCGCCCGCGTCGTGCAGGAACAGCAGGTCGCCGATCTGCGGCTGCGCCAGCGTGCGGTGCGTGACCACGCCGCCCGCGTCCTGCGTGAACACGTCGCCCGATTCGCACAGCGGCCCCGCGATCGCGAGATCGACCATCGGCCGGCCGGCGGGCAGCGAGCCGTCGTGCGCGTGCACGGACACCGCGTGGTAGCTGCCGTACATCGACGGACGCATCAGGTCGTTGAAGCCCGCGTCGATCAGCACGAAATCGTGCTTCGGGCGGCGGTTGACGGCCTGCACTTCGGTGACGAGCGTGCCCGCCTCGGCGACGAGGAAGCGGCCCGGTTCGATCTCGATGCGCACCGGGTGGCCGAGATGCCGCTCGATCCGCTTGCGCGCCGCGTCCCACTGGCTGAAATAGTGGCCGACGTCCACGCGCGGCTCGCCGTCGCGATACGGGATCGACAGGCCGCCGCCGGCCGAGATCGCGTCGATGTCATGGCCGAGCGACGTGACGAGATCGACCATCGCGTCGCACACCTGCGACAGGTGGCCGTAGTCGACGCCGGAGCCGATATGCATGTGGATGCCGACGAGCTTCAGCCCGTACTGGCGCACGATCTCGATCGCGCGCGGCACGTCGTCGATCCAGATGCCGTGCTTGCTCTGCGGGCCGCCGGTATTGGTCTTGTTGCTGTGGCCGTGGCCGAAGCCGGGATTGACGCGCAGCCACACACGGTGGCCCGGCGCATGCTCGCCGATGCGCGCGAGCATGTCGAGCGAGCCGGCGTTCACGGTCACGCCGTGCGCGAGCACGGCCGCGAGCGTCGGGCGGTCGATCAGGTCGGCCGTGAACACGACGCCTTCCGGCTCGCCGGCCGGGCTGAACCCGGCCGCGAGGCTGCGCTCGATCTCGCCGAGCGACACGGCGTCGACGCACGCGCCTTCCTCGCGCATCAGCTTCAGGATATGGATGTTCGAATTCGCCTTCTGCGCATAGCGGATCACGTCGAACTGGCGCAGTTGGGCGATGCGGTCGCGGATGACGTCGGCGTCGTACACCCACAGCGGGGTGCCGTATTGCTGCGCGAGCGCCGCGAGCTGGCGGGAATCGAGGGACATGGCGGATGAGTCGGGTCGAATGAACGGATGACGTGAATGATGCGCCTGATCCGCTATACAGTAAAATGCCTGGTTGTCTGGATTCTATTCATATCTGATATAGCCGATCATGCTCACGCACCGCCATATCGAGGTCTTTCGCGCGCTGATGGTCACCGGCAGCACGACGCGCGCGGCCGAGATGCTCTACACGTCGCAGCCGACGATCAGCCGCGAGCTTGCGCGGATGGAGCAGGTCGTCGGCTTCGCGCTGTTCGAGCGCACGCACGGCCGGCTGCGGCCGACGATGGCCGCGCTCACGCTGTTCGACGACGTGCGGCTCGCGTATGTGGGGCTCGAGCGCGTCGCGGCAACCGCCGCGCGGCTGCGCGAGTTTCGCGACGGACAACTGTCGGTGATCGCGCTGCCGGCGTTTGCGCATGCGATCCTGCCCGGCGCGTGCCGGCGGTTTCTCGGCGCGCACGCGGGCGCCAGCGTGTCGGTGGCGACACAGGAGTCGCCGGTGATCGAAGAGTGGCTGACCGCGCAGCGTTACGACCTCGGGCTGACCGAGCGCGACGTCGCGCCGGCCGGCACCGTGCTCGCGCCGCTGCTCGAAGTGGACGAAGTCTGCGTGCTGCCCGACGGCCATCCGTTGCTCGCGCGGGACGCGATCGACCTGCTGGATCTCGCCGATCGCCCGTTCGTGAGCCTGTCGTTGAACGATCCGTACCGCATCCTGATCGACGAGGCGTTCGCGCAGCTCGGCGTGGCGCCGCGCTCGGTCGTCGACACGCCGTCGGCCGTGTCGGTGTGCGCATTCGTGCGGCAGGGGCTTGGCGCCGCGATCGTCAATCCGTTGACCGCGCTCGATTTCGTCGGGCGCGACCTGCACGTGCGGCCGCTCACGCGGTCGTTTCCGTACCGCGTCAGCATGATCGTGCCCGAGCATCGGCCGAAGAGCCTGCTCATCGATGCGTTCGCCGACGCGCTGCGCGGTGAGGCAAAGGCGATCCGCCGCCGTCTCGCCGCCCACCTCGGGTAGCGGCACCGTATGATGGGCGTTTCGCTGCCAACGCCGTCACTTTCCGGACTTCCGCCATGACCGACGCCTCGCCTTTCCCCGAACAACCGACCCTCGCGGGGGAGCGCATCGAACTGCGGCCGCTCGATGCGTCCGACCGGCAGGCATTGCTCGATGCCGCCGCGGACGGCGAGCTGTGGAACCTGAAGGTCACGGCCGTGCCGGACGCGGAGACGATCGACGCGTATATCGATACCGCGTTGCAGGGGCGTGTGGCGGGCACCGTGATGCCGTTTTCGATCGTCGACCGGGCATCGGGCCGCGTGATCGGCAGCACGCGTTTCTGGAAGATCGATCTCAGGAACCGCAAGCTCGAGATCGGCCATACGTGGCTGAGCGAATCGGCGCAGCGCACGCGTGCGAACACGGAAGCGAAGTGGCTGCTGCTGACCTATGCGTTCGACACGCTGCGTTGCGTGCGCGTGCAGTTCACGACCGACGAGCTGAACGAAAAATCGCGCGCGGCGATCCTGCGGCTCGGTGCGAAGCAGGAAGGCATCGTGCGTCACGAACGGATCATGCCGGACGGTCGCAAGCGCAATTCGGTGCGCTTCAGCATCATCGACGACGAGTGGCCGGAGGTGCGTGCACGGCTGGCGGCGAAGCTGGCGACCTGAACCGTGACGCGTGGCGTGCGCCGCGCGGCCGGAAGGCGCGCGGCGACGGACGCCACGCCGCGCACCACGCGCGACGCCGCAGCCGTTTACTGCGCCGATGCGAGGTGGTGGCGTTCCGCGAGTGTCTGCGCGTCGGCGTAGTGCTTCTGCAGGATCGGCAGCGACCGGCGCGCGACTTCCTTCAGCTGCGTGTCGCGGCCCGATGCGATTTCGGCCTGGAATGCCGAGATCGCCTTCTGCTGGCCGGCGAGCGCCACCTGCTCGATATAGGCCTTGTCGAACTCGGCGCCGCGCAGGCGCTTGATGCCGTCCAGCACGGCGGCGTCGGGGTCGTTGGCCGGCACGTCGACGCCGCGCGGGCTCGCCGCGCGCAGCGCCTGGATGATCCTTTCATCGTCGGCCGACACGCGTTGCGCGAACGCCTTGACCTGGCTGTCCGACGTGCGCGAATCGGCGATGCGCGCCGCGTCGTGCTGCGTCGACACGGTTTTCGTGCCGTCGGCGACGAAGGCCTGGTCGGCTTCGTGGAGGCGCGTCGCGGCGGCCGGCGCCGGTTGTGCGGTTTGCGCAGTTTGCGCAGTTTGCGCGGTCGCCGTCACGGCGACGAGAAGCAGGCCGGCAGCAGACAGCGCAAGGCGCGAGACATGGGGAAAGCGGTGCATGGGACCTCCTTTCGATCGGGGCTCGGGTTGAACGGCGGATCGGGCGATCCGCCGCCGGGCGGAAAACCGGGCGTGCCCGGGCCGGATTCGACCGCCGCGCTGCCGCGGAGCCGGTCGAAGTGCGTTCCGGTCCGACCGATTCTAGGAGCGCGTTCAGGCAGCAGGTGCAACCGTGCTGTGGCTTGTGTAACGATTGGTAAGACGAATCGATGCGCCCGCTCGCCGACAGGTATCGGGTACCGGTCGCCCACGGGATGGCGGAAATTCTTGCGTGCGTGCCTGCGCCGGGCGCGACGCGCGCATGCGTCATCCGCGCTTCATCGCGTTGCCGCCGCGTCGTGAGAAGAAGCGGAGCGCCCGTGCGGGGAAAATGCGGACGAACGCGTCACACGCGCTCGAGCAATGCGTCGAGGGAGGGCAGCAACGGCGTCGCGCAATGCGCCTGCAGCGCGTCGGGCGCGGTGTAGCCCCATGCGACACCCTGGAATGCGATGCGCGCGCGGCGTGCCGCGTCGGCGTCGCGGATTTCGTCGCCGACATACAGCACTTCGTCGCCGCGCACGCCGGCCTCGCGCACGAGCGCGCGCAGGCGGCGCGCCTTGCCGAACAGCGGAATGCCGCACGCGAAGGTATCGACGCGGCCGCTGGCGCGCGGGCCGAGCCGGTCGCGCACGATCTCCTCGGTATTCGACGTCGCGATCGCGATGCGGATGCCGCGCGCAGCGAGCGCGTCGAAGGTTTCGCCGACGCCGGGAAACAGCCGCACCTGGGCGACGCGCGGCCGCATCAGGCGGCGCATGTCGATCGTCACGCGCGGCACTTTCCACATCGGCACCTCGAGCGCGCGAATGATGTCGCGCGCCGACATGCCGCGCAGCGCCGGGCGCAGCTCGGGCGTCGCGTCGCGAAAGCCGTGCAGGCGCGACGCCTCCGACAGCGCCGCGAGAAAGCTGTCGAGCGAATCGGCGAGCGTGCCGTCGAAGTCGAAGGCGACAAGGCGGTAAGGCATGACGGGGCGCGGCGGGTTCATGGGGTGGGCGAGGTCGGCACCGGATCGAGGCCCGTCGCCTGCACGGCCGGCTGCGCCTGCGGCGACGCGAGATAGTCGAGCAGCTTCTTCGCCTGCGCCGGATGCTCGGCGCCGACCGGAATCCCGCCCGCGAAGCGCGTGACCGACTGCACGGATTCCGGCACCTTGCCCGCATACGTGACGCCCGGCACCGGCAGCAGCTCGCTGACCTGCTGGAAGCCGATCTCGTAGTCGCCGTTCGCGACGACCGATGCAACCGGAATGCGCGGCACCTTCGTCGCCTTCGGCTTCACCTGGGCCTCGACGCCGAGCTTCCGGAACATTTCCTGCTCGATGTAGACGCCGCTCGCGCTGTCCGAATACGCGACCGATTTCGCGCGCAGCAGCACGTCCCGCAACTGGTCGACCGTACCGATGTCGGGCTTCGGCGCGCCGGCGCGCACGACCATGCCGATCCGCGAATCGGCAAGCTCGACGCGCGAGGCGGGAATCACCTTGCCTTCCTTGACGAGCCGGTCGAGCGCGTAGCCGACCATGATCAGCACGTCGGCTTTCTCGCCGTTTGCGAGGCGGTTCGGAATCGCTTCCTTCGACTGTCCCATCGACGGGCCGGAGATCGTGTCGAGCGTGTCGCCGGTGGCGGCCGTGTAGGCGGGGCCGAGCTGCGTGTAGGCGGCCGTGAAGCCGCCGGAGATCATCACGCGCAGTTCGGTTGCCGCGGCCGGCAGCGCGACGCACACGAGCGAGACGGCGGCAAGCCGGAGCGCGGCGCGGCGCGCGCGGCGAAGGCGGGGGGCAGGGGCGGCGAGGGCGGCTCGGTCGCGCATCGGGGTGTCTCCTTGGGGGCGGTCGTGGTCGGGGTGCGCGCTGCGGCGCTGTCGGCGCGCACGGGCTACATGATCCACCGAAATGCGGATGCGGGTAAGCGGGCCAGCACGCCGTGCCGGAATCCGGCGGCGCGCGCCTCGTGCGCCGCGTTCGCGGGACCGGGCGGCGCGCGACGTGCGGACGAAAGCCCGGTATGCTGTCCGGCGCCCGCGATCGCGGTTTGCCGACTTCTCTTCCTGTCCGGATCGATGCAATGAAAATCACGCGTGCCGCTTGTGCGATGTGGATGCTGGGCGCGGCCCTGGCGCTGACGGCCGCGACGAACGCGGCGGCCGCGCCGGAGCGGCGCTGCGGCTGGCTCGAGAATCCGACGCCGGCCAACTGGTGGCTGGACGACAAGGACAGCAGCTGGACGCTGTCGACCATGGGCAACCCGCCGGTGCCGGGCCTCGACGAGATGCCCGACATGTCGACGAAGGGATGGGTCGTCACCAACGCAGGCGGGCACGGCTACGGCTGCGCCTGTCTCGACCTCGAAATCGATCCGCGTACGCACGAGGTGACGCGGATCGTGGCGGCCCGGCCGCTGCCGCTCAAGCGCTGCAAGGCGGACCGGGCGCTGCGGGCGCCGTGAGCCGGGGCGGGCCCGGGCGGCGGGCTCGCGGCGTTGCACGACGGTCCGGCGGCGCGACGCCTGCCCGCCAGGTGCCGACGGGCGCGTGGCGCCGCTTGTAGCCGGGCGCGCGGCGCGGTATCGTCGACGCTTCGACCGATGCGACCCCAACCGGAGACCGACGTGCCCGCCGACACCCCCGCCACCCCCGCCACGCTCAGATTTTCCACCGACAAGCGCGAACTCGACGTCGATGTGATCTTCGACTTCCTGCATCGCGATGCGTACTGGTCGCAGGGTATTCCGCGCGAGGTGGTCGAGCGGGCGATCGAGGGCTCGCTGTGCTTCGGCGCGTATGTCGGCAACCGGTTCGTCGGGTTCGCGCGGCTCGTCACCGATCACGCGACGTTCGCGTATCTGTGCGACGTGTTCGTGCTGCCGGCCGAGCGCGGCAACGGCTACGGCCGCGCGCTGATCGACCACGTGTTCGAGCAGGAGATGGTGCAGGGCCTGCGTCGCATCATGCTCGTGACGACCGATGCGCACGCGCTTTACCGGCCGGTCGGTTTCGGGCCGTCCGCGAATCCCGAGCGGCTGATGGAGATCCGCCGTCCCGACATCTACGCGAAACGCTGACGCACAGCGCGTACAATGCGCGCTTTCCGTTTTTTGCCGTAGAGAAGCGCATCATGACCGAACAGGAAGCCGAACAGCTCGCAACGCATCGCCACTACAAGGGCGGGCTGTATCGTTACATCGGCGTTGCCCGTCATTCGGAAACCGGTGAATCCGTGGTCGCGTACGAGCACCTGTGGCCGCATGTGCGCGGGCTGTGGGTGCGTCCGGAAGCGATGTTCAACGGCAACCTCGAAGACGGCACGCCGCGCTTCCGGAAGCTGCGCGGCGACTGACCGCGCGCGGGCGGCACGGCCCTAGCCGGCGCCGCCCGGCGTATCGCGCGTAGTGTGCTGCCGCATCGCCATCGCGAAGAAACGCCGGATCTCGTCCATCAGCTCCGTGCGGGCCGACGCGAAATCGAATGCGCGCCGGTGCTCGGGCGCATGTTCGCGGCGCCAGTCGTCGGCCGCGCGTCGCGCCTCGCGCGCCCGCAGGTCGTCGAGCTCGGGCGTGCGCAGCGCATGATCGGCGATCAGCGTCACGCCGTCGCGGCTCACCTCCAGCAGGCCGCCCGCGACGAGGAGGCGGCGATGCGGGCCGCCCGGCGCCTCGACCACCGTCACGACGCCCGGCCGCAACCGCGTGAGCAGCGGCGCGTGGTGCGGGTAGATCCCCAGCTCGCCGCTTTCCCCCGGCGCGACGACGAAATGCGCGTCGCCGGAGAACAGCACATCCTCCACGCTCAGGATGTCGAGTTTCATCGACGTTTCCACGATTCCCTCCGTCAGACGGCCGCCGCGCCGGCGACGATCTCGCACAGCTCGGTGGTGATCTGCGCCTGCCGCGTCTTCTGGTACAGGTGGCGCAGGTCGCGCAGCACGCGATCGGCGTTCTCCGTCGCGGTCTGCATGCTGAACATGCGCGCGCATTGTTCGCACGCGTAGTTTTCCACGACGGCCTGGTAGAGCGTCGCCTCGACATGGCGCAGCAGCAGCGTGTCCACGGCCGGTTTCGGCGCGGGCTCGTACAGGTAGTCGGACGCCTCGGCGTCGCCGGCCGGCGCGCCGGGATCGAGCCCCGCGAGCGGCAGCATCGCGTCGATGCGCGGTTCGTAGGCGAGCGGGCTCGTCAGGCGGTTGTAGGCAATGTGCACCTCGTCGAGCTCGCCGTTGACGAACCCCGTGAGCGGCACGAGCAGCGCGCCGAGCAGCGGCTCGAAATGCGGTTCGGCGGCCAGGCCGCTCGCGCGCGCCGTGACGGTCGCCCCGTGGCGCATCAGCGGCGCGAGGCCGCGCGCGCCGATCACGCTCAGCTCGCAGGCCACGCCGGCCTGGTCCCAGCGCGCCAGCGCATCCACGCATTCGACCAGCAGCCGCGTATTGAGCGGGCCGCACAGCCCGCGATCGGTGCTGACGACGATCAGGCCGACGCGGCGCACCGGCGCGCGCCGCGCCATCAGCGCGGACAGGTGGTCGGGCCGGTCGCGCAGCACGCGTTCGACGATGTCCCGGATGCGGGTCGCGTAGGGCCGGAAATCGCGCGCGCGCCGCTGCGCGCTCGCCATCTTGGTGCGGGCCATCATCTCCATCGCTTTCGTGATCTTGCGCGTGGACGACGTACTGGCGATTTTCGAGCGGATTTCTCGTATGTGCATGGCAGGCCGGCGAAGCGGGGCGCCCGGGTCGCCGGCGCGACGGCGGCGCGACGGGCGGCCGGGCGTGTGGTCCGCGGCCATCGAAGTGTCATCGCGCGATTTCATGCTATCGGGACTTCACCTGAAACGATTGACGAGGGTCAAACGATGGCCTTCCGTCACGCATGAGAATCCGTTCACGTAATCCTTTCGAAGGGGCGTTCGATGACCGAGGTCCGTCAGCATCAGAAATACGACGCGCTGATTGCGCGTTGCCGTGCGCTGCGTCCGGTGACGGTCGCGGTCGCGCATCCGTGCGACGAGGTATCGCTGCGGGCGGCGGTCGACGCGGCCCGGGCCGGCCTCGTCGTGCCCGTGCTGGTCGGCCCCGCGGCGCGGATCGCGGCGCTGGCCGCGACGCTCGACATCGACCTGTCGGGCTACCGGCTCGTCGATGCGCCGCACAGCCACGCGGCGGCGGCGCTGGCCGTCGGGCTGGTGCGCGCGGGCGATGCGCAGGCGCTGATGAAGGGCAGCCTGCATACCGACGAGCTGCTCGAGGAAGTCGTGCGCGCCGATACGGGGCTGCGCACCGCGCGGCGCCTGAGCCACGTGTTCATCATGGACGTGCCGACCTACCGCAAGCCGCTGTTCATCACCGACGCGGCCGTCAACATCCACCCGACGCTGGAGCAGAAGGCCGACATCGTGCAGAACGCGATCGATCTCGCGCACGCGCTCGGCATCGACCGGCCGAAGGTCGCGATCCTGTCGGCGGTCGAGACGGTCAGCTCGAAACTGCCGTCGACGCTCGACGCGGCCGCGCTGTGCAAGATGGCCGAACGCGGCCAGATCACCGGCGGGCTGCTCGACGGGCCGCTCGCGTTCGACAACGCGATCAGCCCCGAGGCGGCGCGGCTCAAGCATCTCGGCTCGGCCGTCGCGGGCGACGCCGACGTCCTCGTCGCTCCCGATCTCGAGGCCGGCAACATGCTCGCGAAGGAGCTGACGTTTCTCGCGAACGCCGATGCGGCCGGAATCGTGCTCGGCGCGCGCGTGCCGGTAATCCTGACGAGCCGCGCGGACAGCGAGCGCACCCGCCTCGCGAGCTGCGCGGTCGCGCTGCTCGTCGCGGAGGCGGCGCGTACCGGGGGCGTGCCGGCGCAGGCTGCCGCCGCCGCGAACGCACAGTGACGGGGGCCGCGATGCGACATCCCGTTCTCGTGCTGAATGCCGGCTCGTCGAGCCTCAAGTTCTCGGTGTACGACACATGCGCGGACCGCTCGCTCGACGCGGGCGTGCACGGGCAGATCGAAAGCCTGCATGCCGCGCCGCATCTGTTCGTGGCCGACGCGCACGGTGCGACGCTGGCCGATTGCCCGGTGGCCCGGCCGGGGCATCATGGCGCGATCGAGGCGCTGCACGCATGGTTCGCGGACCACGTCGGGCGCGAGGCCGCGTTCGACGGCGTCGGGCACCGGGTTGTGCATGGCGGCCCGTATTTCACCGCGCCGGTGCGGATCGACGCGCAGGTGCTCGAACGGATCGCATCGCTGTCGCCGCTCGCGCCGCTGCACCAGCCGCATCATGTCGACGCGATCCGCGCGGTGAGTGCGGTGGCGCCCGATCTGCCGCAGGTCGCGTGCTTCGACACCGCGTTCCATGCGACGATGCCGGCGCTCGAACGCGAATTCGCGCTGCCGCGCGCGCTGACCGAACAAGGGATCGTGCGCTACGGCTTTCATGGGTTGTCCTACGAATACATCGCGACGGCGCTCGGCGCGCTCGATCCGGCATGGACACAGCGCAGGACGGTGGTCGCGCATCTCGGCAACGGCGCGAGCCTGTGCGCGCTCGCTCAGGGCCGCAGCGTCGCCACGACGATGGGCTTCACGGCCGTCGACGGCCTGCCGATGGGGACGCGCACCGGGGCGCTGGACCCCGGCGTGATCCTGTACCTGCAGCGTCACGACGGGCGTTCGCTCGACGAGGTCGAGCAGCTGATCTATGCGGAATCTGGCCTGCTTGGCGTGTCGGGCGTGTCGAGCGACATGCGCACGCTGCTTGCGAGTGACGCGCCGGCGGCCGCGCATGCGGTCGAACTGTTCGCGTATCGCGTGGCCCGCGAGCTCGCCGCGCTCGCCGGTACGCTCGGCGGGCTCGATACGCTGGTGTTTACCGCCGGCATCGGCGAGCACGCGCCGCGCGTGCGCGAGCTGATCTGCCGCCGGGCGGCGTGGCTCGGCATCGCACTCGACGACGCGGCGAACGCCGCGAACGCCGCGAACCGCGCGGTGATTTCGGGCGATGCGTCGCGCGTGACGGTGCGCGTGATCGCGACCGACGAGAACCTGATGATCGCGCGACACACGCGGCGCGTGCTGGACGACGCGACGCTTCCCGCCCTGTCTCCCACCCTGTGAGCCTTTCGATGAAATCGAGCGACCTGTCCACGCAATCCACGCAATCCACGCCGTCCACACCCTCGACCCCGTCCGACCGCGCCCCCGCGTTGCCGATCTTCTGGCCGATGGCGGCGGCCACCGCGATGTTCCAGCTCGGCTCCGAAATCGCCGCGCGCAACCTGCGCTTCCTCGCCGAAGAGGAAAAGCTCCATATCGAGCCGCATCCGGCGCTGGCGTCGGCGAATCGTCCGCTGCTGGAATTGCGGACGATGACGTTCCGCGATTACTCGGTCGAGCCGGCGCACGGGCTGCCGACGATCGTCGACGCGCCGTACGCGGGGCACAGCGCGATGATCGCCGACTACCAGCCGGGGCAGAGCCTGATGCAGACGCTGCGCGAGCACGGCGTGACGCGCCTGTACCTGACCGACTGGCGCTCGGCAACCGAGGACATGAAGGATCTCGAGATCGACCAGTACCTGGCCGAACTGAACGTCTGCGTCGACGAGCTGGGCGGCCGCGTGAATCTCGTCGGCCTTTGCCAGGGCGGCTGGATGTCCGCGATGTACGCGGCGCGTTTCCCGCACAAGGTCGCCAGCCTCGTGCTCGCGGGTTCGCCGATCGACACCGATGCCGGCGACGGCCCGATCAAGCGGATGGCGCACGCGTATCCGACGTCGTTCTACGAGGAGCTCGTGAAGATGGGCGGCGGGCTGATGCGCGGACGCTTCATGCTGCGCGGCTGGAAGAACATGCATCCCGACCAGCACTACCTCGCCGAGCACGTCGACCTGTACGAACACATCGACGATCCCGACTACCTGCGCAAGCGCGAAGCGTTCGCGAACTGGTACGAAAGCCCGATCGACCTGCCGGGGCGCTGGTACCTGCAGGCGATCGTGCAGATCTTCAAGGAGAACCGCTTCGCGAAGGGCGCGTTCGTCGCGCTCGGCCGCACGCTCGACCTGAAGAACGTCACGTGCCCGGTCTACCTGCTGGCCGGCGAGACCGACGACATCACGACGCCGGAGCAGGTATTCGGCGCGCAGGATCTGGTCGGGACGCCGAAGCAGCAAATCACGCGGCAACTGGTGCCGGGCGGGCACATCGGGCTGTTCATGGGGTCGCGCACGCTGCGCGATGCGTGGCCGGGCATCGCGGACTGGATCGCCGCACGGCGGTAGCGCGCGGCACCCGCCGGCCGGCGCCTACGCGCCGGCCAGCGCTTGTTCCAGCGCGGGCGGCGCATGCGTGACCGCGACTTCAGGCGTGCCGTGCCACGCCGCGAGCTTCTTCACGGCCTTCGCGACGTCGGCCGCGAGCCCCGTGCCGAACCGCACGCCCGGCTCCACGTGCACGGCCTTCAGTTCGAACGTGCCGAGCGAGCGGTGCGCCTTCGCATCGATGCGGCCGACCAGCCGGCCGCGATGCAGCACGGGCAGGCAGAAATACCCGTAGCGCCGCTTCGGGCCGGGCGTATAGCACTCGATCGTGTAGTCGAAACCGAACAGCGTCGACGCGCGCCGCCGGTCCCAGACGACCGGGTCGAACGGCGACAGCAATGTCGTGACCGTCGAGCGCAGCGTGTCGGCTCCGGCGGCCGGCAGCCACGCCGCGAGCGAGCGATGCACGTAGGCCGGCTCCTTCCAGTCGTCGACCGCCACCGGGATCAGGTCGCCCGCGTCCGCGAGCTGCTCGAGTTCCGCGCGGTACGAGCGGCGCGGCAGCCGGTAGTAGTCGGCCACCCAGTCCGCGCGCACGACGCCGAGCGCGCGGCACGTATGGTCGAGCAGCGTCGGCAGCACGGCGCTGCGCGGCGGCAGGTCGCGCGCGTCGTCCCAGCCCGGCAGCACGCGCTCGCGCACGTCGTACACGCGCTGGAAGTTGCGGCGTTCCGACACCATCAGGTCGCCGGTCGTGAACAGCACCTCCAGGTGCCGCTTCTCGGGCTTGCGATCCCACCAGCCGTTGCCTTTCGCGCCGTCCTCGCGGGCGAAATCGGCCGATCGCACGGGGCCTTCGTCGCGAATCCGCGCGAGCAGCCGCTCGATGTCGGGACGGTTCCGTTCATGCCAGTCGGCCGCGTATTTCCAGCCCATCCCCGACGGGTCGAGCATCTTGTAGCGCATCAGGCCGAACTGCTCGACCGGCAGGAAGCACGCTTCGTGCGACCAGTATTCGAACAGGCGCGCCTCGGCGAGATGTTCGTCGAGCCACTGCGGCGCGAACGCGCCGAGACGGCTGAACAGCACGAGATACGGGCTGCGCGCGACGACGTGAATGGTATCGATCTGCAACTGCGCCATCCGGCGGATCGTGTCGAGCACGTCGGCCTTGGTGGCCTTGCGGCGGGGCGGCGTCAGCAGGCCCTGCGCGGCGAGATGCAGCGCGCGGGCGGCGGCGGGCGAGAGCGTAAGCATCGGAGGGCGGGCGGGAGTGATGGTCGGGAACCACTTTAGCGCGAAAGCGGCCGATGTGCCGGCGCAACGTGTCTGACAATGGTTGACAGATGCGTTGCGCAAGTTTCCCTATAGTTCACTCCATGGCGCGACGAACTGAGCGCGCAACGATTCCGCTTCCGACGCACATACGTCCATGGCACGCACGAAGCGAATCCGGGATTCTCAACCCCCATCGGGAGACCCGGAGCCCTGAGCGGACATCCATGCGGCTGTGCACCGGCCCCGTGTGGATGTCCGCTGATTTTTTTGTTTTTCCGGTCATTCCCCCGCCGCTGCACGGCACGTCATGCCGTCTTCCTTTCCCGATCCCGTTGCGCCCGATACCGATGCCGATGCCGCCAGCCCGGCGTGATGCGTCGAGCGAGCCGGCCGCGGCTGCCCGTCCGGGCGGCGCAACCGGCCGGCGAGACGGCGAAAACGATGCCCGCCGCGCGGGCACATCTTATTGCCGCTTGCCGCGCGCGACTTCGTCGCCGGCGCCGGGCGGCAGCCGCCGCGTGATCGGGATCGACGCGAACGAGCACAGTCCGACCACGACGAACGCGGGCCAGAAATCCGACCACACCATCGTCTGGTGGCCCTGCAGCCAGTGCGACACGTGCAGCACGAGGCCGGCCACCGTCACGCCGAGGCCGAGCGACATCTGCTGCACGACGCTGCCGAGGCTGGTCGCGCGGCCCGCGTCGCGCGGCGAGATGTCCGCGTAGATCATCGAGTTCAGGCTCGTGAACTGCAGCGCGGGGAAGATGCCGCCGACGAGCACGACCAGCCAGATCGCCCAGGTCGCCATGCCCGGATGGAACACGCCGTACGCGGCGATCGCGAGCCCGGCGAACGCCGCGTTGTAGATCAGCACGGTGCGAAAGCCGAAGCGGCGCAGCGTATGCGTGGCGGTCGAGCGGCTCACCGCGCCGCCGAGCGCGGACGCGCACGTGATGAGCCCCGAATGGAACGCGGTCATGCCGAGGCCTTCCTGCAGCGCGAGCGGCAGCAGGAACGGCACCGCGCCGAGGCCGATCCGGAACAGCGACCCGCCGACGACGCTCGCGTGGTAGGTCGGGATCTTCAGGAAACTGAGGTCGAGCACCGGGCGCGTCTTGCGGCGCGCGTACGGCACGTACAGTGCGAGCAGGACGGCGCCGGCCACGCACATCAGCAGGGCGTTCGAGCGCGACGTGAGCGCGCCGTCGATCAGCGTGAGGCCCATCAGCAGCAGCGCCGCGCCGCTTGCCGACAGCAGGAAGCCGAACCAGTCGAGCGGGCCCGGGTCGGGCTCGTGCGTGTTCGCGATGTGCTTGCTCGCGAGATAGATCCCGTAGAGGCCGATCGGCACGTTGATGAAGAAGATCATCCGCCAGTGCAGGTAGGTCGTGATGAAGCCGCCGACGAGCGGCCCGACCGTGGGCCCGAACAGCGCGGGAATCGCGAGGTAGTTCATTGCGCGCACGAGATCCGAACGCGGCACCGCGCGGAAGATGATGATGCGGCCGACGGGCACCATCATCGCGCCGCCGACGCCCTGGATGAAGCGTGCGAACGTGAGTACGCCGAGGGAGCTGGACGCCGCGCACATCAGCGAGCCGACGACGAAGATGCCGATCGCGGTGCGGAACACGGCGCGTGCGCTGAAGCGGTCGGCCAGCCAGCCGCAGATCGGGATGAACACGCCGAGCCCGACCACGTAGGCCGTGATCGCAATGTTCAACGTGACGGGGCTGTGCCCGAAGTCCCTCGCCATCGCGGGCAACGCGGTGACGATGATGTTGGCGTCGACGCTTTCCATGAACAACGCACAGGCAACGATGAGCGGTGCTAGAAAGACGGGCGACATGGGCTGGGCGCGCGGTAAAGGCGTCATTATGCCCACAATGTGACCGTTGCGTCACGCGTGACAACAGTTGTTCCGCATGTTGCAACAGTCGTCCTTTCAAGCGGCGGCGTGAAAGGAACGACTGCGCAGTCGCAGCTCATGAACCGCGTCTGCATGCCGAGTGGGCCTGGCCGGCGGACAGCGCGGCCAGGCCGTCGTTGCGCGCGCGGGCGTCCTCTCCTCGACGTCCGGCAGGATCTCGGCGATGTCGACGTAGCGATCCCGGAACGGCGTCTCGCGCAGTGTCTCGACCACGCGTTCGGACGTGTGGTGATCCTGCTCATCCCGGACCCAGAGGTCGGTCAGGCACGCCGAGTAGAACCTGGTGTCGCGGAAGCGCAGCGACACGCACTCGCCATGCGTCTTGAGGATCGGCTCGACGTGTTCGCGCAGTTGCCGGAAGCGCTCCGGCACGGGGAGGCCGAGCCATTCGGGGCGCATGTCCACGCGCATGAAACGGTGAGCAGGGGGCGAAGCTTGTCGAGTCACGTGGATTTCTTTTGACGGTGTGGAGAGGCGTTTCTAGAATATGAGCGCTTGCTCATGTTTGAGGCCGGCATTCCCGCCATGACCGAATCGTCTTCGCGAATTCCGCTTTCCCCCCGCAAGGCGCCGCGCCAGCGCCGCTCGGCGGCTACCGTCGACGCGATCGTCGAGGCGGCGGCCCGCGTTCTGGAGCGCGACGGCTTCGACGGTTACACGACGAACGCGGTCGCGGCGCTGGCCGGCGTGAGCATCGGCTCGCTCTATCAATACTTCCCGAATCGCGATGCGTTGACGGTTGCGCTCGTCGAGCGCGAGAGCGCGCACCTGCTCGACGACGTCGGGCATGCGGCCGCGCTGTCGTCGTGCGGCGACGCGCTGCGTGCACTGGTGCGCGCGGCCGTCGCACACCAGATGCGCCGGCCGGTGCTCGCGCGGCTGATCGACTTCGAAGAAGCGCGGCTGCCGCTCGGCGCGCGCACCGCGCGCGTCACCGATCGTATTCACGCGACACTGCGGCATGTGCTCGCGCTGCACGATGCACCGCGCGTCGTCGCGCCCGACATCGTCGCGCACGACCTGCTCGCGATCGTGAAAGGGATGGTCGACGCGGCGGGCGCGCGCGGCGAGACCGATGCCGATGCGCTCGAGGCGCGCACATGGCGGGCCGTGCGCGGTTATCTGCGCGAGTCGCGCGCGCCGAAACTTGCCTGATGCGCGGATTTCGTGCGACAGTCGGAGCCACTTGCACCATGACATGACGCGTATCGATCGAGGGCCATCGAGACGAACGCGCGCGCGAACGGGACCTCGTGCCATCCACTCGTCGTCGAAAGGAGGGGACACGTCATGACGTCACGTCGTGCCGCATCGATCGCATCGTGCTTTCCGGCTCGCTTCCCGATTCGTCCCGCGCGGCTCGCGCCATGTGTGCGCCGGGCCGCTGCGCTGGCCGTCGCGTGGCTCGCGCTGGCCGGCTGCGCCGCGCGGGCCGATGATGTCCGTCAGGCGGCGGACCGGCCGGCTGTTCAGGCGGCCGCCGCGACGGCCGCGTTGGCACCCGCCGCCCCGGCGTCGGGCGCGCTGCTGCCGCCGCCGAGCCGGCTCTACGGCGACCTGTTCGTCGCGGTACAGGCCGCGCGGATCAATCCCGACCAGAAGACCTTCGTCGACGCGATGCCCGATACCGATCCGGCGACGCTCGTCCGGCTGTATCGGCAACAGGCATCGCAGCCGGGCTTCTCGCTGAAGACGTTCGTCGGCCGGCATTTCACGCCGCCCCCGGAGGGCGGCGTGACGCCGCCGCCGAACCAGACGCTGCGCGAGCACATCGACTGGCTGTGGCCGCGGCTCACGCGCACGAGCGCGACGGTGCCGCCCTTCGATTCGCTGATTCCGTTGCCGAAACCGTACGTCGTGCCGGGCGGCCGCTTCCGCGAAGGCTACTACTGGGATACCTATTTCACGATGCTCGGGCTGCAGGTGGCGGGGCGCGAGGATCTCGTCGACGACATGCTCGACAACTTCGCCCACCTGATCGACACGATCGGGCACATCCCGAACGGCAACCGCACGTACTATGCGAGCCGCTCGCAGCCGCCGTTCTTCGCGTACATGGTCGCGCTCGCCGCGCAGGCCGAAGGCGACGGCGTCTACCGGACCTACCTGCCGGCGCTGCGCAAGGAACACGCGTACTGGATGCAGGGCGAAACCACGACGCCGCGCGGGCAGGCCGCGCGTCACGTGGTCGCGATGCCCGACGGCGCGATCCTGAACCGCTACTGGGATGCGAGCGACACGCCGCGCGACGAGTCGTATCTCGAGGACGTGACGACCGCGCAGTCGGCGCCGGGGCGCGCGGCGAGCGACGTATACCGCGACCTGCGCGCGGGCGCGGAGAGCGGCTGGGACTACAGCTCGCGCTGGTTCGGCGACGGCAGGACGCTCGCGACGATCCGCACGACGTCGATCGTGCCGGTCGACCTGAACAGCCTGATGTTCCATCTCGAGACGACGATCGCGAAGGGCTGCGCGATCGCGCGTGACGCGGCATGCGTGACCGATTTTTCGGGGCGCGCGGCGCGGCGTGCGGCCGCGATCAACCGCTATCTGTGGAACCGCGGCGGCTACTACGGCGACTACGACTGGACGTTGCGCAAGCCGCGCGACGGCATGACGGCGGCCGCGCTGTATCCGCTGTTCGCGGGCGTCGCGTGGCCGGCGCGCGCGAAGGCGACCGCGCGCGCGGTGCGCGGGACGCTGCTGCGGCCGGGCGGCCTCGCGACGACGACCGCGAACACCGGGCAGCAATGGGATGCGCCGAACGGCTGGGCGCCGCTGCAATGGATCGCGATCGAAGGGCTGCGCCGTTACGGCGAACCGGCGCTCGCGAAGGAGATCGGCACGCGCTTCCTGGCCGGCGTGCAGCATGTGTACGCAACCGAAGGCAAGCTCGTCGAGAAGTACGTGGTCGAGGGCGCCGGCATGGGCGGCGGCGGGGGCGGCGAATATCCGCTGCAGGACGGCTTCGGCTGGACCAACGGCGTCACGCTGAAACTGCTCGAACGCGACGGCGAGTGACGCGCGAGCACGCACGGGCCGTGCGGCCCGTGCGTGCTCGCGGCTTGCGTCAGAACGTGATCGTCGTGCGCACGCCGACCACCGTTTCGTCGCCGATGCGCGCGCCGGCCGCGTTCGGGTTCGGGATGCCGCCGCCCGGACGGAAGAAGTGCTGCAGGTCGGCCTGCAGTTGCCACCACGGCGTGACCTGGTACTGGTAGGTCGCCTCGACGACCGTCTCCGCGCGGCGCACCGGATAGCCGGGCGTCGTGTAGACGCCGGTATCGCCGTCGAGGCCGCGGGCATGCGAGCCGATCTTCGCGTAGCCGACCGCGAGGCCCGCGACGTCGTTGTCGCGTCCGGCGAACGGCGCCTTCAGCGTCACGCCGGCATTGGCCGCGAAATCGACGGTATTGCGATCGCCCGGCGCGCCCATCACGCGCGCGAACACGCCGACCGAGCGCGGGCTGTCGGCCGACGGCCGCCACACCATCTGATCCGCGACCGCATAGAAACTGTAGTTGCCGCGATGCGTCGCCGGAATGCCGTTGCTCGCCGGATTCGCGAGCGACAGGCCGTCGGTGCCGTAACGCGGATCGTTCGTGTTCTGCGACTGATACCAGAAGCCGAGCTTGTAGGTGCCCGGCAGGCCGGCCGGCTGCGGCGCCTTCGGATCGGCGGGCGGCGCGTTCAGCGCGTACTGCACTTCGCCGATCACGAATGCGCCGCTGCGCAGGTTGAAGTTGGTGCCGTGCGCATTCAGCGCCTGCGCGTCGCCGTCGGTGCGGCCGGCCGGGTTGCCGTCGAACACGCCGACCAGCGCGGTCCACGCGTCGGCCGGCTTGACCCGCAGCCGAACGCCGAGCGACGACAGCGGATACGCGGGGCCGCCGGCCGGCAGGTCGGTCGACGGCAGCACCGGCCAGCCGAATGTGGCGTTCATGAACGTCGCCGCGTTCTGGCTCACCACGAATTCCTGGTCGACGCTCTGCTGGCCGACCTTCACGTCGACCTTGCCGTCGAGCAGCGACTGCTGGTACCAGAGTTCCCACAGGCGCGTGGTCGAATTCGCCTCGATGCCGGTGGCGGTCTGCAGCGTCTGCAGATTGCGCTGCGTGAGGTTGGTGCCGTGAATCTGCAGCCCCGACACGTTGAACGTGCCGCCCGGCAGGCCGACCGCCTTGCCCGTGTCGACGTTGAAGCCGAACTGCGTGAGCCCCTGGTAGGCGCCGCCGCGATGCGTGCCGCCCGACGTGTTGTACAGGTACTCGCTGGTTTCCTGCAGGCTCAGCGTGATGCCGTGATCGCCCAGCACGTCGCGCAGGCCGCCCATGTTGCCGAGCAGATTCGAGCGCTCCCAGAAGCCGGTGGGGGCGGGCGCGGCAGCATCGGCGGCCTGTTGTGCGGGCGCGGCGGCGTCGCTCGCGCCGGCCGCCGGCGCGGTTGCGGCCGACGACGACTGGGCGAACGCGGGCGCGGCGGCGAGCGACAGCAGGACCGTCGCGAGTGCATCGAGGCGGAGCTTGCGCGGGACGGGTTCGAGGTAGTTCTTCATGTGGGTTCCGTGGGTGGTTTATTTAGTTAAGCTAACGAAACAGAAACGTGGGACGGACGGTACGGCGGGGAGATCGCGCGGCGGCGCCTGGCGCGTGGCGCCGCCGCGCGAGAGGGAGGCTTACGGCAGCCAGCCGCCGATGCGCCACACCTGCGCGAAGCCGAGGCGCGGCGCGGCCGAGCAGAGTAGCGCGACGAGCGCGACCGCGGCCGCCATCGCGGCGACCAGCAGGCAGTCGAGCGGGCGGGGCGCGGCCGGCACGTGGGCGAGTGTCGCGCCGCGCCAGTTGCTGAGCGCATGGGCGAGCGGCGAGAGGCCTGAAACGAACGAGCGGTCGCATGCGACGTGCACGATGCGCTTGAGTCTGACCGCGAACGATTGAAGAAACATGACGCTGCCTCCGTCCGGTCCGGCGGATGCCGGACGACGTGATCGAGCGCGGACGCACGATGCGGCCTGCGATCGGAGGGTGGAACGTAGTGGAGCGTGCGACGGACGAACCGGCGATGGCCGGTCCGGAAGGAAGCGCGCTAACCCGACGAATGCGAGCTAGCGGCGAAAGACATGCGTCTGGCTGCTATCTCGCGATGGCTTGGCCGGCCTGAACCGGCATCGAACTGCAACTAGAGCATGTGTCCACGGAGGGACTCCTGTGATGAATTGCGGCGGATTGTATTCGCGTAATTTGCTGCAGCGCAAGTAAAAAACGCATAAAAAACGATGCGCGTCGTGCGCGCGCCCCGGCGGCCCTTGCCGGCGCGGGGCCGGCGGGGAATGCGGCGGCGGGAGGGGCCGAACCGTTGCGCCGGCGCAGGCGGCGATGCCGCCGTCGCGGCGCACTGAAAGGTTGCGGCGCGCCGTTTCAAGGGCAAATCTTTCAGTGTCGTGAAACGCGAAATTTATTTCGAGAAATGGGGTTTCGAGGGGTTGACTTCACTTTCGGGGCGTCCATAGAATCCGCCATCTTCACTTTTGGGGCCGCCGCCTTGGACGCCTGCAGTAGTCGATCTTCGAACGAAATTTCCGCCTGAGCGACCGACGTCCGCGCCTCATCGAGCCGCCGTTTGTCTCCCAGGCAAACGGTGCGCGCAGCAGTATTCCGCAGTCACTTCCTACGTGCACCCTGATTCGCGCCGGTTAGCGTGATGCGTTTGCGCATGCGCTGTCCGGTTCCACCGCCGCCTGGCAGGCGGCCGCGTTCGCGCACGCCTTGTTCAGGCATCGCGAATGCCGGCCCGCAGGCCTGACGGCGGTCAACCGTGTTCTCCCGAACACCGCATAGGAGCCGCCATGAACGACAGTGACAGTTGTCCCTTATGCCCATCGCACGCACAGACCCTTTTGAACCCGGGTCGCAGGGACAATCCGGCCGACTAGCCTGACACGTCGTTCAGGCCCCGGACTGGCCCCGCACCCATCACGCGGCCGGCACGCCTGCCGTCGCCGCACGGAGCCAGATCATGAACTTCGGCCTTCTGCTGTCGAATCTCCCGCACGTCGCTGAATCGCGCAACCACTACGACGCGATGCTGACGCTCGATGCACGTCCGCGGGTGTTCACCCGCCTGATGAACCAGCTGAAATCGTTGATCCACTGAAACGAGAAGCGCCGAGCGCGCCTCGGCATGCGCACGCGTGGCCGCCGTCGGGCGGCCGCCCCGCGTGCATTCCAAGGTCAGGCGCTCATCAGATAACCCTTAGCCGTACGGAATAAATCATGTCCACACCATCCAACGTTTCTCCACCGATCGCCGTCGAACGCAGCGCCGTGCTCGACGAAGCCCACCTGGGCGACATCCGCGGTGCGCTCGGCACGATCGCGCGTCACGACACGGGGGCGCGCGGCACGTGGTGGGCGCGTCTGCGCACGCTGCTCGCGATCCTCGGCCCGGGCCTCATCGTCATGGTCGGCGACAACGACGCCGGCGCATTCGGCACCTATACGCAGGCCGGCCAGAACTACGGCACGACGCTGCTGTGGACGCTGCTGCTGCTCGTGCCGGTGCTGTACGTGAACCAGGAAATGGTGCTGCGCCTCGGCGCGGTCACGGGCGTCGGCCATGCCCGCCTGATCTTCGAGCGCTTCGGCAAGTTCTGGGGCGCGTTCAGCGTGATCGACCTGTTCCTGCTCAATGCGCTCACCATCGTCACCGAGTTCATCGGCATCACGTTCGTGCTGGATTTCTTCGGGCTGCCGAAGGTGGCCGGCGTGTGCGTGGCCGCGGCGTTGACCATGGCCGCGGTCAGTACCGGGGATTTCAGGCGCTTCGAGCGGTTCGCGATCGTGCTGTGCCTGCTGAGCCTGCTGCTCGTGCCGGTGCTCGTGTCGATCCATCCGCCCGTCGCCCAGATGACGCGCGACTTCTTCGTGCCGAACTGGCCGGCGCACGCGAAGCTGTCGGACGTGATGCTGCTCGTGATCGGCATCGTCGGCACGACCGTCGCGCCGTGGCAGCTGTTCTTCCAGCAGAGCTACGTGATCGACAAGCGCATTACGCCGCGCTTCATGAAGTATGAGAAGGCCGACCTGTGGATCGGCATCGCCTTCGTGCTGGTGGGTGCGGTCGCGATGATCGCGTTCTCGGCCCAGCTGTTCGCCGGCCACCCGGAATTCGGCAACTTCACCGACGCCGGCGGCGTGATCGCGGGCCTCGAGAAGTATGCGGGCCGCACGAGCGCGACGCTGTTCGCGGTGGCGCTGCTCGACGCGTGCATCATCGGTGCGGCCGCCGTGTCGCTGTCGACCGCGTATGCGATCGGCGACGTGTTCAAGATCCGTCACTCGCTGCATCGCAACGTGTCCGACGCGAAGGGTTTCTATCTCGTGTACTTCGGCATCGTCGCGGCCGCCGCGGCGCTGGTGCTGATCCCGGGCAGCCCGCTGGGCCTGCTGACGGAAGCCGTGCAGACGCTCGCGGGCGTGCTGCTGCCGAGCGCGACCGTGTTCCTGCTGCTGCTCTGCAACGACAAGCAGGTGCTCGGGCCGTGGATCAACTCGACGAAGCTCAACGTGTTCACGGGCGCGGTGATCTGGGTGCTGGTGATGCTGTCGATCATCCTGACCGCATCGGTGATGTATCCGGACATCAGCGGCGAGGCCATCCTCGACGTGCTGGTGGGCGGCAGCGTGTTCGCGATCGTCGGTTATCTCGCGACCGTGCTGATCCGTCGCCACAAGCGCGTCGTCGAACCGGGCGTCGACCGTTCGCTGCGCGACACGTGGCGCATGCCGCCGCTCGACACGCTCGAGCCGCAGAAGATGACGCTGACGACGCGCGTGTGGATGACCGTGCTGCGCGGCTATCTCGTGATCGCGGTCGGTCTCGTGATCGTCAAGGTCGTGCAGATGACGCTGCTGAAGTAACGCAAGGTTTTCCTGGAAGCGGCGCCGGACCCGGCACCGCGCCGCAACCCGCCCATGCCGGCCCGCGAGGCCGGCATGGGCGTTTACGGATGTGCTCGGCGCAAGCGCCGCGCGACGCTCAGATCAGTTCGAGCTTCGACGTCAGGTACGTGAGCTGGATCCGGTTCGCGACGCCGAAGCGCTTGCGCAGCTTGCGCAGATGGTAGTCGACGTTGTGCGCGCTGGTGTCGAGGCGCCGGCCGATCTCCTTGTCGGAAGCGCCTTCGGCGATGCCGAGCAGCAGTTCCTGCTCGAACGGCGTGAGCCCGTTCACCGCGCGCTCGCGCGACGTCGCGATCAGTTGCGGCGACGCGAACTTGTGCACCGACAGCCCGATCGACAGCGCCTGCTCGATCGTCGCCGGCGTGATCCATTCGCGCGTGCGGCGCGGCGCGGTGAAGCTCATGAACGCATGCAGCCGCGTGCCGGGCACGGCCATCGAATACATGATGCCGCTGCACATCCCGTCGTCCTGCATCGTCTGCAGGAAGCCGTCGAGCGCGGCCGGCGTCGCACGCGGGCCGTCGCCGCGCTCGCGGTGTTCGCGGCGCAACTGCTGCAGATCCCAGACGACCGGCATGTTGCACACGCGCGCGCCGAGGGTGCGCGGATCGACGTCGTGATGGCGGTGCCGCACGTAGTCGCCGCGATAGGTGGCCGGCGTGAACGCTTCGTGCAGGTAGAGACGCTCGATCCGGTCGTGCGCGAATTCGAGCGCGAAGTACGCGAACGTCGCGAAGCCCGTCAGGTGCAGCAGGCTCGCGACGATACGGCTGCGTTCGGCCGTGCTCTGCGCATGCGTGAGCGTATCGGCGACGCCGAGCCTCGGCGCGTGCGGCTGCACGTCGTGGCCGCGCTGCACGTCGTCGCACCACACGACCTGCACGGGACGCTCGCGCAGCACGTCCGCGCCGGCGTCAGGCCCGGGCGGCGTACGGGGAAAGGTTGCGGCGACCGCTTCTTCATGCACTGCAATATCGGACATGAGCCATCCCTCGGAATCGACGCGCATCGCCTGGCGGCGGCCATATCGTGTACGGCATTCGCGGCGGTGCGATCGCGCATCGTTGTGTTCTGCGCCGATCGTCATCCCTGACGAAACGCGGGGGCATTGTACAAAAATGCCGGTGTCCGCGTAATATGCCGTAATACTAAGGTCGGTGAAGGATTTTCGAAAGATTTCCATTCGCACACACATAACGACGACCGGAAAAACCATAAAGAAAAGACCAGATCGTGGCGGGGCGCAGTTCACATATTGGGAAGGGGCGGGCTCCACATGACTCATGCTGACGACGCGCCACGCGTCGAATGGTTTTCACAAGCCGACATCGCGGCGGCGGCCGCTCATTCGAGCGACTCTCACGCAAGCGAGCGCGACTTTTTTACCGGCATCCAGATAACGCCCGGTAAAAGCGACCTTGAACCGGTCGATTTCGCGCAATGCCATGCGCGATTGCGGCAAATCGGATTCAGTACGCTCGGCTACGGCGCTCATGAAATGATCGGGCGGCGCATCCTGCGCGCGCATCTGCTGCGCGACCTCGCGCCGGCGACGTTCATGCAGCCGTTCATCGAGGGCATGCTGTACGAGAGCGATCCGCGCTTTGCACAGGTTCGGCAGAGCGGCTTTCCGGTCGCGTGGCGGCTCGACGAGATCGAGTCGGCCGCGCAGGGCAACGGTGACCGCAAGCTGCTGGCGCTCGCCGGCCACCTGCGCGCGCACGCGATGCACAGCGGCGTACTTTTCGGCCTGTCGGCGCCGCGCTTCGACCTGCGCGTCGCGGTGAACGTGACGTCGGAGACGCACGGCACCGAATGGATCGACGATCGCGTGATCGGCGGCGCGCTGTCGGTCAGCCTGGCCGTGCATCGCGTCGCGCTGCCGTTTCTCGAGGCGCGCATCGCGCGCATGCGCGGCTTCGCGCTCGGCGACGAGCAGCAGCAGGTGCTCGACCGTCTCGTGCACGGGCTGTCCGACCAGGAGATCGCGAGTGCGCTGCGCACGTCGCTGCACAAGGTCGGCCACCACATCCGTTCGCTCGAAAAACTCTTCAACGTGCAGAACCGCGCGCAGCTCGCGTATCTGGCGGCGCGCCGGCTGCCGTCCTGACGCGTTCCCGCGCCTGCCCGCCGCTCCGCGAGGCGGTTGCCGGCGCGGAGCGGCGGGCTGCGCACGCGACGCGGCGCAGTGTTTTTTAGTGCGCGCCCGCATTCACCCGTGAATTATTGCTGATTTATTTCTTCGTAACATGGCTCGACCGTCACGCCGGACGGCCGGCCGCGAGGTTGCGCCCCGCGTGACGGAACAGTCAACAGGGGCGAACACATCAATGTGCGGAATCGACGGCTTTTTGAATAGCGTCGCCTTCGATGAGGAGACAGCGCGCGGCACGCTCGCGCGCATGACGGCGAGCCTCGCGCATCGCGGGCCGGACGGGCAGGGCATCTGGGTCGACCCGGCGGCCGGCATCGCGCTCGGCCACCGGCGGCTCGCGATCGTCGACCTGTCGGTGCAGGGCCGACAGCCGATGGCCTCCGCGTGCGGGCGCTACGTCATGGTCTTCAACGGCGAAATCTACAACCATCGCGAACTGCGCGCGGAACTCGAGCGCGCCGGACGCGCGCCGGCATGGCGCGGCCATTCCGACAGCGAGGTGCTGATCGCGGCGATCGTCGCGTGGGGCGTCGACGCGGCGCTGCGGCGCGCGACCGGCATGTTCGCGTTCGCGCTGTGGAATCGCGCGTCGCGGGTGCTCACGCTCGCGCGCGACCGGATCGGCGAGAAGCCGCTCTATTACGGCCGGATCGGCGATGCGCTCGTGTTCGCGTCCGAGCTGAAGGCGCTGCGCGGCTTTCCGGGCTTCGGCGGCGCGATCGATCGCGACGCACTGTGCCTGTACCTGCGCCAGTCGAGCGTGCCCGCGCCTTATACGATCTATCGCGGCATCCGCAAGCTGCCGCCCGGCACGTATGTCCAGTTCGAGCATGCGCGCGACACGCCGCGCCTGCGGGCGTACTGGACGCTCGAACAGGCGATCGCGGACGGTCGCGCGCAGCCGTTCGAAGGCAGCGCCGACGAGGCCGCCGGCCAGCTCGACACGATCCTGCGCCGGGCCGTCGCTCGGCAGATGGCGGCCGACGTGCCGCTCGGCGCGTTCCTGTCGGGCGGGGTCGATTCGTCGGCGATCGTCGCGCTGATGCAGGCGCAATCGGCGGCGCCGGTCGACACGTTCACGATCGGCTTCCATGAAGCCGGCTACGACGAAGCCGGTTACGCGAAGGCCGTCGCACGCCATCTCGGCACGCGCCATACCGAGCTCTACGTCACGGCCGACCATGCGCTCGGCGTCGTGCCGAAGCTGCCGTCGATCTACGACGAGCCGTTTTCCGATGCGTCGCAGATCCCGACCTTTCTCGTGTCGGAACTGACGCGCCGGCACGTGAAGGTGAGCCTGTCCGGCGACGGCGGCGACGAGCTGTTCGGCGGCTATACGCGCTACTTCCTCACGCCGCGCCTGTGGCGCAAGCTGCATCGCGTGCCGGCGGCCGTGCGCGCGCGAATCGCCGCCGCGCTGCACGCGTTGCGGCCCGATCATGCCGACCAGCTCGCGGCCGTCGCGCAGGGGGCGTGGGGCGGCGTGGAGGCGCGCGAGTCGGCGGCGCGCATCGGCGATCGCCTGCACAAGCTCGGCCACGTGATGACGGCCGAGAGCCGCATCGGGCTGTACCGGCTGCTGATGTCGTCGGTGCATCACCCCGAGCGCCTCGCGCTGTCGGGGCAGGAGCCGCCGACGCCGCTCGACACCGCGGCCGCGTGGCCCGCTCATCTGAGCTTTGCGGAACAGGCGATGGCGATCGACACGCTCACGTACCTGCCGACCGACATTCTCGCGAAAGTCGATCGCGCGGCGATGGCGGTCAGCCTCGAAACGCGCATGCCGTTCCTCGACCATCACGTCGTCGAGTTCGCGTGGCGCGTGCCGGCGAAGGTGCGTTTGCCCGAAGGCCAGTCGAAGGCGCTGCTGCGCCGACTGCTCGACCGCTACGTGCCGTCCGCGCTGATCGACCGGCCGAAGCAGGGCTTCTGCGCGCCCGTCGATCACTGGCTGCGCGGCGCGCTGCGCGACTGGGCCGAGACGTTGCTGCGGCCGTCGCGGCTGCGCGAGGAAGGGTTCTTCGATGCGGGCGCGGTCGAGCGCCTGTGGCGGCAGCACCAGGCCGGCCGGATGAACTGGCAGCACCCGTTGTGGACGGTGCTGATGTTCCAGGCGTGGCTGGAGACGCAGCGCGCCGCATGACGCGGCGCGCCGCGCGTCGTCACTGATCGAGGCAGCGCATGCAGCGCCGCTTCGCATCGGCCGGGCGCACGCCGCGACACATCGTCATGACGGGCCGCGCATGGCACGAAGGCGGATCGGCGGAGGCCGCCGGCAACGCTGGCCGGTGCGCGCGCTCGGGCGGCGTGGTCGCGACGGCGTCCATGCGTCGCTGGCGTGCGGGCGGCGCGGCGGGGTTGCCGTCCGGCTGGTCCGGCGCCGTCGACGCGATCCGAGGCGCGGCGTCCTGCGTCGCGTGCGCGACGGAAGGGGCGGCGCATGCGAGCGCGGCCAGTGCGTACAGGCAGGCGACGGCGGTTCGCGAACCGCGCAGGCTCAGGGTCATTCGGGATGTTCCGGGTCCGGTGGCGCGGCGCGCGTGCGGCGCCTGCGTCGATTGTACGGACGGCGAGGGCCGCGCGCGGGGCGGCCCTCCGTAGCCGCGCGCCGTGCCTGGCGGCGGCGTGCGCCGGGACTACGAAGCGGGGCGGAAGGGCGGGCGCGGCAGCGGGCGGCCAAATGCGACCGCCGCCCGGAGGCGGCGGTCGGGGCGCGACTGGCTGGCGGGTCGGACGGAGTGCAGGCCGGATCCGGCTGGCAGGCCGCGAACTGCTGCGGATTCGCGCAGCAGCGTGGGGGGGAGCGTTGCCGCCGCGCCGCGAACGCGCGGCGCGCGGTTCAGCCGTCACGCGTAGTCGGCCGCCATCGCGGCTTGCGGCGCGGCGCGCATGACCGGCGCGGCTTCGTGGCGCTCGACGTGCGTCATCGCCGCACCGAACAGCACGAGACGATAGCCGACCGCGTAGATCGGGATGATCCGCAGGTTCTTGTCGTGATCGAGCTGCAGCTTCGAACGGATACGCGAAATATGGGTGTCGAGCGTGCGCGACGACACGCCGAGTTCACGGCCCCACACGGCTTCCTGGATCGCCTGCCGCGGCACGATCTTGTTCATGTTGTCGAGCAGGAATTCGACGACGTCGAATTCGCGCGGCGTGACTTCGACGACTTTGTTGTCGATTTCGATCGTGCGTCGCACGAAGTTGATTTTTATATTGTCGATGTAAAGGTATTTGCAATCCATGGTGGCCCTCGCATGTCCGTAAAGGAGTGTTTGCGAGTCATGTGCAGCAACTTTCGGGCCAGGGGGGGAATCGCCAGGTCGCGACGCCGGGCGACACGGCGCGACACGGGCACGGGCGGTGCTGCGGCCTTGTATTTAAACGAATCTTCAACGGGCGGCGCGGGACGAAAACTGAAGGGGTCGGAACATCATTGAAGGATTGTTACGTAGCATCCGGCCGGCGACGTTACGGGCGTTACGTCCGGCGTAACGTGCGGGGGAGGCGCGCCGTGACGCGGCTAACAGGCGCGTGGCGCGGCGGGCGGATTCAACCCGGCGTCGAGAATCCCGCATGAAGCCCGAAGGCCGGCATGCGACGCCCGCCGGGATAGAGGCGGGCGCCGCATCGGGTGATTCGGCGGATATCGTCGCGTGCAACACGACGCGACGCCGGGCCTTTCCCGCCGTATCGGGAAGCGCCGGCCGCGGGACGTCCCCGTTCCGCGGCCGGCGAGCCCGTCAGGCCTTCGCGTCGTCCGCCGAATCGAACGGCAGCACGTAATGCCGCTTGCCCGTCGCCGCGAAGATCGCGTTCGCGACCGCCGGCCCGACCGGCGCGACGCCCGGTTCGCCGACCCCGGTCGGCGCTTCGGCCGACGGCACGATATGCACCTCGACCCGCGGCATCTCCGCCATCCGCAGCACGTGGTAGCCGTCGAAGTTGCGCTGCTCGACGCGGCCGTCCTTCAGCGTGATCGCGCTATGCATCGCCGCGCCGAGCCCGAAGCCGATGCCGCCCTCCATCTGGGCGGCGACGATGTCGGGATTGATCGCGATCCCGCAGTCGACCGCGCACACCACGCGTTCGACCTTCACCTTCCCGTCCGCGTCGACCGACACCTCGGCCACCTGCGCCACGTAGCTCTTGAACGCCTCGGCCACCGCGATGCCGCGCCCGCGGCCCTTCGGCAGCGGCGTGGCCGGGTCCCAGCCGGCCTTCTGCGCAGCCAGGTCGAGCACCGCGCGCATGCGCGGCTCCTTCGCGAGCAGGTCGCGGCGGAACGCATACGGATCCTTGCCTGCCGCATGGGCGGCTTCGTCGATGAACGCCTCGACCGCATACGCCGTGTGCGAACTGCCGACCACGCGCCACCACAGCACGGGCACGCCCGTCTTCACGGTCGCGAGTTCGACCGACACGTTCGGCACCGCGTACGGCAGGTTCGCCGCGCCCTCGACCGACGTCGCGTCGATGCCGTTCCTGACCATGAACGCCTCGAACGGCGTGCCCGCGAGGATCGACTGGCCGACGATCCGGTGGCGCCAGCCAACCAGCCGGCCGTCGGCGGTCAGCCCCGCGTCGAGCTTGTGGAAGTACATCGGCCGGTAGAAGCCGCCCTGGATGTCGTCCTCGCGCGTCCACTGCAGCTTGACGGGCCGGCCGTCCGCGCCGAGCGCCTTCGCGATCGACACGGCCTCGACCACGTAGTCCGACCACGCGTTCGCACGCCGGCCGAAGCTGCCGCCCGCATACAGCGTGTGAATCTGCACCTGCTCGGGCTTCAGCCCCGCGATCCGGGCCGCGTTGGCCTGGTCGACCGTCTGGAACTGGTCGCCGGCCCAGATCTCGCAACGGTCGGCCGTCAGCATGACGACGGCGTCGAGCGGCTCCATCGGCGCGTGCGCGAGATACGGAAATTCGTAGGTCGCGCCGATCTTGCGCGCCGCGCCGGCGATCGCCGCATCGGCGTCGCCGTCCCTGCGCGCCGACGCGCCCGGCTGGTCGGCGAGCTGCCGGTATTCGCGCATGATCTCGTCCGAGCCGCGCTTTTCGGCGTGTGTCTCGTCCCATTCGATCTTCAGCGCGTCGCGACCTTGCTTCGCGGCCCAGAAGCCCGTCGCGACGACCGCGACGCCGCCCGGCACCTGGACGACCGACACGACGCCCGGCACGGCTTTGGCGGCCGTCGCGTCGAACGACTGCACCGTCGCGCCGAAGCGCGGCGGGCGCTGCAGCAATGCGACGCGCAGGTCGGGGAAGGTGGCGTCGAGCGTGAAATGCGCGGTGCCGTTCGATTTCGCCGGCGCGTCGACGCGCGGAACCCGGTGCCCGATCAGCCGGAACTCGGCCGGCTGCTTCAGCACGACCCGCTCGGGCACCGGCAGCTTCGACGCATCGGCGACGAGCGTGCCGTACGCGGCCGTCCTGCCGCTTTTCGCGTGGGTGACGACGCCGTCGGCCGTCGTCAGTTCGCCGGCCGGCACCTGCCAGCGGGCCGCCGCGGCCGATACCAGCATCGCGCGGGCCTTGCCGCCCGCTTCGCGCAGTTGCTGCCACGAGTTCGCCATGGCCGAGCTGCCGCCGGTGCCCTGCATCGTGCCGAACGCGAGGTTCGCGTAGCGCTTCGCATCGGCCGGCGCGCTTTCGACGCGCACGCGCGACCAGTCGGCGTCGAGCTCCTCGGCGACGATCGTCGCGATGCCCGTATACGCGCCCTGGCCCAGTTCGACGTGCTTGGCGATGACCGTGACGGCGCCGTCGGGCCTCACGCGCAGGAACGCGTTCGGCGCGAAATCGCCGGCGGGCGCGCTCGCGGCGAGCGCGCGGCGGCCGAGGCCGGCCCATTCGAAGCCGATCGTCAGGCTGACGGCGGCCGTGGCGCCCGCGGCCTTCAGGAACGTGCGGCGCGACGCATGCACCGACCCGGTGTCGTCGAGTTCGATCGTCATGGTCAGGCTCCCAGCGTTGCGGCCGCGTCGTGGATCGCCGCCCGGATCCGGGCGTAGGTCGCACAGCGGCACAGGTTGCCGTTCATCGCGGTATCGATGTCCGCGTCGGTCGGTTTCGGGTTCTGTTCGAGCAGCGCGGTGGCCGACATGATCTGGCCGGACTGGCAGTAGCCGCATTGCGGCACCTGCAGCTTGACCCAGGCGGCCTGCACGGCCTGTGCGGGCCTGCTCCGCAGGCCCTCGATCGTCGTGACGTGCTTGCCCGCGATGCCGGCGAGCGGCAGCACGCACGAGCGGACGGCCTGGCCCTCGAGATGCACGGTGCACGCGCCGCACTGCGCCATGCCGCAGCCGAATTTCGTGCCGGTCAGTCCCGCGTGTTCGCGAATCGCCCAGAGGACGGGCATCGACGGATCGGCGTCGAGCGTGACGTTCTTGCCGTTCAGGACAAACGAGATAGGCATGTTGGTTGTCTCCGTGGGGAATACCCGGCATGCGCCGGGTTAGCGGCAGTGTGCGCGGGCGGCCGGTCTTTGCGTCTACCCAATCCTGCAAATTTCTTGAACAATCCTGCAAATCCCCGCTGCGTCGCGGGCGGGTTCGCTATGCTCCCGCGATATGGGGAAATCAATCGAGGATGTGTCATGGACATGACCGATATCGCGGCATCGCGCGAATCCGGGCGGCGTGAGCTGGCGTCGCTGATCGGCCGTTTCGCGCCGGCGGACGGCTCGCATTCGACGGCCGTGCCGGGCCTGATGCTGCACCGGCACGCCCGGCCGGTCGATCTCGGCTGCGGGGTGTCGCGGGCGGCGCTCGTGATCGCCGCGCAGGGCGCGAAGCGCGTGATCGTGGCCGGGCAAGCCTATGAATACGACACGCACAATTGCCTGATTACCTCGATCGACTTGCCGATCCTGTCGCGCGTGACGCGCGCGTCGCCCGACGCGCCGTACCTGTGCCTGTCGCTGACGCTCGATCCGCAGCGCATCGTCGAGCTGGCGGCCGAAATGCGGCTGCCCGAGCCCGAGGCGGGCCCCGAAGGCGAGGGGATCGCGCTCGCCGAGCTGACGCCGCCGCTGCTCGACGCCGCGCTGCGGCTGCTGCGGCTGCTCGATACGCCGGCCGACATCCCGGTCGTCGCGCCGCTGATCGAGAAGGAACTGCTGTACCGGCTGATGACGAGCGGGCAGGGGACGCGGCTGCGGCACATGGCGATCACGGGCAGCCAGACGCACCGGATCGCGCGCGCGATCGAATGGATCCGCGATCACTTCGCGGAGCCGATGCGCGTCGACTCGCTCGCGCAGGCCGTCAACATGAGCGTGTCGTCGCTGCACCACCATTTCAAGCACGTGACGACGCTCAGCCCGCTGCAGTACCAGAAGCAGCTGCGGCTGCACGAGGCGCGGCGGCTGCTGCTGCGGCAGGGCGGCGACGTCGGGTCGGTGGCCGCCGTGGTCGGCTACGAAAGCGCGTCGCAGTTCAGCCGCGAGTACAGCCGGCTGTTCGGCGCGCCGCCGATGCGCGACGTCGTGCAGTTGCGCAAGCGGGAACTGCTCGGCTGACGGCGCGACGGCGGCGCGTCGTCGCAGCCGCCGCCGCTGTGCCGCGCGCCGAGTGCCGGCCGCCGGTCATTTCGCGACGACCGTCGTCTGCAGGAACGCCGGCGGAATCCGCCAGTCCGGCACATAGTGCGCCGGCCACGCGCCGGGCGTATCGACCGAATTGAAATAGACCACGGCCTTCAGCAGCGGATAGCGCCACAGCGACCGCTGGAGTTCGGCGAGCGCCTCGCGCTTGTGCGCGCTCGACCCGTCGACGCCGAGTTCCGTGACCATGACCGGCAGCCCGTAGTCGGTCACCCGCTCGTACTTGGTCCGCAGGATGCTCGTGGCGGAAGCATGGCTGCTGACCGGCCAGATCGCGCAGCGCGGGCAGTCGAAGACGGACAGGCCGATCTCGTCGACGTATTCGCGGCCCGGGAAATAGTCGTCGAGATTCCGGTTGCCGGCCGGCGACCACACGAAGCGGATCCGGTCGGTCATCGCGCGGCACGCGGTCACTACGCGCCGGTAGGCGTTGACGTAGGCCGGCGCGTCGCCGACGGCCCACGGATAGCGTCCCGTGTCGGCCTCCATCTCGTGGCCCCAGCGTACGAATACGGAGCCCTTCAGGGCGGCGAGCGCCGAGCAGGTGTCGGCGATCCGCGTGTCGTAGCGGCCGTGCGCGATATCCTCGAGCAGCGCGCCCGGCCGCGTGCCGCTGGCCGCCCACGGCTCGACGGTCACGATCAGCGAACGGTTGCGCGCCTGCGCGCTCCGGTAGGCATCGTCGATTTCCACCTGGATGTCGGGCGCGTTCCATGACACGAACACATGATCGAACGCGAGGCCCTGGTCGGCCGCGAGGGTATTGTCGGGATCGTACGCGCCGAGCTCGGGCTGCTTCACCGGTTCGCCCGGCGCGGGGGCGGCCACGGCCGGCAATCCCGAGCGCCACATCATCGCCTGCCAGCCCCTCGGCGCGCGCAGCCCGATGCCCGACAACAGCATCGCGAGCGCGATCGCGAACAGCGCGTTGCGCACGGGCAGGCGGCTGAAGAACATCTGCCGGAACGCCGACGCATCGAGCCCCTGCTCGCGGCCGTGGTTCACGGTGACGACGGCCGCGATCAGGAGATACAGGATGCTCGTCAGCGTCGAGAACAGATAGAAGCCGGCGGCGTTGCGCGGGTTCTCCACCGTGACGACGGGCAGGCTGCAGAACAGCGAGATCAGCAGGTACGGCGCGACGACGCGCAGCGGCGCGTCCGTTTCGATCGCGCCGCCCTTCGGCGTGACCTTGAACGGAAATTCCTTGCCGCGCGCGCAGTCGAACAGCGCCGACGCGCAGCCGAGCACGACCCACGGCCAGCGCGCGAACACGAACGACAGCCCTTCCCAGGACAGCAGTTTCGTATTCAGCGGGCGGCACGACTGCGTCGTATGCGTGGCCCAGCTCACGACGCACAGGAGCAGCGCGGTGAGCGGCAGCGCGTAGGCGAGGTAGGTCAGGTAGTCGACGTGCGCCCAGACGCGGCCGGTGAACAGCGCGACGACCGGAATCACGACGCCGCCCGCCATCGCGAGCGCGCAAAGCGGGTACCACATCTGGCAGAACAGGAACTGCGCCTTCAGCTTCAGCGGCAGCCCCGTGAAATAGCGGCGCGTGTAGCGCAGCATGATGATCATCACGCTCTTGGACCACTGGAATTCCTGCGTGGCCAGATCGGCGAACGTGCGCGGCCCTTCGCCGTTCGCGATCGCGTTCAGCGCGTGCATGCCGCGCCAGCCGCGCGCATTGAAGATCATCGTGGTCGAGTGATCCTCGGCGAGCTCGGGCCCGAGCCCGCCGATCTCGCGCAGCGCGCGGCAGCGCACCGCATAGTGCGAGCCGATGCACAGCGGCGCGAGGCCGCCCGCATAGCCGGCCTGCATCGTGCCGTGCAGCGGCCCCTCGACGTTGACGCGCCCGCGTGCGCTCCAGCTCGACGCCGCGTTGCTGTCGCAGATGCTCGGCGCCGACACGTAGCCGACTTCCGGATCGACGAACGGCCGCAGCATCTCCTCGAGATAGGTGCGGGTCGGCACGTGGTCCGCGTCGAGCTGCGACACGAAATCGTAGTTGTCGTAGCCGTAGGTGTCGTAGAAGTACGCGAGGTTGCCTTCCTTGCAGCGGGTCCGGCGCGGCCAGCTGGCGCGGTGGTACGCGGCGACCCCGCGCCGTGTCGACACGAATACGCCGTGTTCGCGGCACCAGTCGAGCGTTTCGGGCGACGGGTCCTCGTCGGCGAGCCACGTATCGTGCGGGTAGGTCTGGTCGAGCATCGCGAGCAGCGTCGTGCGGACGATCCCGAACGGCTCGGACGGCGCCTTGGTGACGACCATCGCGACGCGCCAGTCGCGCGGCACCGGCAGCGCGGGGTTCGGCACGACCGCCGAGCGGATGATGCAGATGAAGTAGCCGGGAATGAAGGTGGTCCAGAACAGCACGAAGCAGTTGACGCCGAAGCGGAACGCGTCGACGTAGTGCTCGTCGCGCAGCCACCAGCGCCAGAAGACGGCGAGCGCGGCGAACCAGCACAGCGCGAGGACATGGAATACGACGCTGCTGCCGTTGTCCATCAGCGGGACGACGAGCGGGACGTCCGCATGCAGCGATCCGGTGCGATCGGCCTGCGTGTCGGCGGTGTCCGGCGCAGGGCCGCCGGCCAGCGACGCAACCAGCTTCTTCATGGTGTTCTCCCGTGGAGGTAGGACCATCATTCCTGAAGCAGGCCGCGCGGCGGCCGGGGATCCTCGCTTGCGTGCCGCGGTTCCGGCGCCGGGTCCGCCGGCGCGCGCTCGCCGCACGAGCAGCCCACGCGTTCGTAGCGGCGAAAGCCGCTGTCGACGGCCAGGCGTTCGCTGAACAGGTTGCGCATGTCGAGCATCACCGGATCGGCCATGTGATCCGCGAGGTCGGCGAGATCGAGCGCCTCGAACGCCTTCCATTCGGTCATCACGACGACGGCGTCCGCGCTGCGCACCGCGTCGATCGCGGAGCCTTCCATGAACACCTGCGGCAGCAGCCGCGACGCTTCGTGCGGCCGGGCCGGGTCGTATGCGCGGATGTGCGCGCCCGCGCCGACGAGCAGCTGGATCACGTCGATGCTCGGGCTTTCGCGCACGTCGTCCGTCTGGCCCTTGAAGGTGAGGCCGAGCACGGCGATGCGCTTGCCCCTGATCGTGCCGCCGCAGGCTTTTTCGATGCGGTGCAGGATCTGCTCCTTGCGCAGCGCGTTCGCTTCGATCGCCGCGCTGACGATGCGCAGCGGCACCGCGTACTCGGAGGCGGTCGCCTTCAGCGCGCGCGTGTCCTTCGGGAAGCACGAGCCGCCCCAGCCGGGGCCGGCCTTCAGGAACGACGCGCCGATGCGCCGGTCGAGGCCCATGCCGTTCGCGACCAGCTCGACGTCGGCGCCGACCGCTTCGCACAGATCCGAGATCTCGTTGATGTAGCTGATCTTCACCGCGAGGAACGCATTCGCCGCGTATTTCACGAGCTCCGCCGTCTCGATCCCGGTGGCGAACACGAGATGGCCCATGGCTTCGAGCGGTGCGTAGATGGCCTGCATGATCTCGACCGCGCGCGGATGCTCGGCGCCGAACACCACGCGGTCCGGATGCATGAAATCGTCGATCGCCGACCCTTCGCGCAGGAACTCCGGATTCGACGCGATCGCCGGGGCGACGCCGTCCGGCGCGCAGCGCTCGACGATCTGCTGGACGATCCGGTTGGTGCCGACCGGCACCGTCGACTTCGTGACGACGACCGCGAACCCGGTCAGGTTCGACGCGATCTCCCGGGCGGCCGCCTCGACGTACTGCAGGTCCGCGCGATCGGTGCCCGGCAGCGTCGGCGTGCCGACCGCGATGAACACCGCGTCGCGGTCCCGCACGCTCGCCGCCAGATCGCTGCTGAAGCGCAGCGTGCCGCGTTCGACGGTGCGCGCGACGACGGCGTCGAGGCCCGGTTCGTAGATCGGCATGCGCCCTTCGTTGAGCGCGTCGATCTTGCCGCGATTGTTGTCGATGCAGACGACGTCATGCCCGAGATCCGCGAAGCACGCGCCGCTTACGAGCCCGACGTAGCCTGTGCCAACGATGGCGATCCGCACATTCATGGTGGTTCCCCTGACGGGCGTTCCGTGAAGCGTGCCCGGTTATTTTCCCGATTCGACCTGCAACGCCTTTTGAAACCACGCCGCGGCGTGTTCGACCATGTGCTCGATCGTGGTGAACCGCGGCCGCCAGCCGAGCACGAGCGCGGCCTTGGTCGCGTCGGCGTACAGCTCGGGCGGGTCGCCCGGGCGGCGCGCGACCTTCACCGTCGGCACGCCGCGCCCGGTCACGGCTTCCACGGCGCGCAGCGCGTCGAGCACCGAGGTCCCCCGGCCGGTGCCGAGATTCAGCGCGACGCTGTGGCCGCCGCCGCACAGATAGGCGGTCGCCTTCAGGTGCGCGTCGGCGAGGTCGCTCACGTGCACGTAGTCGCGAATCGCCGAACCGTCGGGCGTCGGGTAGTCGGTGCCCATCACCTGGAACGCGTTGCCTGTGCCGAGTGCCGCGCGGATCGCGAGCGGCAGCGCGTGCGTTTCCGGTTCGTGGCACTCGCCGATCTCGCCGTCGGGGTCCGCGCCCGCCGCGTTGAAGTAGCGCAGCGCGACCCACTTCAGCCCGTACGCGCGCTCGAAATCGGCGGCCATCCGCTCCATCGCGTACTTGGTGAAGCCGTACGGATTGATCGGCATCTGCGGCGTGCGCTCCGAGATCGGCAGCCGGTCGGGGATGCCGTACGTCGCGCACGACGACGACATCACGATCCTGCCGATGCCGGCCGCGTGCATCGCGTTCAGCAGCGTGCAGGTGCCCGTGACGTTGACCGTGTAATAGCGCTCGGGCGCCAGCACCGATTCGCCGACGTAGGCGAGCGCGGCGAAATGGATCACGACGTCGGGCCGGTACGTCGCGAACGCCTTCGATAGTGCGTCGCGATCGAGAATGTCGGCCGCGACGAGCGGCCCCCAGCGCACCGCGTCGCGATGGCCCGTCGACAGGTTGTCGTAGGCGACCGGCTCGTGTCCCGCCGCCGCGAGCGCCTTGCAGGTGTGGCTGCCGATATAGCCGGCGCCGCCCGTCACGAGCACTTTCATGCCGCTGCCCCGGTCACGTGCCGCACCGGTTCGAGCCACAGTTCGCGGCTGAAATAGTCGACGGTGCGGCGCAGGCCTTCGCCGAGATCGACGCTCGGCCGCCAGCCCAGCTCGGTCGCGGCGATCGAGATGTCGGGCCTGCGCTGGTGCGGGTCGTCGATCGGCAGCGGCCGGAAGACGATCTCCGAGGTCGAGCCCGTCATCGCGAGCACTTTCTCCGCGAGCTCGAGCATCGTGAATTCGCCGGGGTTGCCGAGGTTGACCGGCGTGCCGATGTTGCGCTCGGCGCTCATCAGGCAGAAGAAGCCGTCGATCAGGTCGCTGGCGAAGCAGAACGAGCGCGTCTGCCGGCCGTCGCCGTAGATCTCGAGCGGCGCGCCGTTGAGCGCGCCGACGATGAAGTTGGACACGACGCGGCCGTCGCGCGGCGACATCCGCGGCCCGTAGGTATTGAAGATGCGTGCGACGCGCACATCGATCCCGTGCGTGCGGTAGTAGTCGTAGCACAGCGCCTCGGCCGCGCGCTTGCCTTCGTCGTAGCACGCGCGCGGGCCGATCGTGTTCACGTTGCCGCGATAGGTTTCCGTCTGCGGGTGCACGCCGGGGTCGCCGTAGATCTCGCTGGTCGACGCCTGGAACACGCGCGCGCCCGTCTTGCGCGCAAGCGCGAGGCAGTGGTTCATGCCTAGCACGTTCGTCATCATCGTGTGGACGGGATCGATCTGGTAGGTGGGCGGCGACGCCGCGCACGCGAGATTCCAGATCTCGTCCACCTGCAGGTGCGGCAGCCCGAGCGACACGTCGCCCTTCACGAACTCGAAGCGGCCGGATGCCTTCAGGTCGGCGACGTTGAGCTTGCGCCCCGTCAGCAGGCTGTCGATGCACGTGACGGACGCGCCTTCCATCACCAGGCGTTCGCACACGTAGCTGCCGAGAAAGCCGGCGCCGCCCGTCACGAGGACGCGCTGACCGGCGCGCGTTTCGAGCGCGACCCTGTCATTCATGGCTTTCCCCTTCGTCGTTCAGCGCCGGGAGCCCGGCGTCGATCTGCTCGACGGCCGCGCGCACGCGCTCCATTCCGCTGCACGGGCAGCGTTTCGGCAGGCGCCGGTTCGCATGTGCCGAAGTCGACGAGGCGCCGCGACAGGCGCTCCGGTTGCGTTGACAGCCCCGTTGCTGCTTGAACGACGCAAGCGTCGATCGATCAGAGGTGATCTTCATCGCCGTATCCCCGAGATGCCGATTGACGAGCGGGCCGTCGCCCGTATTTTTTTGCCGTGGCGCGCCGCTCGATGAGCGGTGCATCAGGCAATCGGCATGCCAGCGGCGGCGCAGCGCCGTTGTGCGCGCGCACCATCGCGCGATCGCCGCGCGCCGCGCGGGCTTCTGTTTCACGCATGAATCGTGGGGACAGGAAAGCGACGCGCCCGATTGCCCGGGCGCGCCGATTCGATCCGATCAAACGCGCGATGAATCAGGCTTTTACGGGATGAACCTCGTCATGAAATACATGAGGCGGACATGTTTCAACGATGAGAAATTCGTCAATAAAGGATTGAAAATGTTGCCTGCGTGAATCGTGTGTCGCGCGATTTCTCGTGTGAAAGCCGGGGTCAATGAAAGTGAAAAATTGATGTGAACGACCGTGGCTGGATGATGCGTTTTCATTTGTTTTGATTGTTACGCGCGTAATCCGGATTTCTTCTTTTTAGCCGGTTTCGCTGTTCGATCGACATCTGATCGCGTCGGCATTTTCACGAATGAATCAAAATCGTTTGGGCCGTCGATGCGAACGCGTGCCGGTGGCGTATCGGCGGCGGTCGCGCCCGGTTCGCGCGGCCCGGCGGCGAGCGAATCGATTCTCATTCGTCGTGGCGGGACGGCGGGCCGCTTGCGCGGCGACCCGCGGTTCGCGGGCGGCCGGGCGCGCGCCGCCCGGCCTGCGAGACGGCGTCCATCTCAAGTTTGAAACACGCGTTCACGTGGCCGCCCGCGGCGTGCCCGCGCACCGGATTCGTCCGTCTAATCCGGCGCTTGCATTGCGGCGTGCGTGGATCGCAGCGGGCGTCGAAGCGTGAATGCGATACATTCCTGAAACAAAAAATGCCGTTCCCGACGGCGGGTGCCGGTGTAGCGGCCGTTTGCCGCGCGCAATCGGCGGTGGAATAACGCGTGGCACGCTGCTTGCGGTACTGGACGCACCGGCGAGCGGTCGACACGGCGTAACGAACAAGTGGACGACCAACTCGTCAATAAGCAGTCGGGGAAACGGCGATGAAGACTATAAGCAGTAGCTTGATCGGCGCATATTTTGCGCCCCCGTGGGGTAGTCGGAAACATCGGGGTATTGCTCGCGACGCGGTGCCTGCTTCGCGGGTCGCTCCGTACCGGTTTCTTGCCCGCCGCGCGCTTCGCGTGCTGGCGCGGCTGCCGCGCCTTGCGACAGGCGGGCGACAGCGGTACTCGCATTCATTCAGCTCACCCGGACGGATCGGGCTGTTCGTGCCAGACAGCCTGATGCCGCTTCCCCTTCGTCCGTACCGGACCGTCTCGGTCGCGCCCGGCCAATACCGGCGCCGGCCGGACTAGATCGATCTCCAGTCGGCCGGATCATCCGGAAGACCTTTCGTCGACAGCTCAGGGAGAAAACATGCCACCTGGCTGCAATGCGGGGCCGTCGCCGCGCCGATAAAGGGCGCATTTTGAGCGGCGCTGCATTTTGCGGTGGTCGATGTATTCGCGCATTTCGATTCCGGAACGGGAGGCCGTATATCGGCATGCCGTCCGGCGGGGTATCGGGTGTCGCGATCCGGATGGATGGGGGAATCTTTCCGGCTTGAATGCAAATAGTGTTTTCTGTTAAAGACCTAATCGTCTTAAAAATAATAGAAAACACTTACTAGAAAAATTTGGATTACTTAAAAATGCGAGCCTAAACTTCGGCTGGTCAAAATAACAAAAGAATGCAATTGAAATGGATGCAGGTTTCTTGTAATTGGATAGTGATCCTTATTTTTGAGGATTGCTCAAATCGGGAAGGTTGATGGCGTGCGATCTTCCTGATTCATTCTGTCCACGCCGTTATGGAGTCGACCATGAAGAAGCTTCTGATTGCAGCAGCAGTTCTGGCGGTTTCGGGTGCAGCGTTCGCAGGTAGCGGCACGGTGTCGAGCAGCAGTGCGTCGAGCGGCGGTTCGACGGCAGCTGGCGTTGTCGGGTTCGGCACGTTCGCCGCAACCGATTCGGGCGCGGCACTCGGCGCCGCAGGCGCAGTTGCCGGCGGTCCGGGGAGCGGCTCGATCTCGTACACGAGCCACACCCAATCGTCGTCGGTTGGCGGCTTCGGCTTCGGTGGCGCGCAAGCAGGCGGCACCAGCGGCGCGAATGCCGGCTCGATCGGCTGGACGACGCACCACTAAGCCGCGACGCGTAGCGTTCGTCATTGGCTGGCGGTACGGATGCCGGGTGTCGCCCGATGGGGGGCAAGCCCGGCTCCGCCACCGCCGAACTTCCTCACAGCAAGGAATTGCTATGAAAGCCAAAGTCATATTAGCGACAGCGCTTACCGTCTTATCGTCGGTTGCAATGGCAGCAGGTTCGTCCACGACCAACCAGACGCAATCCGTTGCGGCTGGTGTATCCGGGTCGGTGCTGGTCGGTTCCGGCAGCTATACCAGCAACTCGACGTCGACGGCAGGTGCAAGCGCAGGCAGTACCGTGACACCCGCTGGTTCCGCCGGCACGGCATCCGCTTATCACGACTCGACCTCGACGGCCAGCGGTTCAGGCACGAACGGGGGCGCATTCGCGGCAGGCGGCGGTATCGGTGCCGCAGGCTCGTACGGTGGAAACAGCAGCACGAGCGAAAACGCGAACGCGTTGTCGGGAGGAGTGAGCGCCACGATCGTACTCGGCGCGAACAAGTACACGGCCACCAGCGCGAACGACCAGGGTAATGCCAACGCGGGCGCCGCCGGGGTAACCGGTAGCGGTGGGTCTGGTTCGATCGCAGGCGCGGATCACACCAACTCGTCGACCGTGTGGAGTACCGGTTCGGCCGGCTCGCCGTCCGCATCGGGCGGAAGCCAGGCCAGTTCGAGTGCGACCGGCAGCAGTCATTAGTCAGGTGTGGGGGGACCAGTTTCCCTGCGACGCTGGTCTCTTTTCCCACATTGTTGTCACGTAAGGAGTTGGCATGAAGCAGAAACTGATTGCCGCCGCTCTGATGCTCGCGTCTCTGACGGCGTATGGCGTCGACCGTATTGCCGACGACGTGCAATCGAATTTGCAGACGTCAAACAGCCCTGACCAGACAACCAAACCGTCAGAACAACAAACGCTTTCTTCGGGCAGTGCCATCGGTGAACCGAACGCCCAGCAGTGGCAGGGCATGTCGGCGGCCTCGTGGTCTCAGCTGGGCAACGGCTGGAAGCAGTTCGGGGAAGCACGCAAAGCTGAAGGGATTCAGGGGAATTAATACGGTTGCCTGGGTGGGAGGTCAAACCTCGTCCGGAGAGTGAAATGAACAGCAACAGGATCAAGGTGGCATGTGCGGCGATGTTCGCGATGACCACGATCGGGGCTCAAGCGCAAACCGCCGATTCGACTTCGAATGCGCAGTCATCGACGTCGTCGACGGCGGTCAGCCAGGGCGGCGGTTCGAGCATGAGCTCGAACACGAACACGAACACCACGAGTTCGCGCGGCGGCAACGCCAACAGCTCCAGCGGGGTGCGCAGCAGCGGGAATTCGAGCGTGAACGTGAACGTGACGGTGCCTTCCAGCACGAGCGGCGGCTCGAACCTGACGCCACAGAGCGCGAGTTCGCTGCAGTCGGCCGGCGCGCCCGGCACCAGCGCATACAACACCCAGTCGGCGGAAAACGTCAACTATTCGGGCACCCAAACGATCAAGACGAACCCCGCGATCCAGGCGCCGGGCCTCACGACCACGCTGTCCGACACCTGCATGGGATCGGTGAGCGTCGGCGTGTCGTTCCCGGGGTTCGGCGCGACGGGCGGCACGACGCTGGTCGATCAGGCCTGCGTGCGTCGTCTCGATGCGCGTGAATTCCGTGCGATGGGCCTGACCGACGTCGCGCTGGCGCTGCTTTGCCAGAGCGACGCGAACCGGCGCGCGGTGGAAGCGACCGGGCATCTGTGCCCGGGCACGACCGCGCCGCTCGCCCGTTCGAACGTGGCGCCGAGCGCGGACGCGACGGTTGCGGACGATCTGAAGTACCGCGATCCGATCGTGCGCGACCGCATGGGATTGCCGCCGCTCGGTTCCGCCGCGCCGGCGCCCGCGCAGACCCGCCCGGTGGCGACGACCGCAGTGCAGGCGGCACCCGTGTCGGTGCCGGTGCCGGTACCTGTGCCGTCGATGGCGCCGGTTGCCGTGGCCCCGGCAGCGGCAGCGCCGGCTGTCGCCGCAGCCGCGCCGGCAGTCGCGGCGCCCGCGGTTGCCGCCGCAGCGCCGGCAGTGGCCGCAGCCGCACCGGCGGTGGCCGCGCCCACAGTGGCCGCCGCAGCGCCGGCCGCAGCCGCACCGGCCGTGGCAGCACCGGCAGTGGCTGCCGCAGCGCCTGCGGTTGCCGCACCCGCGCCCGCCGTGGCCGCAGCCGCACCGGCGGTCGCCGCTGCGCCCGCGGTGGTCGCCGCGCCTGCGGCTTCGGTCGCGCCGGAGGCCGCGATGGCCGCCGTGCCGGCTGCCGCCGTGATCGCCGCTCCGGTTGTCGCCGACAAGGCGTCGCAAGCGCCTGCCGCACCGGTCGCCGACACGAAGGCATCCGAGCCCGTGCAGCCTGTTGCCGACCAGACGCCCGCACCCGCGCCGGCGGTTGCCGATCAGGCGCCGCAACCCGCGCCGGCTGTCGTCGATGCGGGACCCGCGCCCGTTCAGCCCGTTGCCGACAAGGCGCCGGAACCGATGCCGGCCGCGTCCGACAACGCAGCGCAGGCCGCTGCCGCGCCGGCTGCCGACATGGCTCCGGCCGCGGCTGCCGTCGACGCGGCGCCTGCCGCCGACGCGAAGGCCGCGATGCCCGAACCGGCGGCCGATGCGAAGGCTGTCGAGCCGGCTCCGGTCGCCGCCGAAGCGCCCGCGCCGGAAGCCGTGCCGCCTGCCGCAGCCGCGGCGCCGGCCGACATGCCGGCCGATATGCCGGCGGCCGACGCGAAGGTGCCGGACGAGCCCGCGGCGCAGCCCGCCGAGATGCCGGCGCTGTCCGATCCGGCGCAGGGACTGCCGGCGGCCCCGGTCGACCAGCAAGCCGCTCCGGCTGCCCCGGTCGCACCGGCTCCGGCCGTCATGTCGACGAGCACGTCGTCGTAAGCACGCGGGTCGGTGCTCCCCCGTGCGGCCGCATGCCGGCCGCACGGGAGCCGCCCGAACCCGCTGCCCGACGGTCGTTTCCTGTTTGACGGGTGTTGGTCCCATCCCCGAGGTCAACACCTCTTTTTGCCTGACGAGGATGCAAGGAGGCCTCAATCATGAGGATCTTTTTGGTCGCTCTGCTGCTGTACAGCGCACAAGCCGCTGCGCAGGCGGTGTTTCAGAACCCTGCGGTGTTCGTCATCCTGGGCGAGCAGACCGCCGCGACGGCCGCGAGCCTCGACCAGGCGCTGACGACGCTCGGTCGTGCGGACAACACGGCATGTGCGCCGATGGTGATGATCGGCGATCCGCAGATGATCTACATGATGCCGGAGGAGGGCCACGCGCCATCGTGGCGATCGCCGGTGTACGGCCGCGGCGTGCCGTTCGAGGCGCAGAACGGGCCGGCGCCGACCGGCAAGACGATCGGCGCGATGCAGCATGCCGAGGACATGCAGTCGATGCCCTGGAGCGACGGCAGCGCGATCACGCAGAAGATCGCCGGCGAATCCAGCCTGACGGCGGCGGATCGGGTGAGCGGGTGGCAGCACAACGAGCTCAACACGATCGAGACCGCCCGCGCGGCGGAAGTGACGGTGAACGGCAAGACCTACCGGGCCTTTCGCGACGAGCTCGACCGATCCGCGAAGCCGGTCGTCGAGCCGCAGATCTACACGCAGCGCGTCGTTTTCTGCCGATAGCGGGACGTCGGTCCGGGGACGGCCCGGCGCCGCGCCGCGGGACCGCGAAGCCCCGCGATGCGCGATCCGGCCACGGCCGTTTCGACAATCAACCTACACGACGAGGCCATCGTGAACCATTGCTGCCAGATCAGGGTGTCGGGCCCGCAGGATCTCGAACGCGAGGCGGGCGCGGCGCCGTTCGTCGCCGTCCGGCGCAACCATGTCGTGCCGGCGCGGCCGCTCGTCTATCTGTCGCAGCAGCACGATGCCGCGCTCGTCGACTGTCTCGCGTCGCGCGGCTGGGACGTGTGGCGCGCGAAAACCGTTGCGGACGCACTGAATCTCGTCAGGGCGAACCGCCCGCATGCGGGCGTCGTCGATTTTGCCAGCTTCGGGTCGCCCGACGTCGCGTCGTTCGAGGCGCTGCTGCGCGACCCGCGCGTCGGCTGGGTCGCGCTCGCGGACGACGAGCGGCTGCGCGACCTCGCGATCGCGCGCCTGATCCGTCATTGCTGTTTCGACTTCGTGCGCAATGCGACGGCCTACACCACGATCGGCTATCTGGTCGGCCATGCCTACGGGATGCTGAAGCTGGCCGACGGCGCCCCGGCCGCCGATGCGGCGCCGCCCGGCGGCGCGATGATCGGCTCGTGCGAGGCGATGCGCCGGCTGTTCGCGACGATCCGCAAGGTCGCGAACACGGATGCCACCGTGTTCATCGCCGGCGAATCCGGCACCGGCAAGGAGCTGACGGCGGCGGCGATCCACCAGCAGTCGATGCGCGCCGAGGCGCCGTTCGTCGCGGTGAATTGCGCGGCCATTCCGTCGACGCTGCTGCAGGCGGAGCTGTTCGGCCACGAGCGCGGCGCGTTCACGGGCGCGCACCAGCGCAAGATCGGCCGGATCGAGGCCGCGCACGGCGGCACGCTGTTTCTCGACGAGATCGGCGACATGCCGTTCGAGAGCCAGGCGAGCCTGCTGCGTTTCCTGCAGGAAGGCCGGATCGAGCGGCTCGGCGGGCATGCGTCGATTCCGGTGGATGTGCGCATCGTGTCCGCGACCCACGTCGATCTCGAAGCCGCGATGCAGGCGGGGCGGTTCCGCGCCGACCTGTACTACCGCCTGTGCGTGCTGCGCATCGACGAGCCGCCGCTGCGCGTGCGCGGCCGCGACATCATGCTGCTCGCCGACCATGTGCTGCGGCGCTATCGCGGCGACAGCTCGCACCGGATTCGCGGCTTCCTGCCGTGCGCGGTCGAGGCGATCCACAACTATTCGTGGCCCGGCAACGTGCGCGAGCTGATCAACCGGATCCGCTTCGCGGTCGTGATGACGAACGGCCCGATGATCTCGGCCGCCGATCTCGAACTGCACCAGTACACGTCGGGGCAGCCGCCGACGCTCGCGGAAGCGCGCCGGCAGGCCGAGCGGCACGCGATCGAGGAAACGCTGCTGCGCCACCGCCACCAGCATGCGGATGTCGCGGCCGAGCTGGGCATCTCGCGCGCGACGCTGTATCGGCTGATGACCGCGCACGGGCTGCACGGCTGACCGGCCCGCGCCGCCGCTCAAGACCGCGCGGCGGCCGCCGTTAAGACAGGAAACGGCCCGTCCGGACCGCCGGCGCGATGCGACGCGACGCGCGCGGCCGGCACGCGGCGCATCCCGCTTATCCGAGGTTACCGTGGCAGAGTGCAGTCACTGCGGCAGGACGTTCCTGGCCGGCGGGCGGACGATCGACGGCCGCCGCTATTGCCGTCCGGCGTGCGCGCACGCGCATCCGATCGTCGTCGAGGCCGAGCGCGTGCCCGACGCGAAGGTCTGGGAATACGTGCACGACTGGCGTTACGGGCCGTGCCCGATCTGCCGTCGCGACGACCTCCCGGTCGATGTCCATGCGTCGCATCGCGTCGTGTCGCTGCTGTTCGTCACGCGCTGGGCGACGCAGCGCCACGTGTGCTGCCGGCGCTGCGGCCGCAGGAAGCAGGCGGTCGCGCTGCTGGCGTCGGCCGCGTTCGGCTGGTGGGGGCTGCCGTGGGGCGTCGTGCTGACGCCGATCCAGCTCGTGCGCAACGCGCTCGGGCTGGCCGCGCGCGACCCGGAGGTCGCGACGCGGCAGTTCGAGCAGCTCGTGCGGCGCAAGCTGGCGGCGCGCCGGTTGCGGCACGCGCGGCCGGGCGCCGGCGCCTGATCGGGCGGCCCGGCGCGCCGCGCGGCGGGCTCAGTCGGCCGGCCGCTCGAACCCCGATGCGACCCAGCGCCCGGCGCTGGCCTTGTTCAGCCTGAAGCCGGCCGACACCTTCGCGTCGGCCAGCGGCTCGCCGTACGGATCGAAGGCCTTGAGCTGCGCATACGGCTCGAACTCGTCCGGCACGATGTCGAGCGTCACCGACACATCCTGCCCGTTCTCGTCCTGGACGGTCACTTCCTTGTGCAGCATCGCGCGCCGCTGCTGCTCGTGCCGCATCAGCACCTCGGTCGCGGTCTTCACGAGCGTGCGGAACGCGTTCGCGTCCATCGGCTTCGGGTTCTTCTTGTCGCGGCCCATGGTCCACGGCCCGACGAGCGCGGGCTCGGCCTCGCCGTCCTTGATCATCTCGACGGCCCAGCCGTCGTCGTCTTCGTTCTTGATGATGCGGGCCGTCCAGCCGTTGTCGCGCCAGAGGCCGCTTTCGTGGATGGAGGTGTCGTCGGATTGCAGGTCGGATTCGGTCATGGGGAAAGCGCGGAGTACGGGCAGCCGGTGAACGGGCGGCGTGCGCGCGGCATCGGCGCGGCGTCGCCGCCGGCGAGCCCGGCGTGGCATGCAAAGGATGCGATTTTACCTGCTGGCCGGCCGCGTGGCCCGTGCCGCGCGCAACGCCGGCCATTCGGCCGATGGCGGCCGACGCCGGCCGCCCACCGCGTGAACCGGCGCAAATATCAAACTCGTATTACGTCCCCGACGCCCGATCCAGATGCCGTCCGATATCCCGCGTGCGCGTGGCTTCCTAGAATCGACCTTCGGGCTAAAAATATCCCGAACGTCCTTTCAACGCCAAGCCGGCCGCGCGCGCTCCGCGTCGCGCGGCCGGTGAACCACCTGGAACTGCGCATGAGGAAATTCAATGTTCGCATCGTCTTCGCGTACGACTGGCCGCTGACGCTGGCCGGCATCGAGCAGGTCGCGGGCGGCACCTGCGCGATCGAGCTCGTCGCGGTCTACCGCACCACGGCCGAACTCGTCGCGACGTTCGGCGGCGTCGATTGCGATGTCGTGCTGATCGACTACGCGATCCCCGGCGAGGGGCACATGGACGGCCTCGCGCTGCTCGACTGGCTGCGGCGCACACGTCCGGAAGTCGGGATCGTCGCGCTGGTCGCGAACGAGAATCCGCTGATCTTCCGGTCGATCCTCGCGCTCGGCGGCGTGAACGTGGTCAGCAAGTTCGACGAAGTCGGCCATATCGTCACGGCCATCCACGCGAGCTACAGCGGCGGGCGCTACCTGTCGCCGCGCGTGAGGCGCACGGTCGATGCATTCGACGAGCGCCGCGAGGCGCCGGTCAAGCTGTCGGCGCGCGAGATCGAGGTGATTCGCCTGTATCTGTCGGGCGTGCCGATCAAGACGATCGCGCAGCGCCTGAGCAAGGGCAAGCAGACGGTCAGCGCGCAGAAGATCAGCGCGATGAAGAAGCTCGGCGCGAACAACGACGTCGAGCTGATCCAGCGGGCGGCCGGGCTGGGGCTGGGGGGCGGGGCGGCCGCGCCGTCGTCCGGCGCGGCGGTGTGAGTCCGCGCGCGCCGCGCGGGTGCGATCAGGCCGGCAGCGCGAACCGCGTGACCGCGTCGCGCAGCGCTTCGGCCTGATCGCGCAGCGAATGCGCGGCGGCCGCGGCCTCTTCGACGAGCGCCGCGTTCTGCTGCGTGACCTGGTCCATCTCGCCCACCGCGCGATTGACCTGCTCGATTCCCGCGCTTTGCTCGCGCGACGCATGGCTGATCTCGTCGAGGATCTCGTTCACGCGCCGCACCGACTGCACGATCTCGGCCATCGTCTCGCCCGCGCGCGTGACGAGCGTCGCGCCGTGTCCGACCGTTTCGTTCGACGATTCGATCAGCGACTTGATCTCCTTCGCGGCCGTCGCCGAGCGCTGCGCGAGCGAGCGCACCTCGGCCGCGACCACCGCGAAGCCGCGGCCCTGTTCGCCCGCGCGCGCCGCCTCGACGGCGGCGTTCAGCGCGAGGATGTTGGTCTGGAACGCGATCCCGTCGATCACGCCGATGATGTCGCCGATCTTGTGCGAGCGGTCGGTGATTTCGTGCATCGTGCGCACGACGTCGTCGACCACCGCGCTGCCGCGCGTCGCGACCTGGGCGGCCTGGTCGGCGAGCGAGGCGGCCTGCGCCGCGCTGTCCGCGTTCTGCTTCACGTTCGCCGTCATCTGGTCCATGCTCGATGCGGTCTGCACGAGCGCGGCCGCCTGTTGCTCGGTGCGCTGCGACAGGTCCGTGTTGCCGGACGCGATCTCGCTCGCGCCGACGTTGATGTTCTCGGTGCCCGTCCGCACCCGCGACACCATGTCGATCAGCCCGCCCTGCATCGTGTGCAGCGCATGCAGCAGGCTGCCGTGATCGTCGTGCTTCACGGTCATGCGCGCGGTCAGGTCGCCCTGCGCGATGCGCTGCGCGGCGTCGAGCGCGGTCTCGAGCTCGCCGCCGAGGTTCGCGCGCACGCTTTTCAGCACCAGCACCATCACGGCGGTCGCGATCCCGCCGAGCACGGTGGTCATCGCGAGCCAGCGGCCGACGCTCGCGAGCACCGCCGAGTGCACGTCGTCCATGTACATGCCCGTCACGATGTACCAGTCCCACGGCGCGAAGCGCTGCACGGCGCTGGTTTTCTCCTGCGGCTTGTCGGCGCCCGGCTTCGGCCACAGATACTCGACGAAACCCTTGCCGCCTTCCTCGTTGCCGGCCTTCACGATCTCGACGAACAGGTGCTTGCCGTTCGGATCGGTGAAATTCGACACGTCCTTGCCGTTGAGTTCGCTCTTGATCGGATGCATCACGATCACGGGCTTCGAATCGTTGATGGAGATGTAGCCGTCGGCGCCGTGGCGCATCGCGGCGATCGCCTCGAGCGCCTTCTGCTTCGCATCGGCCTCCGGCAGCGCGTTCTGCTGCGACAGCTTGTAGTAGTGGTCGGTCACGCTTGCGGCCTGCGCGACCAGCGACGCGAGCTGGTCGCGGCGGTCCGAGATCATCGAGGTGCGGGTTTGCCATGCGCCGAGCCCGGCGATCACGAGCAGGCCGAGCCACAGGATGACGATCATCGAGGCGAGTTTCTGATTCAGGGAAAGGTTGCGCATGGTGTGTGGTCGGTCAGTCGAGGGATGCTCGCCGGGGCGGCGTGACGGGATAAGTGTCTTGACGGCGCGAAAGTTATCCCGCCGTAGGCGGGTTATCCCTAGGAACCGGTCCCTCGCAATGCCTTCGACGCCGACGCGGGTATCTATGCATATGCATAAAAAGGGTCGCTATACTGTCGCGTCGAATGTGCGCGCGCCGGATGCCGTGGGCGGCGGCGCGCCGCCGAATGAAACCGAAAGGAGGCAGCGATGCGGATTCTGGTGGTAGGGGCCGGTGCGGTTGGCGGGTACTTCGGCGGCCGGCTGGCCGCGGCGGGGCGCGACGTGACGTTTCTGGTGCGAGACGGCCGCGCGGCCGCGCTGGCGCGCGACGGGCTGCTGATCCGCAGCCCGCACGGCGACCTGACGCTCGCGAACGTGCAGACGGTGCGCGCCGGCGATGCGGGCGCCGGGGTGGCGCCGTTCGACCTCGTGCTGCTGAGCTGCAAGGCGTACAGCCTCGACGACGCGATTGCGTCGTTCGCGCCGTTCGTCGGGCCGCAGACGCTGATCCTGCCGATGCTCAACGGGATGCGCCATCTCGACGTGCTGCGCGAGCGGTTCGGCGCCACGCAGGTGCTGGGCGGGCTGTGCGTGATCGCGGCCACGCTCGATCGCGAGCAGCGCATCGTGCACCTGAACGACACGCACGGCGTGTCGTTCGGCGAGCTTGCGGGCGGCGAGTCGCCGCGCGTGCGCGCGGTGGCCGAGGCGCTTGGCGGCGCGGGCTTCGACACGACGCTCAGCGACGACATCGCCGCGCGGATGTGGGAGAAGTGGGTGTTCCTCGCGACGCTCGCCGCGAGCACGTCGCTGTTCCGCGGCTCGGTCGGCGACATCCTCGCCGCGCCGGACGGCCGCCGTCTGCTCGAAACGATGCTCGGCGAATGCAGCGCGATTGCCGAACACAACGGCCACCGGCCCGACCCGACGGCGATCGAGCGGATGCAGCGGATGGTGCTGACGCCGTCGCCGCTGACCGCATCGATGCTGCGCGACGTCGAGAACCATGCGCGCGTCGAAGCCGATCACGTGATCGGCGACCTGCTCGCGCGCCGCGATCCGCAGGCGGCCGATGCGCTGTCGCTGCTGCGGATTGCGTACAACCACCTGAAGGCGTACGAGGCGCGTACGGCGCGCGAGCACGCGGCCGCTTGAGCGCCGGTGCGGCCGCCCGGGCGGCGTGCGTGGCGCCCGGGAGCGCGCCGGTGCCGTTGGCGGCCGGCGCGCGCGAAGGGTGGCGGAACCGGGTGAACGTACCGCTAGACCGGGTCCTTGCTCGGCGGCCCGTCGGGCTGCTGCGGGTTGTCGTGATGATGGCCCGGCGACGGCGGCGATAGCGGATCGTTTTCCGGATCGCGGTTCGGGTCGGCCGGTGGTTCGGGCGTCGAGGGCGTGTGATCGGTCATGGGGCGCTCGCGGATTGCATGACGGCGGCGGCGCGGCAGGCGCGCCTCGTCTCCGTTATAGGCAATCGGGCATGCGTTTGCAGCCGGATTCTCGTGTTGGGCGCCGATCGTCGGTGAAATTCGCGGATTGATGCGGGCCAGGAGCCTCGGCATGCGATACGACGCCGGCCCGACCCGACCCGGTACGCTTGCGGTCAGCGCAAATCCGCCGGCGTATCGATGTCGCGCAGGATGCCGGGATCGTCCACGTCGAGCAGCCTGACCGGTGCGCCGGCGAACAGCGCACGGGCGCCCGTGTCGCCGTCGAGGGCGGCGAGCGCGTCGAAGTGGTGCGCGGCGAAGCCGACCGGATGGCCGCGCACGCCGCGATGGGCTGGCGCGATGATCGACGCGTCGGCGCCGTCGAGCGCGCGTGTGACGGCTTCGTAGGTGGAGGCCGCGATCCACGGCATATCGCCGAGTGCGACGAGCCAGCCGTTTGCTTCGGGTGTCGCGCGCACGCCGGCCGCGAGACTCGCGCCCATGCCGCGCAGGGCGTCGGGCGCATAGACCACGTGACAGCCGGCGTCGTTCAGCAGCATCGCGAGTTTCTCGGCGCCGGGACGCACGACGGCGATCACGCTGGCCGTGGCGGCCGCGAGATGGCGGGCGGCCGCGACCGCAACCGGGGTGCCGTCGGGAAGCAACGCGAGCAGCTTGCTGTGCACGCCGCTCGGGTCGAAGCGTTGGCCAAGGCCGCCGGCGAGCAGGACGCCGGTGGTGAGTGATGCGTAGGACATCGGCGCGGGGGGAGTGAGGCGATTGCCGGAATTGTGCGAGAGCGAGCGGGGATCGGCAAGTGCGGATGATACCGATGCGCGCCTGTCGGGCCGGCGTTGCGCCTATCGCGCACCTTCGTCGAGCATGCTTTCTTCCACCGCGCCGTAAATTGCGTGCGATTCATTCTGAATGACGGCCCAATAGCGGTCGCCGAACGACCAGTGCCACCATTCCGACGGGTAATTCGTGAAGCCGGCGCCCGTCAGCGCGGCGATCAGCGTGTGACGATGGCGCGCGGCCTTCCGGCTGATGAATGCGTTGTGCGTGTAGCACGCGCCGGACGATTCCCGATCGGTGGCGTCGAGCACGCAGCCCATGTCGAGTTCGGCGCCGTCGGCCGACATCAACGTCAGGTCGACGGCCGCGCCGGTCGGGTGGCCCGCGACGTCGGGCGGCGCGACGTAGTGGCTCGCCAGTTCGTACAGCGTATCGTCGGACGGCGGCGGGTGCAGCGTCGCGCGCAAATGCGCGAGATGGCCGGTGAAGTATTGGCGCTGAAGCGCGGGCGGGCGATAGCCTTCCTTGACGTACAGGCGCAGGCCCGAGGGCAGCGTGTGCGCGGCGGCGACCAGCCGTTCGGCGACGCCGCGCCGCACCTTCCGGAAATGCGGGCTCGCGTTTGCGGCGGCATCGGGCGTGAGGTCCACGGCGATGCGTTCGTCGAATGCGGCGAGATCGACGAACCCTTCATGCGACTCCATCACGGCGATTGACCGGACGGCTGGATCGGAGAGCGGTATCACGATGACGGGGACGCGTGGCAAGACGACGGGGTGACGGGCCACGTGCCGATGCTGCCGCGAGGCGGGGCGGCCGTGGTCGTTTGGTCAGACGAATCGCCACTGTGCCACGGTCCGGCGGAGGACGCGTGGCGGCCGGAGCGGCGGCGCTTACCAGAGCGTCTTGACGTGCGCGTATGCGCGGATTTTCTCGTCTCGCGTGACGAGCGACGCACCCAGCCGCCGCGCGGTGGCGACGATCATGCGGTCGGCCGGATCCTTGTGGAACGTGCCGGGCAGTGCGGTGGACTGCGTGGCGATGTCGGCGTCGACGGGCACGAAGCGCATGCCGTCGATTCGTGCGACGGTGGCGAGCCATGCGTCGACATCCATCGTCAGGGCGAGGCGCTCGTGCCGCACCAGCATCGCGATTTCCCACGCGGAGATCGCGGACGCGGCCAGTGCGCCTTCGCTCCGCGCGCGCTCGATCGCGCTTCGCGCCTTCTTGCTGAGCGAAGGGTCGCCCGCCACCCACCACACCAATGCATGAGTATCCAGCACGATCACCGCGACGCCTCCCAGTCATCTTCCGCAATCGGATCGAGAGGATTGTCGTAGCGCATGACCGAGCCGCGCAATATGTCCAACGGCTGAGCTTCGCGGGCGCGATAGGGGCGGATTTCGAGCGTCGGCTTGCCGTGATCGGTGACGATCAGGCTTTCGCCCGACGCCTCGACGAGCCGGAAGTATTCGAGTGCGCGAGCCTTGAATTCGGATTTCGAGACGGGAGCGTGCGGCATCATGATATGAGCATGGTCATTTGACGATGGTCATTTTAGGCACGGATTCCGACGTGGTGCAAGCGTCGGGAGGGATGGGCGACTGCGCGGCGAGTGTGGCCGCGATGCGCTACGCGTCCGCCCACTTCCTCAACAGGTTGTGATAAATCCCCGTCAACGAAATGACCATCGGGTCCTTCGCGCCTTTCTCGGCGGACAGCGCCTGAATCTGCGTATCGAGCTGGAACAGCAGCGTGCGATCGCCGTCGTCGCGCACCATGCTCTGGATCCAGAAGAACGACGCGACGCGTTCGCCGCGCGTGACGGGCGTCACGTGATGCAGGCTCGACGCCGGATAGAGCACGAGGTCGCCCGCCGGCAGCTTCGCGCGATGCATGCCGTACGTATCCTCGACACACAGTTCGCCGCCGTCGTACGCATCGGGTTCCTCGAGAAACAGCGTTGCCGACAGATCGCTGCGCACGCGGAAATCCGTGCCGCGCAGCAGCCGGATCGCGTTGTCGACGTGCGTGCCGAACGTCTCGCCGCCTTCGTAGCGGTTGAACAGCGGCGGAAACACCTTGAGCGGCAGCGCCGCCGAGAAGAACAGCGGATGGCGCGCGAGCGCGTCCTGGATCGCGTCGCCGACCGCGCGCGCGACGGGCGAGCCTTCCGGCAATTGCCGGTTGCGTTTCGCGAGCGCCGACTGCGCGCCGGACGTCGCATTGCCGTCGACCCATGCGGCCGCATCGAGCCGTTCGCGGCATTGCGCGACCTGCGCTTTCGTCAGTACGCCCGGGATATGAAGCATCATGATGCGGATTCCATGCCGTGCGGCTGCAGTTGCAGCGCCGCCGCACGCAATGCGTCGATCGGCGACGACGCGAGATACGCGTGCATCTTCGCGACGAACGCGGGGGTTGCGGTGGCCGGCACGCGTGCGAGCCAGGCCAGTGCTTCGTCGATGCGGCCGCGCTCGGCGAGCAGCCGCGCCAGGTTGAACTGGCCGCGGAAGTCGCCGGCAACGGCCGCGCGGCGATAGTGGTCGTACGCGGCGTCGCGGTCGACCGGCACGACCCAGCCGTCCTCGTAGAAGCCGCCGATCAGGTTGATCGATTTCGCATGGCCGAGCGCGGCCGCGCGGCGGAACCAGTCGAGCGCGTCCGGGCGGTTCTCGGCGACGCCGTTGCCGAGCGCGAGCGCCGTCGCATAGTTGTACATGCCCCAGTCGAGCCCGGCCTGCGCGGCGAGCCGGTACCAGTACACGGCGACCGGCGCGCACGCGGCCGTGCCCCAGCCGAACTCGTAGCAGCGGCCGAGCATGTTCATCGCCATCGGGTGGCCGGCCCGCGCCGCGTGCCGGAACCAGTTGAACGCGGCGGCCGGATCGCGCGCGACGCCGCGGCCGTCGAGCAGGTACTGCCCGTAGACGGCCTGCGCCTCGACGATGCCGTTGTCGGCGGCCGCCGCGACCCACGCGGCGGCACGCTCGGGCGGCCCGGCCAGGATGTCGGCGAACTCGCGCGGCGATACCTGCGCGAGCGCCTTCAGCGACACGGCCTCCATCGATCAGTAGCGCGCGTTCAGCGTGACGAACGCCGAGCGGCCCGGTGCGATCGACGCGTAGTGCGCCGGATACGCCTGGTCGAAGTAGGTGCGGTTGAACAGGTTGTTCACGTTCAGCTGCAGGTCGAGCTTCTTGTTGATCCGGTACTGCGCCATTGCATCGAAGCGCCAATAGGACGGCACCGCGTGCTGGTTCGCGGTGTCGCCGAACACCTGCGACATGTAGAACGCGCCGCCGCCGACGGTGAACTTCGGCGTCACGTCGTAGTTCGACCACATCGTGAAGCTGTGCTTCGGCGTGTTCGGGAACTGCTTGCCGTTGTTCGCGACGTCCTTGCCGTTGTCGCGCAGTTCGCTCTTCATGTACGTGTAGCCGCCGAACACTTGCCACTGCTTCGTGAGCTGGCCCGCGACGCCGAGCTCGAGACCCTGCACGCGCTTGTTGCCGACCATCGCGTACTGGTTGTTCGGCAGGGTCACGCGCGCGTTCGTCGTATCGATCTGGAACAGCGCGGCGGTGAGCGACAGCTTGTCGTTCAACACGTTCCACTTCGTGCCGACCTCGATGCTGCGGTTTTTCTCGGGCGACAACTGATCGGCGTTCGAACCGACGCCGCCGCGGCCCGGCGTGAGCGATTGCGTTTCGCTGCCTTCGCCGAGCAGCATGCCGGCCGGCGTCGACGACGTCGCGTACGACGCGTAGATGCTGCCGTTCTGCGCGGGCTTGAACACGAGGCCGGCCTGCCAGTTCACGAGCGTGTCGTCGCGCGTGGTGGTCTTGCCGCCGTTGGCCCGGGTGTCGGTGAAGCGGGTCGAGTAGTCGTCGACGCGTACGCCGCCGTTGACCTGCCAGCGCGGCGTGAGCTCGATCGTGTCGAAGCCGTAGATCGACTTCGTCACGGTGCGGGCATGCGAGTAATCGTTGTTGCGCTTGACCGAGCCGGCCCACGGGTCGCTGGGGTTCGGCGACCACAGGCTCGTGCAGTTGTAGCCTGACGCCGCGCCGATACCGTTCTGGCAGATCTTGCCGTTGCCCGCGGCGACGTTGTACGTGTCGCGTTTGCCCCATTCGCGCGACAGCTCGATGCCGGTCGTGAAATTGTGCTTGAGCGGGCCGGTGCGGAATTCGCCGAACAGCTCGGTCTGGTTCGCGATGCTGTTGATCGCGCTGTTGCGGGTGTTCGCGCGCCGCCAGACCTTGCCGTTGACCACGTTGCCCTGGCTGTCGTCGGGCTGCGTCCAGATGTAGTCCTGGGTGGATTCCGTGTAGCGCGTGGTGTTGCGGACCGTCAGCGACGGCGTGATGTCGTGCTCGATCCGGAGCGTGCTGATGTCCGACGTCGTCTTGCGGAAGTCGCGGTCGATCAGGCCGTAGAAGTTGTGACGGTCGACGGGCGCCGGGCCGTCGGTGGCGACGCCCTTCGGGAGATTGAAGCCGTAAAGGTACGGAATGCCGCCGTCAGGCAGGTCGTCCGTCGACAGGTGGTAGTAGCTCGCGGTCACGCGCGTCGGCGTGCCGAGGCCGAACGCGATCGACGGCGCGACGCCCCAGCGCTCGTTGTTGACCGCATCGCGGCCGGCCACGTCGTTGTTGTGGCTCATCAGGTTCAGGCGGAACGCGGCGTGTTCGGCGAACTGCCAGTTGCCGTCGGCCGTGAAGCGGCGATAGCGGTCGGTGCCGAGGCCCGCGCTCGCGGCGGCCGTGGTGCCGAGGTGCGGCGCCTTCGTGATCAGGTTGATGCTGCCGCCGGCGCCGCCGCGGCCGCCGAACGCGCCGTCGGAGCCCTTGGTGATCTCGACGCGCTCGGTGTTGAAGATTTCGCGCGTCGTGGCGCCCGTGTCGCGCATGCCGTCGATGAACATGCTGCCCTGCGTGTCGTAGCCGCGGATGAACGGGCGATCGCCGAGCGGGTTGCCGCCTTCGCCGGCGCCGAACGTGATGCCGGGCACGGTGCGCAGCGCCTCGGTCAGCGTCGACGCGCCGCTGTTCCGGATCAGTTCCTGCGGGATCACGGTGACGGATTTCGGAGTGTCGACGAGCGGCGCCGTGAATTTCGCGGAAGCGGAAAAGTCGGCCTTGTAGCTGTGCTCGCCCTTGCCCTGGACCTCGATCGGCGCGAGATGGCCTTCGGTGCCGGCCGGTGCCGGAGGCGGCGCGCCGTCGGCGAACGCGGGGCTCGCGGCGAGCACGCTGCACAGGGTGGTGAGTTTGCCGAGCTTCAGCTCGTCGGAACGGGACTTCATGTTGTGCTTCAACCTCGTGGTGTGGCCCCGGGGCGGTGTGTTGCCGAAATGTGCACGGCGCCGGGAATTATTACGATTTGTTTTCAGGCGGCATTCTATGTAATTTCAAGTTAAATGAGAAGCGTTCTTGTTTATATTTGTAAGGAAATTGTTGACGAAGGTGGTGGGCAGGGCGGAAGGGGCGAGCTGAATGGCCGAAGGCGACGCGCATTCCGGCCGGCGAGCGTGACGTGTTCGGGCGGGCTATCCTGCCTGGCGGTTGGCTTTGGCCGGGAACCCTCGGCGGAGGCCGGGCGAGAGGCCGGAGACGTCGATTTCGACGTCCGGCGCGACAGGATGTCCGCCGATTCGACGCACTTCGAATGACCCTTGCCGCACGAACGTCATTGCCGAACCGCTGCGGCGCGAGCCGAGGGCGGCCGTGATCGAGTGGCCCGATGCGTCGAACGTCGAAACGTCAAACATTGTTTCTGTCCACGACCGGTTCCGCGGAAACATGATCGGGCGTGGCGGTATCGCCTGGCGGATGTCGGCGAGAGCGGCTGCGGCGGGGTGTCGAGCGGCGTGTCGTGCGGTGCAGCCGATTCGATGGCGGATGCCGTCGACGGCGCTGCGGGAAATGCGTATCCGCGCTTTCGTGCGCGCGTCCAAGCTGCGGGCTTCGACGGTCTTATCGTCGGCGCGGCCCACGCGAACGGCCTGAGCGCCGCCGAACGACGGCGCGCGATTCGATGCGAGGGGGCGTCACGCGCCCGATCCGTGGCCGCGATGGCGCCCGGTTGCGACGCGCGTCGGTCACGCCGAAATTGAAAAACGCGCCGTGCAAGGCGGCGCGTTGCGTGTGTTTCGTGTCGGGCAGGTTCGCCCGCCGGGGCCGACGCGATGGCGGGCGGGCGCGGGCGATTCGATGCGACTCAGTCGACGCCGTGAAACACCGCATCCTCCGGCCCGAGGTACGCCGGCGGGCGCCACGTCGCGTCGCGCATCGAATGCTGGACGAGGTTCTCGACGCCGAGCAGCACCGCGAAGATCGCCATGCGCACCGGGATGCCGTTGTCGGTCTGCCGGAAGATCGCGAGGCGCGGGTCGCGGTTCAGGTCGACCGACAGGTCGTTCGCGCCGGGGCGGCTGTCGCGCGGCAGCGGGTGCATGATCAGCGTGTCGGGCTTGCAGACCGAGTCGACCAGCGCCTGGTTGATCTGGAAATCCGGCGTGTAGCCTTCGAACGATTCGTCGGTGAAGCGCTCCTTCTGGATCCGCGTCGCGTAGACGACGTCCGCGCCGCGCAGCCCGGCCGCGAGGTCGGTCGTCTGTTCGACCACGTGGCCGTTCGTCGCGATCTGGTCGACGATGTAGGCCGGCATTTCGAGTGTCGGCGGCGACACGAGCGTGAACTTCAGCCCGCGGTACAGCGCGAGCAGCTTGACGAGCGAGTGCACGGTGCGGCCGTACTTGAGATCGCCGACCAGCGCGATGTGCGCGCCGTCGACGATCTTGCCGAGCCGCGAGAACTCGCGCTGGATCGTATAGAGATCCAGCAGCGCCTGGCTTGGGTGCTCGCCGGGGCCGTCGCCGCCGTTGATCACGGGCAGGTTGGTCGCGCGCGCGAACTCGGCCACCGAGCCTTTCTCCGGGTGACGGATCACGAGTGCGTCGACGTAGCCGGCCATCACGCGGCTCGTGTCGTAGATCGATTCCCCTTTGGCCATCGACGAGAACGTGAAGCCCGTCGTGTCGCACACCGAGCCGCCGAGCCGGCAGAAGGCCGCGCCGAACGACACGCGGGTGCGCGTGCTGGCCTCGAAGAACAGGTTGCCGAGCACCGCGCCCTCCAGCACGCGCGAAATCTTGTGGCGCCGCGCGATCGGCTGCATCACGTCGGCCACGCGGAACAGCGCCTCGACCGATTCCCGCGAGAACTGGTCGACCGACAGCAGTTGCGGCTTGCCTTCGAACAGGAACTGCTTCGCGAGCCCCTGATTGTCTACGCTTTGCGTATAGATGCCGCCATCCGGTTCCGAGCGCTCGACGATTTCCGATACGAAGCGCTCGACGATCTCGGGCATCCCGCGCGATTCCTGCGAATCGTCGGGCAGCAGCCACGTATCCAGTGCTCGGCGGCTGACGCCGATGCGATTGGCGAACGCTTCGCGGGTCATGTTGAGGCGGCGCATGGCGTCGCGGAGGAAGGCTTGCTGGGGAACGGTCATTGGCGGCTCCTGGCAGAAAATATACGCGGTGCGTATATTAGTTCGTGCCACACTGAAGTCAAGGAAAATCTGCGCGAGCGCGCCATGCGGTGTCGCTGACACTCGGCGGCTGCGTACTGGCGCGCGGCGTTCGTCTCCGTATAATCAGGTCAGGCCCCGTGCCCTGCATCGCACGGGCGCCACGCCGCAAACGCTTCGCCCGTCGGGCTTGTCGATTCGAAGGAGAGTGAGAATGACGCGTACGATTGCTGCAATGCTGCTGGTGGTGACCGCCGCACTCGCCGGTTGCAATACGGTCGCCGGCATGGGGCAGGACATTTCGAAGGGTGGTCAGGCGATCAGCGATACGGCTGAAAAGGCCAAGTAAGCCGACCGGTTCCGGAATGCGAAAGACGCCGGGCCGTCCCGCGATCGCGGGGCGGCCCGGCGTCTTTTTTTGTCGGCCGGCGGCGCTACGCGTGTTCCACGAATGCGTAGCGGCCCGCGACCTTGCGCGGCGTGAACCAGCCGTAGTCGGGAAACATCCGGTTGCGCACGAACCAGACATAGCCCACCAGCAGGACCGTGACGACGAGGCTCGGCAGCGCGCTCGACGGATCGCGTCCGAGCGCGGCGACGGTCCTCGGCAGTTGCAGCAGCGCCAGCAGGATGAACGCGTGATAGGCGCCGACGCGATGGGTCGCGAAGCCCCAGATGAACAGCAGCGACAGCATCACGGTCAGCGTGAGCAACAGCACGGCGAGGCCGGCGCCGAGCGCGCCGGATACGCCGATGCCGTCGGCGGCCGTCGCATAGTCGTACGCGAGCATCAGGCTGTTCGCGAGCTGGACGATGCCGATCGCGACCAGGATCCGGACGTGCACCTTGTTCTTGCGGCAGCGTTCGGGATCGGGGCGAGACGCAATCAGGCCGGCGAGCACGCGCTCCTTGAGCCCCTGCCCGGACAGGTCGGCCAGCACGTCGGCCTTCCTCGTTCCCGCCGACATCAGCACCGCGATTCTCGTTCTGGCTTCTTTCCTGTTCATTGCGTGGCGTATGGTCGTCCGATGGGCGTCGAAGGTCCCGATCACGCGAATATTGCATCTCGCCGGGTGGCGTGCAACGGTTTTGCGGCGCGCGGACACATTCCTACAATGGCCGGCGCGGCTGCGGGATCGACGGGCCTCGCGGCGGGACGCCACGGCCGTCGTGGCAGCGATGGCGCGACGGGCGCGGGTCAGTCGGTAACGGTCGGCGCCGGGCGGGCCGGCGGTAGCGGCCGCGCGTCGTGTGCCGGGGCGGGTGGCCCGCGCCGCCGCGTCGCGCCGACCAGCATGCCCGCGACGACGAGCGCGATGCCGGCGACCCGCGTGCCGTTGAGCGTTTCACCGAACAGCGCGACGGCGAACAGGACGGCCGACACCGGCGCGACGGCCGTGAACAGCGCGGCCTCGGTGCCGCTCGTGCGCGCCGATCCCGCATACCAGCACAGGTAGCCGAGCACGGTCGGCACCAGCGCGTAGTAGACGATCGCCGACACGGCGCCGACGGTCCAGCCGGCCGCCACCGCGCGCCATTCGAGCGCGGCCGGCACGATGGCGAGCACGAAGCCGAGGCCCGACATCGCGGTGGACAGCGCAAGCGGCGGCAACGGCGCGGCCAGCCGCCGGTTGAGCAGGATGAAGACGGCTTCGCACGCGACGGCGGCCAGCACCAGCGCGTCCCCGGCAAGCGTCCGGAGCGACGGCATCGCCTGGCCGGGCGCGAACGTGACGAACAGTACGCCGGCCGTGGCGAGCGCGGCGGCTGCCCAGTCGCGCGGCGTCTGCCGTTCGCGCAGCACGACGGCCGCGATCAGCGTCGACATCGCGGGCAGCGTGCCGAGCATCACGCCCGCGTCGAGCGGCGACGACAGCTTCGTGCCGCTGATCAGCAGCACCGTATAGCCGACGCCGCCTGCCGCCGCCTGGACGACGAGCAGCGCCGCGTCGCGTCCGGACAGGCGCGGCCAGCGCATGCGCTGCATCCGCATCAGCGCGAGCAGCAGCGGTGTCGCGATCAGGAAACGCAGCGCCGTGGCCGTGAACGGCGGCAGGCCGCCGGCCGCGAGACGGCTCGCGATCACGGTGCTGCCGACGCCCGCCATCGCGGCGGCGAGATAGAGATAGCCGATCAGTCGTGTCTTCATGCGCCGCATCGTCGCGTACGGCGGCGGCGCGCGTCTTGAACGAAATTGCAGCGCGCGCGGGCGAGCGCGACAGGATGCGCGAGGGGCGGCATGCCGGCGCCGCGGGTATCGGCGGCCGCCGCTGCCGCCGAGATCCCGGCCGCGCGGGAAAGCTTGACGCCCGCCGGAATCGCGCGAAGCGGCGGCCGCGTCAAACGGCCTGCATGAACCGCCCCGGCGTGATCCCGAACTGGCGCGCGAATGCGCGCGTCAGGTGGCTCTGGTCGGCAAAGCCGGCTTCGGCCGCGGCATCGGCGATCGGCAGGCCGCCTGCGAGCAGCGCGCGCGCCAGCCGTGTGCGCGACTGGATCAGGTACGCGTGCGGCGTGATGCCGAGTTCGCGCGCAAATCCGCGCAGCAGCTGGAAGCGGCTCACGCCGCTCAGGCCGGCCAGCTCGGCGAGCGAAACGGGGGCGGCCGGCGCCGCGTCGAGCCGCTCGCGCGCGACGCGGATCGCCGGTGCGACGCCCGCCGGCGGCGGCGCGCGGTTCGCGTGTCGGGCGAGCAGCGCGGCGACGAGCATCACGAGCGCCTCGTCGCGGGCGAGCGGCAGGGCCTCCCCGGCGACGATCCGCGCATGCAGCCGGCCGACGGCGGCCGCGAGCCGCGCGTCGCGCACCGCCGGATGGGCAAGCTCGACGCCGCCGAGGCCTTCCTCCGCCGCGACGCCCGCGACCAGCGCGGGCGCGAGATACAGCATCCGCCAGCGCCGGCCCGTGCCGGCCTCGATCGGCGAGCCGTCGTGCATCTCGCCGGGGTTGACCATGATTGCGTCGCCGGCCAGCGCGTCGACCCGGCCGCGGCCACTCCAGGACCGGTGCGCGCCGCTGACGATCACGCCGACCCCGAATTCGTCATGCGCGTGGCGCGGAAACGCGCGGTCGGATTCGAGGCTGATCGCCTCGACGCCTTCGCCGGTCCGTCGGTAGTGGGTGACACGATGCATGTGCGCTCCTCGCGCCGGGCGCGGCGCGGATGACGTGCACTGTAGCGCGTTCCGGCGGCGCACGCCCTTCATCCTTTTGGCCGATACCGCGCGGCGCGCGCAGCCCGCACCATGTGCACATGAGCAGCGTACACGGCCCGCCGGGCCTGAAGCTGCGCGGGAGACGGCAGGTGGAACGACAGGATCCGGTATTCATTCAGGTGGGTGCGCTCGCGGACGGCTTCGCGCCGGAAGCGAACATCCTCACGTCCGTCGACGCGCTCGCCGGGCGCACGCTGGCGCTCGACGACGCATCGGGCGCGTGGCGCGTCTATACGTTCGGGCCGGGCGCGCTGCAGTGGCGCGATGCGGCGAGCGACGCGGGCGGCCGCGAGCCGTGCCGCGTGACGCGGCTGCGCGACGGGCTGTACTTCGTCGACTACATCGACACGGCGGCCCGTGCCACGTCGGTCAGCCTCGTGATCGACCTCGATCAAGGCACCTGGACGTCGGTCGTCGGCACGCTGCCGACCGAAGCCGACACGCGCATCGACGCATTCACGCGCGTCGCGCGCGGGCTGCCGCTGACGGCCGTCGACGCGGCGTTCCGGCACGGCACGCTCGGCGGCCACGGGGGGCCGGGGCCGTTGCACGCGCCGACGCGCGAGCTGATCGGCAAACGCACGATGTACCGCTACAGCCCGACCGAGTGTTACGAACACATCTACCTGAACGAGAATTTCTACGCGTGGCAGTGCCTGCAAGGCGTCGAAGGCGGGCTGGCCGACGTCGACCGCTGCCATTACTTCAGGATTGCAGAGGAGCTGTATCTGTTCGTGTGGCGTGAAAAAGTCGTGCCGACGCTCGGGGTCGTGCTGATCGACCTCGCACAGCGCAAGACCGACGGCAAGATCTTCGGCTATCAGGGCGGCGATTTCGGCACGCTGTCGAACTTTCCGATCGGCGCCCACGCTCAGGTACTGAACCAGACCGTGCACCCGCTCGGCGGCGAGGCGCAGCAATGAACACCGTGCTCGGCAGCGGCCGGCTGCGCGCGGATTTCAGCGGGCGCGTCGTGCTCGTCACGGGGGCCGCACAGGGAATCGGCGCGGCGATCGCGCGCCGTTTCGCGGAGTCCGACGCGTGCGTCGCGCTTGCCGACCTGAACGGCGAGGCCGCCGCCGCGCAGGCCGATGCGCTCGTCAGCGCGGGCGGCGAGGCGCGCGCGTACCGGGTGGATGCCGCCAGTCGCGACGAGCTGGCCGCGCTGGTCGAGGCGGTCGAGCGCGACGGCGGCCGGCTCGATGTCGTCGTCCACAATGCCGCGTATTTCCCGCTCACGCCGTTCGCGCAGATCGACGCGCCGACGCTCGAGCGGACGCTGTCGGTCAACCTGTCGGCGCTGTTCTGGCTCGCGCAGGCCGCATTGCCGGCTTTCGAGCGTGCGGGGGCCGGGCGGCTGCTCGTCACGTCGTCGGTGACGGGGCCGCGTGTCGCCTATCCGGGGCTCGCGCATTACGCGGCGTCGAAGGCCGGCGTGAACGGCTTCATTCGCGCGGCGGCGCTGGAGCTCGCGCGCCGCAACGTGACCGTCAACGGCGTCGAGCCGGGGATGATCCGCACGCCGGCGGCCGGCAATCTCGGCGACGCGTCGGTCGCGGCGCAGATCGCCCGCGACATTCCGCTCGCGCGGATGGGCGAGCCGGAGGACATCGCGAACGCGATGCTGTTCCTCGCGTCGGCCGATGCCGCCTACATCACGGGTCAGACGATCGTCGTCGATGGCGGCGCGACGTTGCCGGAGAGCGGGGTGGTACTGGGTGCGTAGATGAACACGGCGGCCGGCGCGCAGCAGGACGGCAGCGCGCATGCACGGAACCGGCCCGCCGTGTGCCGCGCGTTGCTCGACGCCGCCTGCACGGCGTCGCCGGGCGCGCTGCGTACGAAGACAACGGCCGGCATCGGTTGGCCCGTGGCCGTTTGCTGTCCGCCGCTTCAGCGGACGCGGCGTTCGCACGCCGGCCTCCCAAGAATGCCGGCCATTGGCACACCGGTTCGATCCGGAGGGCCCGCCGACGATGGGCACTCGCGTACGCGTCAGTCCGGCATGCCGTCGTGATCCCCGAGCGGCCGGTCGGGCCAGTCCACCCAGCGGTCCGCGCGGGTGAGCTCGTACGCCTCGTTGAGCGGGTAGCGAATGCGGTTGTCGTCGCGCGGGCGTTCGCCGATCACCATCAGCCTGACTTCGTCCTGCGTGTTGTTGATGAAGGTGTGACAGATGCCGGTGCCGGCCGGAAACGCGACCGATTCCCCTTCGGCAACCGGGTGCAGCACGCCGTCGATCCACACGTCGGGCTTGCCCTCCAGCACGTACACAAACTCCTGCTCGGTGCTTTCCGCATGCGGATAGGATGTGCGCCGGCCCGGAAGCAGCCGCACGTGATGAATGCCGATGCGCGTGATGCCGAGCGCGGCGGAAAGCGGCGCGTCCAGCGCCATGGGCTCGGTGTCGCCGCGATAGCAATGCGCTTCCGGCTCTTCGAGTTCGGTCCAGTGCCTGATGAAGTCGGGGCGGGTCATCGGTTGCGCTCCAGTTTGGGGGGATGTCGAGCGTGGCGGTTCGGGGCCGGCGCCGGTCGTGACCGGTATCGCCGCGGCTACAGCCAGCCGTTCCGGATGAACTCGACGACCGAATAGCGGCGGTGCTCGAGTTCGTGCCGGCGGACGGCGTCGACGATGCGCGACACGCCGTCCGCGTAGGGCGTCGCACCAACCACGCGCGATTCGAGCTGCAGGCTGCAGGCGCCGTCGTCGATACGGATCCGGTGAATCGCGTGGCGGCCGAGCTGGGCGTCGGCGACGGCGAATTCGCCGCGCTGCACGTCCGGGTCGCGCACGGAGCGGATGGCGTCCGGCCGTATGCCGAGCGACCGGCCGATGTCGACGGCCGTGCCGGGGACGGATGTCTTGCCGGCCTGATGCGATTCCGTCAGGCTGATCTCGCAGTCGCGAAACAGGTGGCCGCTCGTTTCCAGTATGCTCATGAACTTGAGCATCAGGATGTTCGTGTTCGGACAGAGCACCACCGGGAAATCGTACGATCCGGCTTCGAGGTCGGAACCGGTCGACAGCTCGACGAGCGGCGACGCGCTGGCCTCGCAGAACGCGATCGCGGCGGGGAGTTCGCGGCCGGAGCCGGCATGCACGACGATCGATCGGGCGTCGCCGGATTGCGCATCGTGTTGCGTGCTGTCCGACCACGGCATCACGCGGCACGTTGCCGGATCGAGCCGGTGCGCGTCGAGCAGTTCGCGCGCCAGCTTGCCGGTTCCTACGACGAGTACTTGCATGGAATTGACGGGTTGAGGTTCGGGATTCGGGGCGGGGAGGCCCGGGCTGACGTTGCGCGACGCGCAACTGCCGGGCGGCCCGGCGCGCCCGCGGCGCACCGTGCGCCGGACCGGTCTCGCGCATTATGCCCGGCCGGCCGCTGGCGCGTGTAGCGGGCCGCGCCGGCGGAGTCGATCGCGTCCGTCGCGTCGATAGCGCCGGCGGCGTCGATCGAGTCAGTCGCGTCAGTCGCGTCAGTCGCGTCAGTCGCGTCAGTCGCGTCGCGTCAGCTCGCCGACACCGTCGGCAGCCACGCGTTCGCCGTGTTCTGCGCGGCGAGCTGCTTCGCGATCGAGCGCGCGAGGCGGTCCGTCACCGACGCCACCGAATCGCGCTTCGCTTCCGATGCGCCGTGCAGGCCGGCGCCGACCGCCGCGGACGTCGCGAGGCGGCCGGCCACCGCGCCGACGCCGGCGGTTTCCACCATGCCGGGCAGGTGGCCGCTGTCCGCGCTGACGGCGAACGTGCCGAGCGCCTGCGGCGCCCCTTGGGCCGGCCGGAACAGCACGGTAACCGACGCGCCCACTTCGCTCTTGCCCGCGCCGAGCCCGATCAGGATGCGGCGGCGGCGGTTGCCGGCGTCGATCGTTTCGAACCGGCCCTCGATCACCAGCGCGTCGCGGCCGTCGGGTGCCGGGCCGCGCAGCGCGGGAATGCCTTGCGACCGGAGTTCGCGCACGAGCGCATCGGCAAGTTGCTCGCGGGTCTTCAGTGCGCTCTGCTGGCGCTGCGCGTCGGCGGACGAGCCGCTTGCGAGGGTCGCAAGCTTGTTGATCATGCCGCCGTCGACCTTGACATCGGTCGCGTCCACGTCGAACGGGGACACATAGACGACGTCCGCCCGAACCGGCGGTTGCGTGCGGGCCGCCGGCGCGGCGGAGGGGGCCGTGGTCGCGGTCGACGCGCAGCCGGTCAGCGCGAGCGCGCCGGCGATCAGCGCGGCGCTGGTCAGACGTTTGGCGTGGACAGCAAGGGTGTGAAGGGAAGTGAACATGTCGATCTCGGGTACCTGGATGAAGTTGCCGATACTGTCGCGGCATTCAGGAACGCGAACGATCGGAAGCGGGGCGTGATCGCTGGCGGGGAAGCGGTTTCATGCCGTTGCGCAACACGCAGGCGCAAGTATGCGGAGGTCGGGCGCGGCGCGCCACGCAAGAGTTATGTCGGCGCATGTCACGCGCCGATGTGTGCCGGTGTGTGCCGGTGTGCGCCGTTACGCCGGCCGCGACGCGCGGGCCGCCGCGGCCGCATCGAGCGGCAGCGCGACGACGGCTTCCAGCCCGCCGCCGTCGCGGTCGTGGAACGTCAGCGAACCGCCGTGCAGGCGGGCGATCCGCTCGACGATCGCGAGACCGAGGCCGGTGCCGCCGGCGTGCCCCCGCGCGTTCGCGCCCCGGCTGAACGGCGCCTTGAGCCGTTCGAGTTCGGCCGCGCCGATGCCGCTGCCCCGATCGCCGACCGCCGCATACGCGATGCCGTGCTCGATCCAGGTGCGCACGCCGAGGCCCGTTCGCCCATAGATGACCGCGTTCTGCATCAGGTTCATCAGCAGCCGCATCAGGCTGACCGGGCGGAACGCGAACGCGGGTACGTTGCCCTCGTCGAATTCGAAGTCGTGGCCGAGCCCCGCGAAATCCGCGACGAGCTGGCCGATCAGCGCATTCAGGTCGCCGGTTTGCGGCGTTTCGCGCTCGCCGCTGCCCGCATAGTCCATGAATTGCTGCAGGATCGTATCGATCTGGTCGAGGTAGTGTTCGGCCGATGCGGTGAGCGTGTCGTGCGTGCCGCGCGGCAGCGCCATGGCGATCGCGAGGCGCAGCTTGGTGAGCGGCGTGCGGATGTCGTGCGACACGCCGGCCAGCATCAGCGAGCGGGTCGCTTCGGCCTGTTGCAGCGCGTCGGCCATCCGGTTGAACGCGCGGCTCACGTCGGCGATTTCGGTCGGGCCGTCGGTGGGCAGCGGCGGCGGGCGCTCGCCCGCGCTGACGCGCTGCGCCGCGCGTGCCAGCGCGTCGAGCGGCCGGTTCAGGTGGAGCTGGATCAGGTAGCCGGTCAGCGCCGCGAGCAGCGCGAGCGCGGCCGACAGCACGAGGGCCGTCGTGATGCCGCTCGCCTGCGCGTCGGCGGCCATCGGCAGCGGCACCCAGACCGGCGAGCCGGCCGCATGCAGGCGGATCCACAGGCGTTCGTCGTCGCCCGACTGCCAGCGCGCCGGGAGGTCGGGCGGCAGGTGGCGTTCGAGCGCCTGCATGAACACGTCGCGCTGCCAGGTGCGGAAGAAGGCCGGCAGGCTCGGTGCGGACGGCGGTGCGACGGACGGCGCCGCCGCCTGGCCGCCGAACTGCGCGACCGCCGCGCGACTTTCGTCGGGCGGCATGCCGGCAAGCGTGCGGTCGAGCAATTGCACGTAGTCGGAAAAGATGATCGAGGCCCGCTCGATGCGCGGGCGCTGCACGTAGTGCAGCAGCACGAAGAGCGAGCAGGCGAGCGACAGCGCGACGAGCGCCACCAGCAGCGCGATGTTGCGCGCGAGCAGCGAGCGCGGCAGCGGGATGCGCATCATGGCTCGATGCCGGCCACCAGCATGTAGCCGATGCCCCAGACCGTCTTGATGAAGCGCGGCTTGCCGGGATCGTCCTCGACGATCTGGCGCAGCCGCAGGATCTGCACGTCGACGCTGCGGTCGAGCGCGGCATGGTCGCGGCCGCGCGCGCGGGCGAGCAGGTTCTCGCGGCTCACCGCGCGGTTCGGCGACGAGCCGAGCGCGTGCAATAGCAGCATCTGCGCCGAATGAATCTCGACGGGCGTGCCGTCGCGCATCAGCGTCTGCTGGCCGACGTCGAACGTGAACGCGCCGAAGCGCAGCCGCTGCGACGTGACCGTCGGCTCGCCGGCGGCCATCTTCTGCCGCCGCAGCAGCGCGCGGACGCGGGCCACGAGTTCGTCGGGGAGGAACGGCTTCGCGAGGTAGTCGTCGGCGCCCGTCTCGAGGCCGACGACCTTGTCCGCCGCGTCGCCTTTCGCGGTGAGCATCAGGATCGGCAGCGTCTGGCCTTCGGCGCGCAGGCGCCGGCACACGCTGAGGCCGTCCTCGGGCTCCATCATCAGGTCGAGCACCAGCAGGTCGTACGGTTCGCGCTGCAGCAGGCGGTCGAGGCGCTTGCCGTCGGCGACCGCGCGGACCTGGAAGCCGTGGCCGGTCAGGAAGCGTTGCAGCATGTTGCGCAGCTCGGCTTCGTCGTCGAGCACGACGATCCTGCAGGACTGTTCCATCGCGGTCTCCCGTGCGTGCGCGGCCGGACCTGCGTCCGGGTTCAACGGGCCGCCATGCGCTGGCGCATGAAACCGGCGATCTGCGCGAGCGTGACGTAGCCGTTGCGCTGCGTGTCGATCTCGTCGAAATGCTGCGCCACCATCGGCATGCCGGCGGCGGCCTGCTCGCGGGTGAGCCTGCCGTCGTGCGTCGTGTTCGCGTTGGCGAAGCGGGCCTGCAACTGCATCAGCGCATGTTCGGCGCGTGCGCCGCCGCTCGCCGCCGCGCCCGGCGGCACCTGCTGGGCCGACGCTGCTGCTGAGACGATACACAAAACGACGGCGGCAATCATCTTCTTGATGGACTTCATGGGGTTTCTCCTTGCGTGGCCGACGGTCTGCGCCGGCCGGGTGGTTGATGAAACGGATGGAAGGTGAAACGGGGAAGCGCGGGTCACGCCCAGTGCGCGGGCACCCAGACGCGGCCGGCCCGGTGGCCGGGCACCCAGACGACGGCGCGCGGCGGGTGGGCGACATACACGGCGCGCGGGGCGACGTACACGGCGCGCGGCAGCGGCGGGGCGAGGTACAGCACTTTCGGTGGCGGCGGTGCGACGTAGACGACACGCGGCGCGGGCGCGACCACGACCGTCTTCGGCGGCGCGACATGCACGACCTTCGGCGGCGGCGTGACCACGACGGCGGCCGGCGCGGGCGGCGGGGGGGCGACCACGATGGCGGCCGGGGCAGGCGCCGGCGCCGCGACCACGACCGCGGCGGGCGGCGGCGGAGCCGTTACAACCACGGCGGCCGGCGGGGGCGGCGCGATGGGCACGGGAACCGGAACCGGCCCGCCCGTCACGACAACCGCGCCGCCTGCCGCCGTGCCGCCGTGGATCACGGTCGTGCCGCCGGCCGACACCGTGCCGCCGTGTACGACCGTCGAGCCGCCCGACGTCGTCACGACGCCCGGCGCCACGCGCGTCGCGCTGCCGGCATGCGTGACGCTGTCGCCGTCGGGGCCCGTCACGGTGCCCGAGCGCGAGCAGGTCGAGCCGGCGCAGTTCGTCGAGGCCGTGTGGCTGGCCGTGTTGCCGCCCGAGCCCGTGATCGTGCCGCTCGACGTGTACTGGCCGGGGCCGTTGCGCGTCACGCTGCCCGACGTCGACGCGCTGCGTCCGTCCGAACCCGTCAGCGAGCCGGTATGCGAGCAGGTGCCGCCCGCGCAGCTCGTGTCGCCGCTGTGCTCGACCGAGCGCCCGTTCGGGCCGACGGCCGTGCCGCTGTTCGAGAACTGTCCCGGCGCGGTACGCGTGACGGTGCCCGTGTTGGTCGCCACGCCGCCGCCAGGGCCGATCACGCCGCCCGCATGCGAGCAACTGCCGCCGCCGCATGAGCCGGCGTGCGCGCCGCTGTAGACGCCGCGCGGCGTGTATGCGGTGCCGTGGCCGGCCCAGCCGGCGAAGGCCGGCGCGCAGGTGAGGGCGAGTGCGGCGGCAGTGAAGAGGAGGCGGGTTTTCATCGGGGGTCCTTGCGGTTCGTTTCGGTGCACGCAGTGGCGTGGCGACGGGACGAACTTTAGGTCGGTGGCGCGCGCCAGTCGCGTCATGAAAGATGTCGCGGTGTTACACGTCGGGCGCCATTTCGAAGTACGACGAATGAGTACGCGGGCCGCGCCGATCGCGCGCCTGCCGCGCGGGGCAAGACTGCCGGCGGGACGGTCGCGCGGCGCTGGATGTGTCACGCGTGAAGCAGGCGGATGTCGCGGCGACATGCGGCGACATATTTGCCGACCGATGATTCATCCGTGCGTCGCGTCTCGCGAAGCCGCGCGCATTGAACGCAGGCGGTGCGTCGCGTTTGGGCGGCTCCGCTGCTCCGCGACATCGAATCGCCCTTGCATGCCTTCCGACGAATCGACGCTTGCAAGGAAGCGACGGTGTTCATCTCCAGAGCGGGCGGGCCCTTTGCTTCAGGTCTGCGGACACAGGCGACCGTCTGCGCCGCGACATATCTGCTTGCAGGCCGGCCCGCCCGCAGCCCTGCCTCGGCCACGCGCCAGCCCGCACGCGCCCGCGACTGGCAAAGGCCGACCGAACGCAGGCCGCCACGACATGCGGCTACCTATTTCCTCCCGGCCTCGCGGGCCCGCAGCCCTGCCTCGGCCACGCGCCAGCCGCACGCCCCCGCGCCAGCCGCAGGCCGCCCGAAAGCCGGCCGCCACGACATGAGGCGACATATTTCCTTCCGGCCTCGCCGACCCGCAGCCCTGCCTCGGCCACACGCCAGCCCACACGCGCCCGCGCCCGCCACAGGCCCCCCGAACGCCGCCTGCCGCGACATACGGCGACATACTTCCCGCGTGGTCTTTCCGTTCCGCGCCCCCTACAGTGCGTTCCATTCGACGCGACGGCGGCCCGTGCCGCCCATGACGCGTCCGATTCAACCGAAGGAAAGACCCATCATGCTCACGACCACCGGAAAGCTCGCGTACTTCGTCACGCTCTTCATCGTCGCCGTCTCGCTCGTCGAGGCGGCCGTGCTCACCTGGCGCCGCGCCCGCGGGCCGGAACCGTTCGACTGGAACGAGGTGTGGCTGTCGCTCGCCGATCTCGCGGGCCGCAAGCTGCTCGCGCTGGTGCCGCTGTCGCTCGCCGCGCCCGTGTTCGATTTCGCGTGGTCGCACCGGCTCTTCACGATTCAGCTCCACAGCGTCGCGCTCGCGCTGCTCGTGTTCGTCGGCCAGGAGTTCTGCTACTACTGGTATCACCGCGCGTCGCACCGCGTGCGCTTCTTCTGGTCGACCCATGCGGTGCATCATTCGCCGAACCAGTTGACGCTGTCGTCCGCGTTCCGCCTCGGCTGGACCGGCAAGCTCGCCGGCGCCGCGATGTTCTTCACGCCGCTCGTGTGGCTCGGCGTGCGTCCGGAAGCGGTGCTCGCGATCCTGTCGTTCAACCTGCTGTACCAGTTCTGGCTGCACAATACCTGGATGCCGAAGCTCGGCTGGCTCGAATACGTGTTCAACACGCCGTCCGCGCATCGTGTGCACCATGCATCGAACCTCGACTATCTCGACGCGAACTACGGCGGCGTGCTGATCGTGTTCGACCGACTGTTCGGCACCTATGTCGCCGAGCGCGCCGACGAGCCGTGCCGTTACGGTCTCGTCACGCCGACCCGCTCGCGCAATCCGTTCGTCGTCGAGCTGGAACACTGGGCGAGCCTCGCCCGCGACGTCGCAACCGCTCGCGACGTGTGGACCGCGATCCGCTTCGTACTGCTGCCGCCGGGCTGGCGCCCGGACAACCGGGGCGAGACGACGGAGGAGTTGCGCCGCCGCCTCGTCGCCGTGCGCACGGATGCGTGAACGGCGCTACCCTGTGACGAATCGCCGGCCGCGGCCGGCACGCATCCTCAAGCCAACCTCGATCCAGGAGAACACTGACGATGGCACACGATCTGAATGGCAAAGCAGTCGCGATCACGGGCGGATTCGGCCATCTGGGCGTCGCGACGGCCGCGTGGCTGGGCGAGCGCGGCGCCCGCGTCGCGCTGATCGGCCGCGGCGCCGCTCCGCTCGCGCAGGCGCTGCCCGGCGTGCCGGCCGATGCGTTGCGCATCGGCGGCATCGATCTCGTCGATCCGCAGGCCGCCGCGCAGTCGCTCGACACCGTGCAGCGCGAATTCGGCCGAGTCGACGCGCTGCTGAACATCGCCGGCGCGTTCGTCTGGCAGACGATCGCCGACGGCGATGCCGCCACGTGGGACCGCATGTACGCGCTGAACGTGAAGACCGCGCTGAATGCCTCGAAGGCCGCGCTGCCGCACCTGCTGGCGAGCCCGGCCGGACGCATCGTCAACATCGGCGCGGGCGCGGCGTTCAGGGCGGGTGCCGGGATGGGCGCATACGCGGCCGCGAAGGCCGGCGTCGCGCGGCTCACCGAGGCGCTGGCGGCCGAACTGCTCGACCGCGGCGTGACGGTGAACGCGCTCCTGCCGAGCATCATCGATACGCCGCCGAACCGCGCCGACATGCCGGACGCGGATTTCACGCGCTGGGTGCGGCCGGAACAGATCGCGGCGACGATCGGGTTCCTGCTGTCGGCCGACGCGCAGGCCATCACCGGCGCGTCGATTCCGGTGACGGGCCGCGTGGCGTAGCGCGGCGGGCAGGGGCTCGCGTCGCGGCCGGCGATGCGTACAATGTCGCACCCGGAATGCGCGAGCCCAGCCCGAGACCATGAATCAACCCACCATCCTGATCGTCGAAGATGAAATGGCGATCGCGGACACGATCGTCTACGCCCTCGGCACCGACGGCATGCAGACCGTCCACTGCACGCTCGGTCAGGAAGCGCTCGACCGCCTGCGCGACACGCGCTTCGACCTCGTGGTGCTCGACGTCGGCCTGCCGGACCTGAGCGGCTTCGAGGTGTGCCGGCGGCTGCGCACGTTTTCCGACGTGCCGGTGATCTTCCTGACCGCACGGCACGACGAGATCGACCGCATCGTCGGGCTCGAGATCGGCGCGGACGACTACGTGGTCAAGCCGTTCTCGCCGCGCGAGCTGGCCGCACGGGTGCGCGTGATCCTGCGGCGCTTCCACCGCACGGCAGCGCAGGAACCTGCACCCGCGCCGGCACCCGCGCCCGTGCCGCCGGCCGCCGCCGTCGCGCCGGGTTTCACGCTGGATGCGGACGGCGCGCGCGTGTCGTGGCTCGGCCGTCCGCTGGACCTCACGCGCTACGAATTCGGCCTGCTCGCGCTGCTCGTCCGGCATCCGGGGCGCATCTATTCGCGCGAACAGCTGATGGATCTCGTGTGGCACGAGGCTTTCGATTCGGCCGACCGCACGGTCGACACGCACGTCAAGACGCTGCGCGCGAAACTGCGCGCGATCGATCCCGAGCGCGACCCGATCCGCACGCATCGCGGCATGGGTTATTCGCTGCAACCGTAACGACCGTCACCGCCCATGCACATCGGCCTGCGCATCTTCTTCGGCTTCTTCCTGATCGTCGGCCTTGCTGCGCTGATCACGCTGCGCGTGTTCGTGCAGGAGGTGAAGCCCGGCGTGCGCGAGGCGATGGAGGACACGCTCGTCGATACCGCGCAGGTGCTGGCGACGCTGGCCGCCGACGACATGGCGAACGGCCACATCGCTGACGGCGCGTTCGCGCGCCAGCTCGCCAGGCTGCATGAAAGCCCCGTCAGCGCGAACGTGTGGGGCATGCACAAGAACACGATCAGCTACCGCATCTACATCACCGACGCGCACGGCATCGTCCGCTACGACTCGTCCGGCAGCGCGGTGGGGCAGGACTATTCGCGCTGGAACGACGTGTACCGGACGCTGCGCGGCGAGTACGGCGCGCGCAGCACGCGCAGCGACCCGAACGACGACAGCAGCACGGTGATGCACGTCGCGGCGCCGATCCGGCACGGCAACGAGATCATCGGCGTGCTGACGATCGCGAAGCCGAACCAGACAGTCGCGCCGTTCATCGCGCGCAGCCAGCGCAAGATCATGCTGTACGGCGCGTTGCTGATGGGCTGCGCGATCCTGATCGGCGCCGCGTGCACGTGGTGGCTCGTGCTGGGCCTGCGGCGCCTGCAGCGCTATGCGCGCGCGATCGCGGCCGGCGAGCGCGCGACCATGCCGCTGCAGGGCGCGAACGAGCTGGCCGAGCTCGGGCGCGCGGTGGAAAGCATGCATCAGCGGCTGGAGGACAGGCAGTACGTCGAGACCTACATCCATACGCTCACGCACGAGATGAAGAGCCCGCTGGCCGCGATCAGCGGCGCGGCCGAACTGCTGCAGGAAGACATGCCGGTCGAGAACCGCCGGCGTTTCACCGGGAACATCCGCCGCCAGGCCGGCCGCCTCGAGCAGATGATCCGCAAGCTGCTCGCGCTCGCCGAAGTCGAACAGAAGCAGCGCTTGTCGGTGCGCGAACCGGTCGCGCTGCGGCCGGTGCTCGAACAGCTCGTCGACGATATCGAGCCGCGCGCGCGGCAGCGCGGCGTGAACCTGACGATCGACGCGCACGACGCGGCCGATCCGGCGCGCGTCGAGGGTGATCCGTTCCTGCTGCGCCAGGCGCTCGGCAACCTGCTCGACAACGCGCTGGATTTCGCGCCGCGCGGCAGCACGATCCGCATCGCGCTCGAACGGCAGCCGGCGGGCAGGGCGCACGTCGCGGTCGTGCGCGTCGACGACGACGGCCCCGGCGTGCCCGACTATGCGCTGGCGCGCGTGTTCGAGCGCTTCTATTCGCTGCCGCGTCCCGACGGGCAGGATCGCAGCACGGGCCTCGGGCTGTGTTTCGTCCGCGAGGTCGCGATGCTGCATCGCGGCCAGGTCGCGCTCGCGAACCGCGCCGAAGGCGGCGCATGCGCGACGCTCACGCTGCCGGCGGCGGGCTGACCGCGCTTCACGTTCGCCACACATTCGCTTCACGCCGGCTTCAGGCGCCCTTCACCCGAGCCGCTCATGCTGACCGTACCTTCCACTCCGGTACATGCCAGCAATGAATCGAGTCCTGTTGTTCAAGTCCATGATCACCGCGTTTCTTGCGCTGGCGATCCTGATCCCGCTGCAGATGGTCCAGGGCATCGTGCGCGAACGCGCCGACTATCGACAGAATGCGCTGCAGAGCATCTGGGCGAGCTATGCGGGGCCGCAGGCGGTGACGGGGCCGGTGCTCGTCGTGCGCTACACCGAAGTCACGCGCGTGCGCGACGATTCGCCGGCCGGCGGCAAGACGAAGACGAGCCTGAGAAGCGAGGCAAAGCGCCTGCTGGTGTTTCCGAAGACGCTGAACGTCGACGGCACGCTGTCGGTCAACGTGCGCTATCGCGGCATCCACAAGGCGCTGGTCTACGGGCTCGACAGCCGCATGACGGGCACGCTGCCGCTGCCGGACCTGAGCAAGCTGCCGCAGGCCGAGGGCCACGTGAGTTTCAGGATCGACAGCGCGTATGTCTCGCTCGGGATCGGCGACCTGCGTGGCCTGAAGGCGCAACCCGACCTGCGCATCGCCGGCCGGCGCTTCGACGTGGAGCAGAGCACGCGGCTGGAAAGCCTGCGCCAGGGCGTGCATGCCGACGTCGATCTCGCCGCGCTGACGGACGCCCGGGCCGGCGCGACGGCGGTGCCGTTCAGCATCGGCCTGTCGCTGGCGGGCGCGGAATCGCTCGCGTTCGCGCCGGTGGCCGACCAGAACGATTTCTCGCTGAAATCGACGTGGCCGCATCCGAGCTTCGGCGGCGAGTTCCTGCCGGCCGAACGCACGGTCGATGCGCGCGGCTTCGTCAGCAACTGGCACGTGACGTCGTTCAACACGAAGGCGCGCGAGCAGGTTGCGTCCGGTAACGGCGACAGCGTGATCGAGACGGCGTCGGTGTCGGTGATCGAACCGGTGAACGTGTACCTGCAGACCGAACGCGCGACCAAGTACGGCGCGCTGTTCGTGATGCTCACGTTCGCGAGCTTCTTCATGTACGAACTCGTGAAGCGGCTGCGCATTCACCCGATCCAGTACACGCTGGTCGGCCTGTCGCTCGCGCTGTTCTTCCTGCTGCTGCTGAGCCTGTCCGAGCACATCGCGTTCGGCCTTGCGTATCTCGCCGCGAGCGGCGCGTGCATCGGGCTGCTCGGGTTCTACCTGTCGTTCGTGCTGCACAGCGTGAAGCGCGGCGCGATGTTCGCGGCGCTGCTCGCGATGCTGTATGCGGCGCTCTACGGGCTGCTGCTGTCGGAGGACAACGCGCTGATGCTCGGTTCGCTGATGCTGTTCGCGATCCTCGCCGGCATCATGACGCTGACGCGCCGCGTCGACTGGTATTCGCTCGGCGCCGCGTGGCAGCCGCTCGCCGACAAAGCGGGCGCGACGAAACCGGGCACGCCGACGCAGTGAGCGCACGGGCCGGGAACGGGTGCGCCGGCCTGGGGCATCCCGGCCGGCGCGTCATGACGCGCGGCATGACGCACATCACGCAGGCGATGCGGGCCGGCGAAACCGGGCCAGCGGAATCTCGGCGACGGCCGTGATCTCGATCAGCAGGTCGGGATGGTAGAGACGCTCGACCTGGACGGTCGTCGTCACGGGATGGGGCGCGGCGAAGTACGCGCGGCGGATGTCGCCGGTCTGCATGAATGCGTCGATGTCGGTCGCATGGTGGACGAGCGAGATCACGTCCTGCATCTGTCCGCCCAGCGCGGCGAGCACGTCGCGGATGTTGTCGAGCGCCTGGCGCACCTGGGCGCGCATGTCGCCCAGGCCGACGACTTGCCCGTCGCGGTCGAGCGCGACTTGCCCCTTCAGATGCACGATCTGCCCGTCGCCCTGGATCACGGCCATCGAGAACGCGCCGAACGGCGCCCAGACTTCCGGTGGATTCACTGCTTCGGCCATGTCGCGGCTCCTGGCGATCGGTGACGGCGTGCGGCGGTACGGCTGGCGGTGCGACGGGCACGCGGCTGCGTGCCGGCCGGAAGCGCAGCGCAACGGCCGCGCAACGTCGACAGGGCCGCCGGGTTCGCCGACAATTGCGCCATTATGGCGCAACGCACGGGGCCGCGTGAGCGACGCCGCGGCGGCAATCACGACGACACTACATGGACGATATCCGGATCATCAGGGATCTCGCGGCGCTTCACGGCACCGCGTACATCGAACTCATGGGCGGCCCGTATGCGCGCAAGTGCTGGAACGAGGGATCGCTGTTTTTCGAAGAGGAAGTCTTCGGCCTGATCGAACCGGCGATTGCCCGACAGATTCCCGACTACGATCATGCGGCGTTCAACGGCATCGGCATGCCGGACTGGCTCCGGATCGTCGCCGAGCTGAACGACACGCGCGGGATGCTGGGCGCCGCCGCGCAGCGCACGGCGGCGCTCGACCGGCTCGGCTACGTGTTCCGCGATTCGCGGCGGGATTTCGTCGCGCGGCTGGACGCCGGCTGCACCGAGCTGGCGGACATGATCGCGGGGATCGACGCCTGGACGAGCGAGACCCGGACCCGCCACGACCAGGTGACGATACTGGGGATATGACGCGGCGCGGAGAGGCGCGCGCGGCACGCACGCCGCGCGGCATCCGCTTATACTGGGCGCGTTTCGTCATTCGACCGTCGCCGTGCCCAACGTTGCCTCCCCGGAATCGTCCGTCGACGATCCCCGTCCGACTCCGCCCATCCAACCCGAACTGGAAGACTGCTGCAACAGCGGCTGCTCGCCGTGCGTCTTCGACCTGTACGACGAGGCGCTGGCGCGCTATCGCGTCGAGCTGGCCGAATGGGAGGCGCGGCAGGCGCAACGCGGGTAAGCGCGCCGGGCACGTCGTGAGCAGTCGACCGTGCCCGCGCCGTTCCTGCTTCGGCGGCCGCGCCGGCGGGGCGCCGTTGCCATGTTGCGTCAGGCGGTTGCCTGCCGCCGGCGATGCAGCGGCCCGAGCGCCGTCGACAGCACGATGCAGGCCAGCAGCACGACCGTCAGCGCGAACATCGACGTCCTGAACGCCTGCACGTAATCGGGCGCCGCCGGATGCGCGCCGAGCCGCGCGAGGAATACGCCGCCGATCGTGGCGGCGCCGACCGCCGCGCCGATCTGCAGCATCGCGCTCACCATGCCGGATGCGACGCCCGCGCGCGCCGCATCGACTTCCGCGAGCACGATCCGCACGACCGACGGCAGCACGAGCCCTTGCCCGATGCCGATCGCGGCGATGCCTGCGTAGAAGCCGGGCCCCGGCGCGCTGTCGCGGGCGAGCGCGGCGGCGGCGGTCACGCCGGCCGCGAGCATCGCGAAGCCGAGCGTCAGCACGCGATGGCCGCCGAACCGGCCGACGAGGCGCGGCATCAGCAGCGGGCTGGCGAGAAAGCCGAGCCCGAGCGGCAGGATCGCGAATCCCGACGCGAGCGGCGACCAGTTCAGGCAGCCCTGCAGATAGATCCCGTAGCTCAGGAAGAACGCGCTCAGCATGTAGAACAGGAACGCGAGCAGGAGCCCGAGCGCGACGACCGGATTGCGGAACAGCCGCACGTCGAGCAGCGGATCGCCGCCGCCGGCGAGCCGGCGCGTCTCGACCGCGAGCAGCGCGCCGAGCATCGGCAGCGCGCCGGCGAGGCACGCGACCATCCACAGCGGCCAGCCGGCCTCGCGGCCGTGTGTGAGCGGGTACACGAGCATCAGCAGGAACAGCGACAGCAGCACCGTGCCCGGCACGTCGATGCGCTGGCCGCGCGGCGGCCGGTTTTCGGGGATGAAGCGCCAGCTGCCGAGCAGCGCAAGGATGCCGATCGGCAGATTGACGAGGAAGATCGCGCGCCAGCCGAGCCCGAACGGATGCAGGCTGATCAGCGCGCCGCCGCCGAGCTGGCCGATCACGGCCGCGAGCCCGAACGCGAAACCGTAGAAGCCCATCACGCGCACCTGTTCCTGCGGGCTGAACACGCTGCGGATCGTCGCGAGCACCTGCGGCGCGAGCGTCGCGGCGAACAGGCCCTGCAGCACGCGGCCGCCGACGAGGACGGCTCCGCTGTCGGCGAGCCCGCACAGCGTCGACGCAAGCACGAAGCCGGCCATCCCGATCATGAACATGCGCTTGCGGCCGTACAGGTCGCCGAGGCGGCCGCCGGTGATCTGCGCGACGGCGTTCGCGCACGCGTACGCCGACACGACCATCTGCAACTCCGCCGGACGCGCGCCGATGCCGTCGCGGATCGCCGGCAGCGCGAGATTCACGATGAAGTAGTCGAGCGGCGGCAGAATCGCGCCGATCAGCAGCACCACCAGCGCCCAGCCGTGGTGGCTGCGCGGCGTCGCCGCGGCGGCCGCGCCGGCCGGCGCGCAGGGGGCAAGGGTGTCGTGTGTCATGGAAGTCGGTCCCGAAGAATGAGGGCTGCATCCCGGCCGGCGCGGCGCCGGAAGCGCCGGTTCGGCCGGGAGCAGGCGATTGACCGACATTCTGGGTGGTCGCAAGGAATCGGAAAAGCGGGAAAGAGTGGTAGCATCCATCGGGTAAATCGATGGATGGGGGTGGACGATGCGCGGTTTCGACCTGGATCAGTTGCGTACCTTCGCGGCGGTCGCCGACGCCGGCAGCCTCACGGCCGCCGCGCCGCAGTTGCACCTGTCGCAGTCGACGGTCAGCGAGCAGGTGCGCAAGCTCGAATTGCGCGCGGGCGTGCCGCTGTTCGTGCGCAGCAAGCGCGGCGTCGAGCCGACGCCGGCCGGTTCGCGGCTGCTGCAGCACGCCCGGCGCATCGTCGCGCTGAACGAGGCGGCCTTCGACGAGATGCGTGGGCAGGCGATCAGGGGCGAGCTGCGCGTCGCGATCACCGATTACTACCGGACGAACGAAGTCGCGGGCCTGCTCGCGCGGTTGCGGGAGTGCTACCCGCAACTGAGCCTGCATGTGAGCGCGATGAAGAGCGCGGACATCGAGGCCGCGCATGCGCGGGGGCAGGTCGATCTCGGCGTGGTGATGAACCTGTCGAGCGGGCCGTTCCGGCCCGCGTCGGCCGATACGCGCTGGGTGCTGAGGCGCGAGCCGCTGTCCTGGATCGCATCGCCGGCGCTTGCCGAGCAGTTGCCCGAGCCGTTGCCGCTCGTGCTGCTGCCGGACGACTGCATGATGCATCAGATCGCGGTGCGCTCGCTCGACGAGCAGCACCGGCCGTACCGGCTCGTGCACAGCGCATCGGGTGTCGCGGGGCTGCAGTCGATGCTCGCGGCGGGGCTCGGCGTCGGCTGCCTGTGCGCGTCGGCGATCGGCGAGGGCATGATGCGGCTGGGCGCGAAATACCGGCTGCCGCCGCTGCCCGATGCGGTGTTTTCGCTGACGCCGCCGATGCCGGGCGAACGCGACACCGTCACCCAGGCGCGTGAGGTGCTGTCGAGGCAATTGCTGATGTGAAGCGGTTTCGAGCCGGATGACGGTTCAGGCGTGCCGGTCTGAAATGCGAAAGCCCGCACGTCTGGTCCGGCAGGCCGGACATCAGCCGCACGCTTTCTTCTCAATGCGCGAGGCGGTGGCAGGGGCTGGAGGACTGCCGGATTGGGCGTTAATTGCAGTCTGCCACCCGTGTCATCGTGTCTACCCACTCGTATCTTCCTCACTGGATTGACGGGCTACCCCTGCATACAGGGAGGCGAAGTCTGACCCAAGGTCACAATTCCCCGGGGACGATTGCCGAATAAAAAATACCAGGTTGCCGAATTGGATTAATCGCTCGAGTGCGACACTGATCTACTCCCACACTTGAATCGACTGGACGTGGCGTACGTCGGGCGCATCGACGCAACGGCCCGCACGGTCATTGGCTGCGACCTGATCGACGTCGATCGATTGGAGGCCGCGATCTCAGTCGCATCATGTTGTCGAGCGATACGGGTCCGAAGATTGTTCGAATCCGGATGTCCCGTGTCCGTTGTGCTTGTCGTGCCAACTGGCGCGATGCAGTGAGTTGCCGATCAACTGCCGGTGCACACCGATTGACGTGGACGGATTTCGAGCCGGAGCACGGTTTGCTTGTGAAGCTATTGTGATGATTCCACATTCGCCCCTCCATTCTGTCGCTACCTTGTCTCGACAATATTGAGATTAATGGGGGCGGCGACATGGTAGTGTCGTGCGATGTGACTATTACGGATTTGTCAAATTTTTGGCGTTGTTGTGTCTGGAGGCACCATGTCGGATATGTTTGTCAGGATCGACGGGATTTCCGGTGAATCGCAGGATGAGTTTCATCGGGACGAGATTCAAATAGATGGATGGAGATGGAAGATATCTCAGCAGTCGTCGATGCTTTCCGGGGCGGGTGGTGGGGCTGGAAAAGCAACAATTAACGATCTTGAATTTATTCATCAAATTGATCGGGCAAGTCCTAACCTTATGCGCTACTGTCTGACGGGGCGGCATATTCCCAAGGTCGTGCTGACGGCCAGGAAGTCTGGTGGAATCCCATTGGATTTCCTGAAAATCACAATGGAAGATGTTGTGATCACGGAGGTTCAGCCGATTGTCGCTGAAAGCAGCTATTGTGAGCATGTGAGCCTTTCATTTTCGCGAGTCAAGCAAGAATATACTTTGCAAGGCGGCTTGGGTGGAAGCGCAGGGACCGTAACGGCAAGCTTTGACATCAAAGAGAATCGAGATCGATGAGGCGGCGAAATCATTTTGCGTTGTTGATTGGAGGCGTCCTCGCCGTAGTAACGGCCTACTGTGTAATCTCGAATATTCGTTTCCTCTCGACCTCGGAAGTCACTGCCGGACAGGTGGCTCATTTCGGATTCGGTAAACATCATCCAGTGATCGTATTCGATGTGCAGGATGGACGGCATTACGAAACTTCAGTGAGCTCATGGTGGAGCTTGGAGATCGGTCAATCCACGCAGGTGCGTTACTACCGCGACGACCCGGAAGGGTCGGTGACGATTGATACCTTTGCGGATCACTGGGATTACATATTGCTATTGGCGTTTCTGGCGATAGTCGCTTTGATCGCGGGATTTAGAGGTGTTCGGTTTAGAGAGGATCTTGGGAAATGATTTTAAGAAGGAGCCGATGGAAATTCAATACAAGTGCCGGCTCCGGGGTTGGTTATGGTCCATTCAATTCCGAGGTCGGTATGTTTGCGATTAGTGATGTTCAAGGCGAATCGCATCGATATGTTTACGCTGGATTCGGAATTGGAAGATCGGTTGCTTTGGCTTCACTTGTAAAATTTTCAAAATTATCTCTTCCGCGAATAGTGATAAAGAATGATTCCTTGAGCGGCACGGGGGCTACCACCGAATTTACAAGCACTGGCAAACTTTTCCTGACGGATTCGTTCAAGGGCGTAGACCTGACGGACCCCAAGAATCTCGAAGGAGGGACGGTCTACTTCCAAGGGGCCGGAGGTTACCTATTTGGCGGTGCGGGCTCGTTAATGCTGCTCGGCCTCAATCGATCCCTGCTCATGATGGGCATTGCAAAGCCGGACTTCATTGGAATGGCGATCAGAAGTGCGCCAGCGGCGCTGTGGGTGGCCGGCTTTAATGAAGGGCTGCAAGATGCGGTGGGATATTCGTACATGTTTGGCCACCTTGATTACAAGGGCTTGTACAGCGCTGAATAAGGCAATCGTTGCGTCGACCGCGCACGCGTTCTGCTCAGGCAGCTATGGATTGTCCGAACCGGAGGGCGGGGGCAGTGACGCAGGCGAGAGAGGTGCTGTTGTGCCCCTTCGTGGCGCACCACCGTCACACTTGTTCGCCGTCGACGTACTCAAGCAACCCCCGCACCAGCGCATCGAACACCGCCCGGCAGCGCGGGCTCGTGCGCAGGTCCTCGTGCATCACGACCCAGGTTTCCAGCTGCATCGCGGGGCCGTCCGGCAGCACGCGCACGAGCCGCGCGTCGCGTCGCGCGAGCCCCGTCTGGCAGAAGCCGATCCCGTAGCCGGCGCGGATCATCGCGAGCTGCGCGAGGTTGCTGTCGGTGCGCAGCGCGAATGCGTCGCGCTTCCACTGCGGCAGGCCGCGCCCCGCCGAGCGGATGAACGGCGTGACCGTGTCGAAGCCGATCAGCGCGTGATGCGCGAGTTCGTCGAGCGTCGCGGGCGTACCGTTGCGCGCCAGGTAGTCGTCGCGCGCATACATCGCGACATCGATTTCGCCGATGCGCCGCGCAACGAGCGCCTCCTGCGCGGGCGGCGCCATCCGGACCGCGATGTCGGCCTCGCGCTTGAGCACGTCCTGGATGCGGTCGGTCGGCACCAGCTCGATGACGAGCCCCGGATGGCTGCGCCGCAATTGCGCGAGAATCGGCGGGAGCACTTCGACGGCGATCACGTCGCTGGCCGAGATTCGCACGATGCCGCGCACGCCGGCGCCGTGGCTCGCGGCCGCGCGCTCGAACGCGGCGGCCGCGCTGCGCAGCGCCTCCGCATGGCCGCGCAGCGCGAGCGCCGCCTCGGTCGGCAGCAGGCCCGACGGCGAGCGCGTGAACAGCGTCTGACCGAACGCGGCCTCGAGCGCCGCGACGTGCCGGCCGGCCGTCGGCTGCGTGATGCCAAGCGCACGCGCCGCGCCGGACAGCGACCCCTCTGTCAGCACGGCGAGGAAGGTGCGGTAGCGTTCCCAGTTCAGGTCTGTGGTCATGCATAAATGTATAGCCGATCAACCAGGTTCGGCAATTCCTTGTTAGCTGCCGGCGCGCCAGAATGCGCATCACGACGGTTCATTCAGGGAGAGCGGCAATGGCAACGAACGCAGGCGGGACGCAACGACAGGCGCTCGTGCTCGGCGCGAGCGGCGGGATTGGCGGCGAAGTCGCACGGCAGTTGCGCGATGCCGGCTGGCAGGTGCGCGCGCTGAAGCGCGGGCTCGATGCCGGGGAGGTGGAGCGCGACGGCATCGCATGGCTGCGCGGCGACGCGATGGATCGCGACGCGGTGATCCGCGCCGCGCGCGGTTGCAGCGTGATCGTGCACGCCGTCAATCCGCCCGGCTACCGGAACTGGGCCGGGCAGGTGCTGCCGATGATCGACAACACCATCGCGGCGGCGCAGGCGGAGCAGGCGACCGTCGTGCTGCCGGGCACGGTCTACAACTACGGCGCCGATGCGTTTCCGGTGCTGCGCGAGGACGCGCCGCAGCATCCGTGGACGCGCAAGGGCGCGATCCGTGTCGAGCTCGAGCGCCGGCTGCAGGACGCGGCCGCGGACGGCGTCCGCACGATCATCGTGCGCGCCGGCGATTTCTTCGGGCCGAAAGTCGTCGGCAACAGCTGGTTCGCGCAAGGGTTCGTGAAGGCCGGGCGGCCGGTCAGGGTCGTCAGCCTGCCGGGGCGGCGCGGCGTCGGGCATCAATGGTCGTACGTGCCGGACGCCGCGCGAACGATGGTCGAGCTGATCGAGCGGCGCGCCGCGCTGGAACCGTTCGCGCGCTTTCACCTGGGCGGACATTGGGACGCCGACGGCACGCAGATGGCGGAAGCCGTGCGCCGCGTCGCGCAGCGGCACGGGCTGCGGCCGGCGGTGCGCAAGTTCCCGTGGTGGTTCGTGTGGGCCGCGGCGCCGTTCGTCACGACGCTGCGCGAAATGCTCGAGATGCGCTACCTGTGGCGCGAGCCGATCCGGCTCGACAACGCGCGGGTGACCGCGCTGCTCGGCCGCGAGCCGGTGACGCCGCTCGATACGGCGGTGGAAACGACGCTGGCGGGGCTGGGGTGTCTGAAGTAAGCAACGGCGGTCGCGGCGGCCGCCGCGTTCTGCTATGATCCGCGCTTCCTTCCTTGACGCTGCTGCGGGAAGGTACCCACGACCGCCGGAATGCCGGAGGTCGCGTCGTACCTTTTTCTTTTCCAGCAGCGATGTCCATATTTCCCCGCTTGAAGAAAGCCTTGCAACGGCAAGGCATCCATGTCGACCGTCAGGCCGGCATTTACCACCTGCGCAATGAACGGTCGCAGGCGTCCGTCCTGTTGCCCGATGCGCTCCCGCTCGAGGAGAAGGCCGTCCGGCAATTGCTCGCGTTCGCGGCCGTCCGTTCGCCGGACGGCCATCACGGCGTCTGCAAGGCCTGCGCGACGCCCGATTTTCATCCGGGCGGGGTCGCGCCGGTCGGCTCGATCGTCGCGACCGACGATGCGTTCGTGATTCCCGCCGCGATCGGCACCGATATCAATTGCGGGATGCGTCTCGTCACCACGGGCCTCACGCGGTCGGCGCTCGCGCCGTTCGAGACGGCGCTCGTCGAGCGGCTCACGCGCGCGATTCTCGCGGATCGGCGCGACGTGCCGGTCGCCGGCGACGCGTTCCGTGCGCTGTTCGATGCGGGCCCGGCGGCATTCGTCGATCGCGTCGCGCGGCAGGGGCTCTGGCAGCACGTCGACCGCGATCGGCTCATCGACGAACTGTCCGCATGCATCGGCCTCGACCGGTTCGACGGCAGCGCGAAATACGCGCCTGACGCACACGTCGGGTCGCGCGAGGTATTCCGCGATCCTTGCCTCGGGACCCCGGGGTCCGGCAATCATTTCGTCGAACTGCAGGTTGTCGACGCCGTGTTCGACCGGCACGCGGCCTACCGCGCGGGACTCGCGAAGGACGATGTCGTCGTGATGATCCACAGCGGCTCGCGCGATGTCGGCTTCTACGTCGGGCGCCGCTGGATGGACCGGGCGCGCGCGGCTTGGCCGGCGGGTGTCCGGCATCCGGAAAGCGGGCTGTACGGCCTGTCCGGCGAGCTTGCGCACGAATACCTGGTCGCGATGGGCACGGCCGCGCGCTATGCGTGGCTGAACCGCGTCGTGCTCGCGGAGATGGTGCGGCAGGAGCTGGCGGAGCTCACCGGCGAGACCCGCTCGGCGCTCGTGGTCGACGTGCCGCACAACGTCGTGCTGCGCGAGAACGGGATGAACGTCCATCGCAAGGGCGCGACGCCCGCGCGCGACGGCGATCTCGCGCTGATTCCCGGATCGATGGGCGACGCGTCGTTTCTCGCGGTCGGGCTCGGCCATCCCGACTGGCTGTGGTCATGCAGCCACGGGGCCGGCCGCAGCGTGCGCCGGCAGGCGGTGCGGCGGATGCGTACGGAGCAGGCGCCCGGTACGTGGCGATGCGTGACGCTGCGCGACGAACGCCGGATCGAGGAAGCGCCGGAGGCCTACAAGCCGATCGGGCCGGTGATCGATGCGCAGGAGCAGGCGGGCCTGATCCGCAGCGCGGTCAGGCTGAAGCCGTGGATCACGTTCAAGGCGTGAAGGGCGGCGGCGTGCGGGTCGACCGCCGCCGCCATCTTTCGCGCCGCGACCGTGTCGGGCGTCGGCGGCCGTGCGCGGGCCGGCGCGGGCGTCATCGCGAGGTGAACAACCCGTGGAACCACAATTCTCCACAAAGCCGCGCGCGTCCGATGCGCATCATGACAGTCGATACTCATAACGCGAAAACGGGGGGCGCGATGTCGTGCTTCGGATGGAAGGCGTGGATGGCAGGGGCCATCGTGTTCACGTTGAGCGGGTGCACCGACCTGGTCGGTGTCCTCTATTGCGAGAACTCGCAGGTCAATTTTCCGGACTACCACTGCTTCCAGCCGTACCGGTAGGCTCAGGCGCTGCGGTGCAATGCCGCCGCGCCCGCGGGCCGTGCGAGGTGCGCCGGCCGCTATGCCACGACAGGCAGCACCTCGACCGCATACCGGTGCCTCAGGCTGCGTCCGAGCACCGGATCGTGCAATTCCATCTCGAACGCATCGCCGTCGCGCATCGCCGCGATTGCGCCATGCACGGCAACCGTGCCACCGTACATCGCGCAGCGCGCGGGCATCGTGCGGCGGTCGTCGAACCGTTGCCACAGCGCGTCCGGCGCGAGCAGGCCGCTCACCGCGCCGTGCTGGTACGCCGTCCGTGCGCCGTCGCGCGCGATCAGCCACGCACGCATTTCCAGCGCATCCCAGTGAGCGGCGACATCGGCATGACGCCACGCGTCGCGGCCGAGCGGTTTCGCGCACACCTGCTTCGACACCGCGACGCCGTATGCCTCGACTTCGCGATCGGTATGATCGGAGCCGACGGTCACGAGCGTGCCGGCCGGGGTGTCGATCAGCACGCATTCGATCTCGCCGCCCGAGCGCGCGCCGAGCACGCCGATCGCCGGCGCTTGCGTGAGCAGCGCGGCCGATACGCGATAGAAGCAGGGCGTGGTCGACGGCGGTGCGACGCCGAGCGCCGCGAGTTCGTCGATATGCGCGCGGATGGCCGCCGGGTCGCGGCCGGCCCAGCCGGCGATCACGACGCGTTCGATCTCGACGTCGAGCGCGGCCGGCGAGCCTTGCAGGGGAATCACGTTGAACGACAGAGTAGGCATGCGGGTATCCATATGGAGTGCGATTGAATGAACCGGCGCGGCGGCACTGCTCAATCCTCGAGCGGCCGGTGCGCGGTTTCGCGCGCGGCGAGCAGTGCGATCGACGTGACGACGAGCGCGGCGCTCACGTACAGCGACACGGCCGTCGTCGCGCCCGTCTGCCGGTACAGCGCGGTGATCGCCAGCGGCGCGAAGCCGCCGCCGACGATGCCGGCGAGCGTGTAGGCGAGCGACGCGCCCGCATAGCGCACGCGGGTCGGGAACTGCTCGGTCACGAACGCGCCCTGCGGGCCGTACATCACCGCGTGGATCACGAGGCCGATCGCAACCGCCGCGACGATCGTGGCGGGGCGCGCCGAATCGAGCATCGCGAAGAACACGAACGCCCACACGATGCCGGCCAGCGCGCCGGCGAGATACACGGGCCGGCGGCCGAAGCGGTCCGACAGCGCGCCGAAGAACGGCACCGCGAGCGCGTTGCAGGCTGTGCCGACCATCACGGCCGTCAGCGCGACGGGGCGCGACAGGTGCAGCACGGTCGTCACGTAGGTGAGCGTGAACACGACGATCAGCGCGTACAGCACGTCCGAACCGATCCGCGAGCCGCCCGCGATCAGCAGGCGCCTGCCGTGGTACTTCAGCACGTCGGCGACGGGGACCTCGGCGGTCGCATGCGATTCGGCGAGCGCCTCGAACTGCGGCGTCTCGTCGACGCCGCGCCGCAGCCAGAAGCCGAACACGACCAGCAGCGCGCTGGCCGCGAACGGCAGGCGCCAGCCCCACGACAGGAAATCGGCGGACGTGGTCGACAGCGTCACGAGCGCGATGCAGCCGGTGCCGAGCAGCGTGCCGAACGACGGGCCGATCTGCGTCCACGACGCGGACAGCCCGCGCCGCTTCTGGTCGCCGTGCTCCACCGACAGCAGCACCGCGCCGGCCCATTCGCCGCCGAGCGCGACGCCCTGCACGAAGCGCAGCGCGACGAGCAGGACCGGGCTCAGGATGCCGGCCTGCGCATAGGTCGGCAGCGCGCCCATCAGCGCGGTCGTCACGCCCATCAGGACGAGCGTGAGCATCAGCACCGCGCGGCGGCCGATGCGGTCGCCGAGGTTGCCGAACACGAAGCCGCCGAGCGGGCGCGACACGTAGCCGACCGCATAGGTCGAGAACGCGAGGAGGGTGCCGGCCAGCGGATCGACCGACGGGAAGAACAGATGGTTGAAGACGAGCGCGGCGAGCGTGTTGTAGATCGTGAAGTCGTACCACTCGAGCGACGTGCCGATCATGCTCGCGGTCGCGAGTCGGCTGTTGCGGACGCGGCGGGGCGCGCGGGCGGCGGGCTGGGCGAGCGTGTTCATGGTGTCGGGCTGGTCGTGACGGAAGACGGTGGAAGGCACGGGGCCGATGGGGCGGCGCGCATTGCGCAGGCGGTGCGGCGGGCGGGTCGATCAGGCCGGCTGAACGGCGGCAGCGGCAGTCGCGTCGGCCGGCCCGGTTGCGGCGCCGCCGCGCGCGACGTGCAGCGGCGCGACGGCGCGCCACAGCAGGTCGAAGGTGCGCACGTCGTCATGCCCGGCGAGCGAGGCGGCCACGCGGCGCGTCGCGTCCGCGTCGCTGCCTTCGATCAGTACGAGCGCATCGGCGGCCGGCCGCGCGGCCACGGCGGCGCCGATCGGCGCGGACAGGTCGGGCGCGGTGCGGAAGAGTCGCGCGGCGTGAATGCCCGGTTCGTGCAGTGCGTCGTCGAAGCCCGCGCGCAGTACCGCGGCGTCGATGCGGTCCGGCGGCAGCACGAACAGCGCGAGATGGACGCCTTCGCCGTCGCCGGCCTCGATCGTCAGTTCGCCGACGCGCCGCTGCGTGCCAGTCATGCGCTCGAAGTTCGCGAGCGACCATGCGGTCTGCTGCGTGAATGCGCGCCGGTACGCGTCGCCGCGGAACACGTCGAGCGTGTCCGTCACGTACAGCGCGAGATATTTGCGCGGGCCGCGATCGGTCGCGCGAAAGCGGCGCGCGTGCGTGAAGCCGGGAATCGCGACGCGTTCCTGCATGTGCTCGCGGTCGTACCACGCGTTGAAATCGGCTTCGTGCGCGGGGTCGATATCGGTCCAGACGCAGAGCTGGCCGTGTGGAAGGGAAAGGCGGGTCATCGCGGGGTTCCTCGTGACGGGGGCGGTGTCAGGAACCGCAGTGTCACGAAGACGGGCCGCGCCCGTCCAACAAGAAAACAAATTCGCGGTGAACAGGTTTTCTTATGAGCGGCGCGGGCGGCGTTTCGCGGCGGGGCGCGCGGGGGTGGCGCGCGGTGCGGCTTGCGCGGTGCGCTCCGGCGTTGCCGGCGCTTTCTTTTTCGCGTGGGCGCGGGTTGCCTTGCCGGAGGGCCGGGCGGCGGCGCCGGATGCGGCTGACGGAGCCGGCTTCGCGACGCTCGCGGCGGCGGCCGTCGCTCGCGCGACTTCGCTTGCCAGCTCCGCGATGCGCGCGGCCACCGGCAGGCCCTGGCTGCGATACGTCGCGACGAGCGGCAGCGCGGGGAATTCGGGAGCGACGTCGAGCAGTTCGAGCGCGCCTTCGTGCAGCTCGCGCCCGATGATCGCGGGCGGCAGCGCGGCCACGCCGAAGCCGTCGGCGACGAGGCGGATCATCGCGGCGACCGACGTGATGCAGTTGATGCTGGCCGGCCGCTCGACGGCCGCGAACAGCCGCTCGATCGTGGCGTGCGGCCCCGAGTGGCGCGAGAAGCTGATGATCGGGAATTCGGCGAGGCGCGCGACGTCGAGCGGCCGGCCGCCGAGCCCGAGGCGCGGGCTCGCCGCCCAGCGCACCGGGAATTCGCATAGCGGCAGGTTCGTGAAGTCGGGGCCCGGCACCGGGTCGGTCTGCAGGATCAGGTCGACGCCGTCGGTGCTGAGCAGGCGGATCAGGTGCAGCGTGGTGTCGCTCGTGATTTCGACGTCGAGGCGCGGGTAGCGTTCGCGCAGTTGCGCCATCAGCGCGGGGAACCAGCTGTGCACGATCGATTCGATCACGCCGATCCGGATCAGGCCCGCGTCGCTCGCCGCGTCGATGTCGCGCCGCATTTCGCCGTCGAGCCGCACGATCCGCTCCGCATAGGCCAGCATGCGCCGCCCCGCGGGCGTGAGCGTGGCCGAACGCGTGTTGCGGTCGAACAGGCGGACGTCGAACGCTTCCTCGAGCGACGCGATGCGGCTCGACACGGCGGCCTGCGTCGTGTGCAGTTTCTCGGCCGTGAGCCGGAAGTTTTCCAGCTTCGCGAGCCAGACGAAGGTTTCAAGGAACCGGATGTTCATCGAGATCCGAACGGTGAGGCCGTGCCGGGCGGCGGGATCGGTCGATGGTAGCGGATTTTCGCCGGCGGGAAATGCGCGCGTGCCGGCGGGCGGCAGGACGGGGCGGCACGCGTGAGCGTGGGAACGTCATGCCGCCGGCCACGCGGCGACGCGCGGTCGGCGCGCCCGTGTGCGTCCGTGTGCACCCGTGTGCGCCCGTCGCGTCAGGGCGTGTCAGGGCGCGTCGAACGCGAGCGTCGGCACGTCGACGACCGTCGCGCCGCCATCCGCGACCAGCGTCGCGCCGGTCACGAACGACGCGTCCGGCGACGCGAGAAACGCGCAGACGGCCGCGATTTCGTCCGGGTCGGCCGCGCGCCGCAGCGGCACGTCGGCGCTCACGCGCGCATAGGCGCCGTCGAGCGTGTCGCCGTGCGCCGACATCAGCGGCGCCATTTCCGCATCGGCCATCGGCGTGCGGACCCAGCCCGGGCAGACCGCGTTCGCCCGCACGCCGTGCGGCCCGTAGTCGCGCGCGAGCGAGCGCGCGAGCCCGAGCAGCGCGTGCTTGCCGACCGTGTAGCCGCACACGCCGGGCCCGGCCGCGAGCGCGGCGATCGACGCGACCAGCACGATGCTGCCGCGCTGCGCGATCAGGTCCGGCAGGCACGCGCGCGCGCTGACGAACGCGGTGTCGAGGTTCGCGTGCATCGCGTCGCGCCATTGCGCGTCGTCGGTTTCGTCCGCGCGGCCGAGCCCGTGGCCGCCCGCGCACGCGACGAGCGTGTCGACGCGCCCGAAGCGTGCGGCGACGGCCGGCAGGAAACGGGCCCAGTCGGCGGTGCTCGCGGCATCGCCGGCCAGCGCGAGGCCGCCGGTTTCGGCGGCCAGCGCGTCGAGCGGCGCCGGGCGCCGTCCGATCAGCACGACGCGGTCGCCGCGGCTGGCGAAGCGGCGCGCGCAGGCGGCGCCGATACCGGTGCCGGCGCCGGTGATCGCGATCGTGCGGGGTGGCGGGTGCGTCATGTCGTTCTCCGGAAAGGTGGTGTTCCCGGTCACTTTAGGCGGCGCGGGCGGGCGCCGGTATCAGCCGAAAGGATGAACGCGGGCGGCCGAAGGCAGCCCGCGACGATGCCGCGCCGCACGACGGGACGCTCGTGCGATCGCGGTTCCGGCGACGAGGCGGGCGTATGTCGCCTGCTGCCCGCTGCCCGCTGCCTGCTGCCTGCTGCCTGCTGCCTGCTTCCTGCTGCCTGCTTCCTGCTTCCTGCTTCCTGCTGCCTGCTGCCTGCTGCCTGCTGCCTGCTGCCCGCTGCCCACCGCCCACC